>DATJJH010000056.1:0-30629 GCA_035492395.1 Trinickia sp. | reverse complement strand
GCCCGATGCGAGCGCCAACGGCTGGAACGCGCCGGATCTGGCGCCGTGGCTGGGGCAAGCGCTGAACGAGGCGTCGCGGGCGCATTTCGGCGCCGATTGCGCGTTCATCGGGCAGGGCGGCACGATCCCGTTGATGAACGTGTTGCAGGCGGGGTTTCCGAAATCGCAATTCGTCGTGTGCGGCGTGCTCGGGCCGAAATCGAATGCGCACGGGCCGAACGAGTTTTTGCACGTCCCATTTGCGAAGAAGTTGACGGCTGCCATGGCGCAGGTCATCGCGGCGACACGCTGATGTCGTTGCGTCGGCGCTCGGCCGGATGAAGCGGTGAACGGCGCCCAGGAGTCGTAGGTCACGTTGAGTGTTGCCCATTGCGCAGTTCGCATTTCGCATGGAACGACGCTGTCCGCAGTCAATAAGAAGAGAGGGACGACATGGCGATATTGGTTCTGGGCTTGATCGTTTTCATCGGCGTGCACTGCACGCGGCTCGTCGCGCCGGCATGGCGCGACGCTCAGGTTGCGCGTTTCGGCGAGCAGGGATGGAAAGGCCTTTATTCCGTGGCTTCGCTCGTTGGGCTCGTTTTGATCGTGTGGGGTTACGGTGTAGCGCGGCGCGTGCCGTCCTTACTGTGGTCGCCGCCTGCCGGGGCGCGACATTTGACGGCGCTGCTCGTTCTCATTGCATTCGTGCTGATCGCCGCGGCTTATGTGCCGGGCAATCGCATCAAACAATCGATCGGACATCCGATGATGGCCGGCGTGGCCGTCTGGGCGCTCGGGCATCTGCTTGCGAACGGGACGCTCAATGCGGTGGTGTTATTCGCGGTGTTTTTCGTGTGGGGCGCTGTCGGCGCGGTCGTTTTGCGGCGCCGCGATCGCGCTGCAGGGGTCCGCTATCCGGCAGGGACGCTGACTGGCGATACGAAAACCATGATCGTCGGGCTGATCGCGTGGGGCGTTTTCGCGTTTGCGCTGCACCGCTGGCTCATTGGGGTGAGTCCGCTGGGGTAGCGCAAATTGCCAGCGCGCTGCAGCGATGGCTGCATTTGAGCGTCGCTGCCGACGACATCACGGCATTCTTACCGCCAAACCGCCCCATCGCAAAACACATCGGCATGCCCATCTTCCCAGCCTGCCCCCGGCGCCGGAACCCCGGCCCGCGCCGCCGCTTCCCGATAGAGCGCCGTTTGATTGACACGCGCGGCAATGGCCTCATCGCTTACGGCTAAGGCATCCGGCTCGCGTAGCAACCCCCAACGCCGATATTGCGCGAGGAACCAGCGCCCCTCCGCCACGCGCGGGTAGTTAACCGCGCCGCCGTCGAAGAACGACACGGGCAGCGGCGCACGCCCAAAGCGTTTGCCGCCTTCCCGGCCGCTGAGCCGGGACGCAATGAGTTCGCGCGGCACGTCGAGCGCGTCGGGCTTGGCGAGCCATGCCGAGATCTCGTCGCGGTGCTCGATCTCGTCTACCCAGCGACAAGCTTCGAGCATCGTGCGCACCAACGCGCGCGTCGTCGCCGGATAGCGTTCGACGAATTCATGCCGACACGCCAGCACCTTCTCCGGATGATTCGGCCAAATCTGGCTCGTGGCGATGACAGTCTCGCCGGCTCCGCGCGCTTCGGCCACGGCGTTCCAAGGCTCGCCCGCGCAAAAACCGTCGAGCGTGCCGCGCTCCAATGCATCCACCATCCGCGGCGGCGGGATGACGACGCTTTCCACGTCGTCGCGCGGGTGAACACCCTGCGCGGCCAGCCAGTAATAGAGCCAAAGCGCATGCGTACCAGTCGGGAACGTCTGCGCGAAAACCGGCGGCCGGCCCAGCGTGGCCAACGCCGATTTCAAGTCGCCCTTTGCATCGAGTGCGCGGGCAAGCTGCGTGGACAACGTAATCGCCTGCCCGTTGCGATTGAGCACCATCAAGATCGCCATCTCGTCGCGCGGCCCGCCGATGCCGAGTTCTACACCGTAGACGAGCCCATACAGCGCGTGCGCGCAGTCGATTTCTCCCGAGAGCAGTTTGTCCCGCACGGCCGCCCATGACGGCTGACGGCATAGCTCGAGCGTCAGCCCGTGTCGATGGCCGAATTCGAGCACCTTGGCCGCGACGAGCGGCGCGGCATCTGAAAGCGCGACGAAGCCGATCCGAAGATGCGTTTTCTCCGGAATGTCGTCGGCAGGCGTGGCGATATCCATTGCTTTGGCTACCTGGAAGAGTCAGCCGCGTCGAGCACGCGGCGCGCGATGTCGGCCAACCGCACGCCGGCATCCATCGCGCGTTTGCGCAGCGTGGCGTAGGCGTCGTGTTCGGAGAGTTTGCCGCGCTCCATCAGCAGGCGTTTGGCCTTGTCGATCGTTTTGCGCTCGTCGAGTTCGGTTTCGGCTTTCGCCAAGCGTTGCCGCAATTTCTCTTCATGCGCAAAGCGCGCGAGCGCGACTTCGAGGATCGGCGCGAGTTTGTCCGGGGCGAGGCCTTCGGCCATGTACGCCGTCACGCCGGCGTCGACAGCCGAGCGGATCAGCTGTTGATTCGCGTCGTGACTGAACATGACCACAGGGCGAGGGGCCGTTTCGTTCATCACCGCAAGGTGTTCCAGCGTATCGCGCGAGGGCGATTCCGTATCGATGATGACGACGTCGGGCCGTTCGCGCTCGACGACTTTCGTCAAGGCGTGCGGCGCCGCCGCCTCGGGCAGCATGTCATAGCCGAGGCGTGCAAGCGCCTCGCGCAGTTCGCCGATCGGTTTGTCGGTATCGGTGACGAGCAAAATTCGCAGCATCTACACGGTGGGCAACGCAATCACGCGAGCGTCGTCGCGCTCAGCAATCGCTTGATCTCAGGGACGCACGAGCCGCAGACGGTGCCACAGCCGAGCGTCGATTTCAATTCGTCGAGCCCCGCGCCGCCGGCAATCGCCTGCTCGATTTGCGGTTGCGTGACTTGCTTGCAACTGCAGACCACGCGTGCGCGCGGCGTTGCGGCGCGCATGGGCGTATCCCCGCCGAGCAGGACGATCGCATGACGCGGGCCTTGCCAGGGCGCGGCCGAGCGAATTTGCTCGATCAGCGCCGCGGCAGGGCTCGTTTCGCCGGTCAGCAGGAAGCCGTCGACGAGTTCTCCATCCCAGGCGACGCGCTGCGCGCGGCCGCGACGCGCGTCGCGGTATTCGAGCAGATCGTCGCCACGCGCCAATCCTAACGCATCGTGGAGCCGTTCGGTCCACGACGTGTCCGCATCGACATCGGCGGCTGTCACGACCAGCAGATCGTCCCCTTCGACGCGGATCGATGCATAGCGGCGCTCGGCGAGCAGCGGCTGCACGGCCTCGCGCAAGGCAAGCACGTCGCCGCGCTTGGCCGCTGCAAGACGCCAGGGCAGCTTCGCCGGTTCGATGCGCACGGCGGCATGCTTCAGTTCGGGCTGCGCGGAATCGGGATCGACGGCGCCGATCGTCGCCTCGTTGATGCCTCCGCTCGAGAGGAATTGGCCGCTCCAATGCATCGCGGCGAAGACCGTGCCCGACGCTAAATCGTCAGTCATCTCCAGCGGCAAGACGAGGCGGCCTCGGCGGCTCGCGATCGTCACCAGGTCGCCTTCCTTCAGCCCCCGGCGCAAGGCATCTTCACGCCGCATCGAAAGCGTCGCTTCGGGGGCGTGATTGAAGAGCGCACCTGTACGCCCGGTGCGGCTCATGCCGTGCCATTGATCGCGCAACCGGCCCGTCAGGAGGCGGAACGGGTAGCGCGCGTCGGCCGGCTCGGCCACGGGCAAGTAGGCCGTCGCGTGAAAGCGGGCGCGGCCGTCGGGCGTGGCGAAGACGCCATCGGTGTAGCGGCGCGCGTCGCCTGCCGCGGCGCCGGCCGGAAAGGGCCATTGTTGAGGGCCGTCGGTTTCCAACCGCGCGTAGGTGAGCCCCTCGATGTCGAGGTCCCGGCCTACCGTCAGCGCCCGGTGTTCGTCGAAAACATCCTGCGGAGAATCGAAGGAAAACAGCTTCGTGGCCGTGCCCGATGTGCCGGAAGAGGAAGAGCGCGCAAGCCGGGCTTCGAGCCGCTTCGCGATCTCGTTCGCGATCCACCAGTCCGGGCGCGCCTCGCCGGGGGGCTCCACGGCCGCGCGCACGCGTGAGATCCGCCGTTCGGAATTCGTGACCGTGCCCGACTTCTCGCCCCAGCTCGCGGCCGGCAGCACGACGTCGGCATACGGCACGGTGTCGGTCTGCATGAACGCTTCCTGCACGACGACGAATTCGGCCGTGCGCAGCGCCTTGCGTACGCGTTCGATGTCGGGCATCGAATGAACGGGGTTCGTACAAGCGATCCAGATCGCCTTGATCTTGCCTTGCGCCACCGCGTCGAACATGTCGACTGCCGGAAGGCCCGGCCGCGCGGACAATCCGCTCACGCCCCACAGGTCTTCGATTTGCGCGCGGTGTTCGGCGTTGCCGATATCGCGGTGCGCGGCGAGCATCGTGGCCATGCCGCCCACTTCGCGTCCGCCCATCGCGTTCGGCTGGCCCGTGAGCGAGAACGGCCCCGCGCCGGGCTTGCCGATCTGGCCCGTGGCCAAATGCAGGTTGATGAGCGCGAGATTCTTGTCGGTGCCGTGGCTCGACTGGTTCAGCCCCATGCAATAGAGCGAAAGCGCGGCGGGGCTCGTCGCGAACCACTCGGCGGCTTGAAGCAGATCGGCCTCGGTGATGCCGCATATCTCGGCGGCCATGCGCGGAGTGTAGCCGCGCACGAGCGCCTTCAGTTCATCGAACCCGTTCGTGTGCTGCGCGATGAAGGCCGGGTCGAGTGCGCCTTCCCAGATCATGTGATGCAACATGCCGTTGAACAGCGCGACATCGGTGCCCGGGGTGATCGCGAGATGCAGATCAGCCAGCGCGGCGACGTCGGTACGCCGCGGGTCGACGACGATCCATTTGATCGACGGATCGTTCGCTTTCGCTTCTTCCAAACGCCGGAACAGCACGGGGTGCGCGTACGGCATGTTGCTGCCGGCGAACAGCACCGTGCGAGCGAGTTCGAGATCCTCATAGCACGTCGGCGGGCCGTCGGCGCCGAGCGCTTTTTTGTACGCGGTCACCGCGCTCGACATGCACAGGCGCGAGTTCGTGTCGATGTTGTTCGTGCGGATCAGCCCCTTCGACAATTTGTTGAAGACGTAGTAGTCCTCGGTCAGGAGCTGCCCGGAAATATAGAACGCCACTGCGTCGGGTCCGTCGCGCTCGATCACGTCGGCAAAACGCGCCGCGACGTGATCGAGTGCGTGGGACCAGTCGGTCGGTTCGCGCCCCGAGTCGCGCGTCAGGCGCATCTCGGGCCGCAGCGCACGGCCTGCGTCGCTCGCCGCCGTCAGCGGGAGCGTGAGCCCCTTCGTGCAGAGCCGGCCGAAGTTGGCCGGATGCTCGGGATCGCCGGCGATGCCGGTGACGCGGCCGTCCTGCGTTTCGATGAGCACGCCGCAGCCGACGCCGCAGTAGCAGCAGGTCGACCGCGTGACGGTTTTGGCGGAACCTTCGTTCGGGGCGGCGCTCATCGCGACGGCATCCTTCGTCATGCGAACTGCACGAACACCGCTTCGCCGTCGACCTTCACGGCGAAGCGCATCGTGCAGCCTTCGTCGGGCGCGCACGCTTCGCCCGTTTCGAACGCGATGTTCCAACCGTGCAGCGGGCAGGTGACCGTCTTGCCGTGCACGATGCCTTGCGACAGCGCACCGCCTTTGTGCGGGCAGTGATCGTGCAGCGCGAACACTTCATCGTTGGCGGTCCGGAACAAGGCGACGTCGCCGTCGGCGCGTTTGACGACGCGGCTGCCCAAGCGAGGAATATCGGAGACGCTGCAAACGTGCGTCCACGTGGTGTGAGTCGTCATATCCATGTGAATGGCCTCAAGCGATGACTTTGATCGGGATGTATTCGCGCTGATGCTGCCCTTTGACGCGCGCCTGCCACGGATCGGGCAATCCTTCGAGCGCATAGAGCAAGCGCTCGTACAGCGCGCGGCGCTGGCCCGCATCGTCGACGATCTTGCGCTTGACGTAGTCGAGCCCTACGCGCGCAATGTAGTGCACGGTGCGATCGAGGTAGTGCGCCTCCTCTCGATAGAGCTGCAGGAATGCGCCCGTGTATTCCTTCACTTCCTCGGCGGTCTTGACCTTGGCGAGGAACTGCGCGACTTCCGTCTTGATGCCGCCGTTGCCGCCGACGTACAGTTCCCAGCCGCTGTCCACCGCAATGACGCCGACGTCCTTGATGCCGGCTTCGGCGCAATTGCGGGGGCAGCCCGAGACGGCCAGCTTCACTTTGTGCGGCGACCACATGTTCGCGAGCATCGTTTCCAGATCGATGCCCATCTGCGTGCTGTTTTGCGTGCCGAAGCGACAGAACTCGCTGCCCACGCACGTCTTCACGGTACGGATCGATTTACCGTAGGCGTGGCCCGACTTCATGCCGAGGTCTTGCCAGACGTTGACGAGGTCTTCCTTCTTCACGCCGAGCAAGTCGATGCGCTGGCCGCCCGTGACCTTGACCATCGGAATGTTGTACTTGTCGGCGACGTCGGCAATGCGGCGCAGTTCGTCGGGGGTGGTCACGCCGCCTTTCATCTGCGGCACGACCGAGAACGTGTTGTCCTTTTGAATATTGGCGTGCACGCGCTCGTTGACGAAACGGCTTTGCGGATCGTCCACGGCGTCGCGCGGCCAAGTCGACACCAGGTAGTAGTTGATCGCGGGACGGCAGCTCGCGCAGCCATTCGGCGTGCGCCATTCGAGGAAGTCGTACACCGCCCGATGCGTGAGCAGCTTGTGTTCGCGCACGGCTTTACGCACTTCGTCGTGCGTGCGATCCGTGCATCCGCACATCGCCTTGGTCTTCGGCGTTTCTTGGAAGCTCGTGCCGACGGTGCTCATCAAGATCTGTTCGACCAGGCCCGAGCACGAACCGCACGAGCTGGCCGCCTTCGTGTGTTTCTTGACTTCGTCGAGCGTGAAAAGACCCTTCTCGGTGATGGCTTTGACGATCGTGCCTTTGCACACGCCGTTGCAGCCGCACACTTCATCGGAATCGGCCAGCGAGGCGGCGCGGTTGTGACCTTGCACGCCCGCGTCGCCGATGCTCGATTCGCCGAACATGAGCCGGTCGCGCAGTTCGCCGAGCTTACGGCCTTCGCGCAGCAGTTTGAAATACCAAGCGCCGTCGGCGGTATCGCCGTAGAGGCAAGCGCCGACCAGGCGGTCGTCTTCGATGACGAGTTTCTTATATACGCCGCTGGCCGGATCGGACAGCACGATCTGTTCGGTGTTGTCGCCGCCGATGAAATCGCCGGCCGAGAACAGGTCGATGCCGGTTACCTTGAGCTTGGTCGACAGCACCGAGCCCTTATAGGTGCCGATGCCCATCAGCGCGAGGTGGTTCGCGCACACTTTGGCTTGCTCGAACAGCGGGGCGACGAGGCCGTATGCCACGCCGCGATGGCTCACGCACTCGCCCACGGCGTAGATGCGCGGGTCATAGGTCTGCAGCGTGTCGTTGACGACGATGCCGCGGTCGCAATGCAACCCGGCCGATTCGGCGAGCGTGGTGTTCGGGCGAATGCCGGCCGCCATGACGACGAGGTCGGCTTGGATTTCGTCGCCGTCCTTGAAGCGCACCCCGGCCACTTCGCCGGCTTCGTTGCCGATGATCTCCGAAGTCATTTTCGACAGCAGAAAGTCGAGGCCGCGAGCTTCGAGCGAGCGTTGCAGCAGCCGCCCCGCGCTTGCGTCGAGCTGGCGCTCGAGCAGCGTCGAGGACAAATGCACGACCGTCACGTCCATGCCGCGCAGCTTCAGGCCGTTGGCCGCTTCGAGGCCCAGCAGGCCGCCGCCGATCACGATGGCGCGGCGCTTGACCGACGCGGCGTCGATCATCGCTTGCGTATCCCCGATGTCGCGATAGGTGATGACGCCTTTGAGGTTCGCGCCCGGAACCGGCAGGATGAACGGCTGCGACCCGGTCGCGATCAGGAGGCGGTCATACGGCGCCTCGGTCCCGTCGTCGGCCATGACGACACGGCGCTTGCGATCGATGCGCGAAATGGTTTTGCCCAGATGCAGCTCGATGCCGTTCTGCTCGTACCATTCGAGCGGATTGAGCACGATGTCCTTGAACGTCTGTTCGCCGGCCAGCACGGGCGAGAGCAAGATCCGGTTGTAGTTCGGATGCGGCTCGGCGCCGAAGACGGTGATGTCGTAGTGATTGGGCGCGAGCGCGAGCAGCTCTTCGATCGTACGAATGCCGGCCATGCCGTTGCCGATGACGACGAGTCGGGGCGCGTTCATCGTTGCTTACTCCTTGAACCGTTGAGGTCGCAGCGTCATTGCTCGACTGGGAGATGAAACCAAGCTAAGGGCATGCATCAACGAAAACGGCGTCCGCTCGTGCCGATACACGAGGGGACGCCGTTGTCCTTGAAGCGTGCGCGAGCGTGCAGGCAGAACGACCTGCCTTGCACCACTTCGCAATCGCGTTGCACTGCATGCATCCCGACACCGTTGCCGGGTACGGACGCACTCTATGCAAAGGCTATGCCAAGTGCTTAAAACCTCGAAGGAATAAGGGTTTGCGAGGGGCAGCGCACCACAAGGAAACCGGGCGACATGCGCGTGCCGCACCGCAGCAGTGCAGCGCGGCGCGCGAGCCGCACCCGTTCGGCGCGGCGGTGTCGTCTTCGGTGCGTGTTCGTCGGATGCGGCGGCTCATCGGGGTCTATAATTCGGAACCTCATCTTCATCTCATGCCACGCCGAACGCTAATAAGCTATGCATGCCGCGTGGATTCCGTGCTTGCCAACGTATCCAAAGAAGGAGGTTCGCTATGACCATCCGCATCGGCGACGTCGCCCCCGACTTCACCGCAGAAACCACCGAAGGCACGATCAAGTTTCATGAGTGGATCGGCGACAACTGGGCCATCCTGTTCTCGCATCCGAAGGATTTCACGCCTGTGTGCACGACCGAACTCGGCTACATGGCGCGCCTGAAGCCGGAATTCGACAAACGCAAAACGAAGATCGTCGGCCTGAGCGTCGATCCGGTGAGCGATCATAAGAACTGGGTGGGCGATATCGCGGAAACGCAAGGGCACGCGGTCAACTATCCGATGATCGGGGACCACGATCTGACCGTCGCCAAGCTCTACGACATGATCCACCCCAATGCCAGCGGCGGCGCCCGCACGGCGAACGACAACGCCACGGTCCGCTCGGTGTTCATCGTCGGTCCGGACAAGAAGGTGAAGGCAATGCTCGTCTACCCGATGAGCGCCGGCCGTAACTTCGACGAAGTGCTGCGCTTGCTCGACGCGCTGCAACTGAACGCGCAGCACACGGTGGCGACGCCCGTCAACTGGCGCCCGGGCGACGACGTCATCATTCCGACGTCGGTGTCCGACGAAGAAGCCAAGAAGAAGTACCCGCAAGGCTTCAAGACGCTCAAGCCGTATCTGCGCACGGTGGCGCAGCCGAAGTAAGGTAGGGCGTTTTATCCGGCGAAGGCCGCCGCGATACCCGCCGCCGCGCACAACGCAACGACAGTGAGCGGCGGCGCCTTCCATTTGACGAGCAATAGGCAGCCCGCAGCGGCGATCGCGAAATCGAGCGGGCCATGGACGGCGCTCGTCCAAACCGGCGTATAGAGCGCAAACGCCAACAGGCCGACCACGGCCGCGTTGATGCCGGCGAATACGGCGGCCGTCGAGACGCGCGAGCGCAGGGCCTGCCAGTGCGGCAGCGCGGCCACGACGAGCAGAAGCCCCGGCAGGAAAATGGCAATCGTCGCCAGCGCGGCGCCCGCGACTCGGCTGCCGGCACTCGGCATCATCCAGCCGAGGTAGGCGGCGAAGCTGAAAAGCGGGCCCGGCACGGCCTGCGCCGCACCGTACCCGGCCAGCAATTCATTGGCCCCGACAGCACTTTGAATGGCGCTTTGCTGCTGCAACAAGGGCAGCACCACGTGCCCGCCGCCGAATACCAGCGCGCCCGAGCGGAAGAATGCGTCGAAAGCGCGCAGCGCCGGCTCGAGCCGAGCGATTGCGGGCAGCCCGGCCAGCAACAGGCAAAACGCGACGAGTGCAACGGCCCCAGCCACGGGCGGGATGCGCCGTTCAATGATGAGACGGCCGGCCGGCGAGGCGGCGTGCGTATCAAGCCCTCGCTCGCGCCCATAGAACGCGAGCCCGGCCGCCGCGCCGAATGCGATCACGATCAGCTGCGCATAAACCGTGTGCATGACCGCCAGCCACGCAATGGAAACGACGGCGATGGCCGTGCGCCGCCGATCGGGGCACAGCCTGCGCCCCATGTCCCACACCGCTTGCGCGACGACGGCCACGGCGGTCAGCTTGAGCCCATGCACGAGCCCAAGACCTGCGACACCGCCCAAATCCGGGGCCAACTGGGCGAACGCGAGCAATAGCAGTACCGACGGCAACGTGAAGCCGCACCAGGCGGCGAGGGCGCCGAGCCAGCCCGCGCGCATGAGGCCGATCGAAAAACCGACCTGGCTGCTGGCGGGCCCCGGCAGAAATTGGCAGAGGGCGACGAGATCGCCGTAGGCGGATTCATCGAGCCAGCGCCGGCGTTCGACGAATTCGCGACGAAAATAGCCGAGATGGGCGATGGGCCCGCCGAACGAAGTCAGCCCCAATTTGAGGAAGACGGCGAGTACTTCTAACGCGCCGCCCCTGGGAGCGGCTGCGCTGGCGTCATAGGCAAGCGGCTTAATGATCGCGCCTTTTCATCGTTTCGGATTCCATGGCGGCTTGCCATTCCTCTGACGCTTCGATCGAATTGATTTCGTCGTCGATCGAGAATTGCGCGCGCTCGGCCGCCGTGCGCGCACTGCCGAATTCGTCGTCCATGTCGTCGCCGGCTTCCTCTTCGCCGGGCGGCTCCAGCATATCGCGCAGCATGGCCTCGAGCTCGGGCGTGTCCCACGGTTTGCCGTGCTGCTTACGCGCCTTGATGTAGTGCCTGATTTCCGCGTCCTGCTCCGGCGTGAGCGGAAGCCCGCGGAAGGTCCGCTCCGGATCGATGTCGGTCATGATGGCGCTCCGCGGCGAGAGATGTCCGAGAGATGTCCGAGTGTAGCGCCGTTGGCCCCCGGTGCGCCATACCGAACGGTCAGGTAGCGCGCCTTTCGCACTTCCCTTTTGCGCTTCGTTTCCTAGGCGAAGCGTTCGCGCGCCGCGCGTGTCGCCAGCAGGGCCGTGGCTAGACTCCCTTCGAACACATCGATGCGCCCGCTGGGTCGGCAGGGCGGTCTATCAATCGGTGACGCCGACGGGGATTGAACGATGGCTTTCCTGAGAAACGCGTGGTACGTGGCGGCTTGGAGTCGCGAGGTGACCGAGCAAGCGCCCATGGAGCGCACGGTGCTCGGTCAAACGATCGTTTTGTTTCGCGATTCGCAAGGGGGGCCCGTCGCGCTTGCGAACCAATGCCCGCATCGTTTCGCGCCGCTCGCCGGCGGGACGATCCGCGGCGATGCGATCGAATGCCCCTACCATGGGCTGCGTTTCGACCGCACCGGTCGATGCGTTCACAATCCGCACGGCGACGGCCGCATTCCTTCGGCTGCCCGTGTGGCGAGCTACCCGCTGGCCGAGCGCTACGGCGCCGTCTGGATCTGGATGGGCGAGCCCGAGCGGGCCGGCGCGGCGGCCTTGCCGGCGTTCGAGTATCTCGACGAAGCCGCCTTCGAGACGAGCCGCGGCTATTTGCGGACCAAGGCGCACGCGCAATTGAGCGCCGACAACTTGCTCGACTTGAGCCACTTTCAGTTTTTGCATCCGGATACGCTCGGCAGCGACGAGATGGCCGCGCAGGGCGCGGTCTCGTTCGACGTGCAGGGCGACACCGTGTGGTCGCGGCGCGTCTGCCGCGGCGAGCACTTGCAGGATTTCGTCGCGAGCGCGTTCGGCGTGCCCCCCGGTTTGGCCGTCGACCGCTATCTGAACGTCAGGTGGGATGCGCCGGGCCTCATGTCGATCGAAGTCGGCGTCACCCCCTCGGGCTTGCCGCTGGAGTGCGGCCGCGTGTCGTTTTCGGGGCACTTCCTCACGCCGGAAACGGAAGCGTCCACGCACTATTTTTTCGGCTTCGGCCTGCCGAAGCTCATGGGCGAGGCGGCGAAGTCGCTCGTCGAATACGCCGTGGACGGTCTCATGACGCCGTTCAAGCAAGAGGATCTGCCGATGCTCGAGGCGCAGCAGCGGGCAATCGGGGAGGGCGATTTTTGGGCGGCTCAGCCCGTCATGCTTTCGATCGACGGCGCCGCGGTGCGAGCCCGCCGGATCATGGAGCGCAGGCTTGCCGACGAGCGGCGCGAGCGCGAATTCTGCGACGCGTTGCGGGCCACGACCGCTGGGGCGTGCTCGGATCCCGCGGAGCACGAACTAAGAGATTTGCGAAAAACGACAGATCAAACGTGCGCCGGTGCACTGCCTTCCGATTACGCCACGCTCGACCACTGACACTTAGGACGCCTCATCGATATGACTGCCGCCGTGGTTGAAGTGCCCAGCGAATCGACCAGCGGGGCGTCGACGCCTGCCCACGCCAATCTGAACGAACTGTGGATCGAGTGTGTCTTGCGCATGCTCGATGCGGCCGGCGTTCGCCGCGCCGTACTGTGCCCCGGGGCGCGTTCGGCCGCCATGGCCTTGGCGGTGCGCGAGCGGACGACGTTTGCCGATGTCGTCGTCAGCGCCGACGAGCGCACCGGCGCCTTCACGGCGCTCGGCATGATCAAGGCGAGCGGCGAGCGCGCCATGGTCGTGACGACGTCGGGCTCCGCCGTGGCGAACCTCGTGCCGGCGTTGACCGAGGCCGATGAGTGCGCGCTGCCGCTCGTCCTCGTCACGTGCGATCGCCCGCGGACGCTGCGCGGTAGCGGGTTCGGCCAAATGATCGACCATATCGGCGCGTGCCGCGCCTTTGTGCGGGCGAGCGTAGATTTGCCGGATCCGGTCGACGACGCGCGGGCATTCGCCGACCTGCGCCAACGCGTGTCCGAGGTGCTCGCGGCATGTGGCGGCGCACGACCGGGCCCGGTGCACATCAATATTCCTTTCGCCGGCCGCTACGACTCGACAGAACCATGCGCGATTTCCCCCACCGCGCTGCGAGAAGCCAGCCGGCCGGCTTTTTTCCACCCGAAGGCGGCGCGCCCGGCGAACGACATCGCCGAGCTTGCCGGCGCGCTGGGGTTGGGGGCCGGAATGAGGGGCATCGTCGTGGCGGGGCCCGAGTGCGGTGTCGCGCCCGACACGCTCGCGCGATTCGCCTCGCGCACGGGCTTTCCCGTCTTCGCCGATGCGGCGAGCGGGTTGCGCGGCGCCGGCGGCCCCTCGGTGGTGAGCGGGTTCGACGCGCTCAGCGCGCGCGCGATGCGGCCGCAGGCGCCGCCGGAACTGGTGGTCCGCTTCGGCTTCGCGCCCGTGATGCCGTCCGTGCAGAACTATCTGATCGAACAGCCGTGCCCGACGATCCGCGTGAGCCGCACCGCCATCGAGCACGACTATCTTCACCCATCGTTCGCGCCGCTCGTGGCCCCGAGCGCCTCCGAACTCGATGCGCTTGCCGATGCGTTGGCCCCGGGCGACGCGAACTGGCTGACCGGCTGGCGCCGCGCGGCGCAACGCGTCGCCAAGCAGCGGCGCGACGTGGCCGATGCGCTGGGGTGGGGCGAGATGGCGGCCGCGCGCGAGATCTTCACGCATGAGGGTTTCGACTTCGTCCATTTCGGCAATTCGATGCCGATTCGCCACGCCGACTTGTTCTACGAAATGCGAGCGAGCCGACAGCCGACGTTTTCCAATCGCGGCGTGTGGGGCATCGACGGCACGCTCGGCACGTTCCTAGGCGAAGCCGTGGCGCTCGATGCATCGGGCTTGCTGGTACTCGGCGATCTAGCGTTTCTGCACGACCTGCCCGCCCTGGCCAACCTTCAGCGGCATCGGCGTGCCGCCTGCATCTGCGTCATCAACAACGCCGGCGGCGCGATCTTCGATTTCCTGCCGCTTGCGCGACGACCCGAGTACAAGGAGGCCATTAGGAATCCTTACGAATGCGACATTTCGCTCGTTGCCGCGGCGTTCGGCCTGCGCTTTGCGCAAGCGCAAAGCCGCGCGTCGCTGCGCGCGGCGCTCGACGGCGCGGCACGGTACGACGGCGTGACGATCGTCGAGGCGCTCGTGCCCCCGGATTCTGCCGTCGACGGCCTCGGCTGTCTCGAGGCCGTGTTGTCCCTCATGTAGGCAGGCGACGCGCGCGGCGGGGTAGCCGGCGCGACGCCAATAGGAGCAAAACAATGACCGTCATTCATGAAGGCGACGCGCCGGGCAAGCTCGATCAAGGGCAAGCCGGTGCGAACAGCGGGGCGCCCGCGAAGATCGGCCGACAGCGTCGCTTCTTGTCCGCGAGCGATCCCGATAGCGTGCTGCTCGACGATTTCCGGGCCTTGATCGAAGACGCAAGACAGCGTCGCGGCGCATCGCCGCCCGCCCGTTCGCGCGCGCACGATGCGCCGCTGCGCGTGTTGCTGCTCGGCTACACGGGCGCCGGCAACACGGGTGCGGATCTGCGCACGATCGAAACGATTCGACAACTGCGCACGCTCTTTCCCGATCGCCGTCTCGATCTGACGGTATTCGCCTTGGGCGCGCTGCTCGATCATCCGGATCTGCGATCGGCTCGTTTGTTCATGCCGCGCAGCGACTACTTGCCCGACGCGCTTGCGCAGGCGGTCGACGAATACGATGTCGTACTCAATGTCGAGGGCTCGACTTACACGTCGAAGTTTTCCGATGCGCTGGCCGCGTTGCTCGTGGGCGGTGTGGGGTTGGCCGCCGCCAATGGCCGCATCGCTTGCGCCTATGGCGTCGATGCCGGGACCATGACCGAGCGGCTGACCTCCTTCGCGAAGGAGACGGCCGATGGCGTCGATATCGTGTGCCGCAGCGTCGGCGCCGGCGACAGGTTGCGATCGCTCGGGTTGTCTGTCGAGCAAGGCGCCGACGCGGCCTGGAATTTTCGCGCCGCGCCGGGTGCGCGCGTGCCGCTGCCCCCGCGCTACGCAGTGCTTTGCCCGAACAACCCGTTTTGGTGGCCGGTGCAGACGAACGTGAAGCGAGCGATCGAGCTCGATATCGCGGGCAAGCAGTCGGCGCTGCGCTATGGGCCCCTGAGCTTCCACACGTGGGACGACTTGCGCGCCGCGCGCTTCACCGCCTACAAGCGCGGCTTCGCGACGATTGCGGAAGGATTGAAGCGTCGTGGCTATGCGCCGGTTTTCGTGGCCATGGAGCGGCTGGATAAAGCCGCGTGCGATGAGATCGCCGCCATGCTGCCGTTCGATGTGCCTGTGCTCGTGCGCGGCGAGCATACGCTCGATGCGCTCGTCGGCACGCTCGAGGATGCGCAGTGGATCGTGACCACGCGTTATCACGCATCGGTCATGGCGATCGCAAATCGGGTGCCGGTCGTTGGCGTGTCGATGGATAGCCGGATCGATCAGCTCTTCGCCGAAAACGGTTTGAGCGATTGGGCGCTTTCGTGCGAAGCGCGAGGCTTCGAGCTGAGCGTGCTCGAACGGATCGACGCCGGCATCGGGCCGAAGCTCGATGCCTTGCGCGAGCGCTATGCGGCCATCGCCGATCGGGAGTCGCACATGTTTGCACAGATGGGCGAGCGTCTGAAGCGGCGGATCGAAGGCGGCTGCTAGGCGCTGCTCGGCGCCGAAGAGCACGGCTAGCCGAATTCGAATTTGAATCCGGCTAGGGGTTCGAGAACCAGCATTCGATGCTTCGATCGCTTTACGCGTGCTCCGCGCTGCGTGCACGCGAAAACGCCGGCATCACGTCGCGCGCAAAGCGTGACATCGACGCCAGCACGCGCTCGTGCGATAGGTCGCCGAACCAAAAGCTCGCGCTGAAGTAGTTGCATCCGAGGCCGTCGCGAATCTTCTGCAACTGACGCACGCACTCGTTTGCCGTGCCGATGACCACGTAGTCGCGACGCATCTGTTCGTCGCTGGGTTCCCCCGGAAACGCATCGGCGCGTACGACACCGTCGTGCACTTGCGCCGCGTCATAGCGCAGGCGCACGGTGGCGCGCCCATTCCAACGCGCCGCGCGCACGGCATCGGCGGCGTCCGCTTCGTTCTTGGCCACATAGACGGGCCGCTGCGTGCCGATGAGAAGGCCCGGACGATCGGAGAACAAATCCGGATAGGCGGCCCGAACGTCGATGAGCCGCGAGATGGGCTCCAGTACCCCCGTGAACAGATTCATCCCCGCGCGTGTGGCGAGAGCGACGGACTCGCGGCGGCTCGAATTGACGACGAGCCAGCATGGCGCGCGCCGCTGCAGCGGCTGCGGATAAAGGCGCGTGGGTGCAATATGAAAGCTTTGCCCCTCGTAGGAGAACGTCGGTTGATGCAGGGCGCGCTGCACGATTTCGATCGATTCCAAATACCGCCGCTCGTCCTCGCCCTTGGTCATGCCGAAACGGTCGTACTGATATTGCTGATAGCCTTTGCCGAGACCGACCTCGACACGTCCGCCGCTCAGAACGTCGAGCGTCGCGAGTTCTTCGGCCACGACCAAGGGATGATGCAACGGCAAAGGCACGATGGCGGGCCCGAGGCGAATGCGGCGCGTTCGAGCGGCGATATGCGACAGCAAGACGATCGGCCGGGATGTGTACGCATAGTTCGTGAAGTGATGCTCGGCCAGCCAGAGCCGCGTGAGGCCGATCGATTCGGCCATTTGCGCCACATCGAGCGCGCGCGCGTAGATGCGGTCGGAGGGAGCGGCCTCGGGCGATTGCATTGTCATGAACGTGCCGAATTCCATGGCTTTGCGCTCCTTAGTTTTCGTCGGCGATGTCGGCCGTCTCGCGCGTCTCGCGCGTGTGCCGGTCTTGTGACGATTCCGAGGAGTGGAACGTCGCTTGCGTTTTGCTTTCGTCGGCACGCGCCGGCTTGGTCATCGCGAACATCAGCGCGTCGTCGATACGCATGCCAGCGTTGGGCCGCGCGTCCCAGTTGACGAGGCGACCTTCGAGCTTGAACCCGAGCTTTTCCATGACGGGCGTGGACTTGGCCTGCGGCGAACAGCACGCGTAGAGGCGATACACGCCGGGCTGAGCGAGCACCCAATCGATCAACTTTCGCAACGCCACGAGGCCGGCGCGGCGGCGCCGATGGGTCGTGCGCATGCTGATCGCGACGCCGAGTTCGACCCGAGGCAGGCAAGGGCGAATCTCGATCATGGCCGAAATATGCCCAGTTTCCTTGTCCTCCAACGCCCAGGCGAAGCACGTGTTGCGCTCCCAGCCGAGCTGCATCTTGCCGATCATGGAGCGGGCGTCGTCGACGGAATTGAGCGTCGGCGTGGGCAGCCATTCCGTCACGGCCGGATCGCCGAACAAGGCGTAAAAGAACTGCGGTGCATCGCCTTCGGCGAAGGGCCGCAGCAATAGGTCATCGGTTTCGATGAAGCGAGGCGGTACGAACGATTCCATGGCGTCGACCTCACAAGCAGGAGGGCAGGAGCGGATCGATGGCGCCGCGTGCGCACGACGACGTGCACGCGGCGGGTGGGTTGAGGGGGCGAATGTTCAGCGCGCGAGCGTGTCGGACGGCGCTTCGTGAAAAACCTTGCGGTAGCTGTTCACGAGCGTCGAACGGTGCTGAACGCCCCAGCGCGTCGCGACTTCGAGCACGCCGGGCGTGCGCCCGCCGTCGCGCGTGAGCTCGTGACGGATGCGCTCCATGCGCTGGCGGCGAATCAATTGGCTCGGCGACAAGCCGAGGTGTGTCTTGAACGCCGCTTGAATGGCACGCTCGGTCACGCCGATGTGGGCCGCCATTTCGCGCACCGACAGATCGTGACGGTCCAGGTGCTCCATCATGTAGCGGTACGCGCGGCGGTACTTGCCCGGTAGCCGCGCACTGACGTCGTCCGACGTCGGTTGACGTGTGTCCTGCAGTGCATCCGCCGTTGCAGGCGTCATCGATACGTTGTCCGATCGCACATGGCGAATCGAGGCGAGTGCGTAACGCCCGTACAGCTGCGCGTATTCTTGGATGCGCCCCTGACGTTGACGAATCTTTGAAAGGCAATAGGCGTACTCGAGATACCAACGTTCGTGCCACGGTTGCTGCCCGTTGCCGACGCGGCACTGCTCGAGCATGGATTCGGCTGTGTTCGGCGCGGCGGCCGCGAGCGCGGCGACGGCGATCTCGAGGCACAATCCGCGGTGATAGGCCGAGATGCCGGTGCGCGCCGCCCAGTGCAAGTGCTCGTCGAGCCTTTCGGCCACGTCGCGCCGGCCGGCGGCGAACGCCTGCAGGCGACGCAAATAGTCGAGACGGGCATCGACGATCGGCATATCGGCGAGTGCGCTTAGGGGCTCGGCTTCCCCGGAGTCCGCCGTGGCGAAGAGGCGGTCCGTTTCGATCGAGCGCCAGTAGATATGGTCGTGGAGTTCGTCGGCCCCGCGCACTTGCTGCTGGATGCGAAGGTCGAGCACGAGCGAGGCGGCGAGCGAGGACCAGCGTGCGTCATCCGCTTGGTCGGCGAGCGCCTTGAGCGCTTGAACGCGCGCATCGATGGCGCCCAGTCTGCCGAGCTGATGCAGCACAAGGATTTCGCCGATGAGGCTTTCCATCTTTTGCGGCGCGGTGGCGTTGATTTCGCCGCCCATGCGAGCGAAGCAAGTCAGCGCCGTGGTGAGGCGATGCTGGAAGAAGGCTTGCCAGCCGGCATTACGGCAAGACACGATGCGCAGCGTTTCACGGCAATCGCGAATCGCTCGCTGGGCCTTTCGATAGGTTTCCTCGGCTTCGACGGGCCTGCCCAGGATCAACTGCGCGTCGCCGTATGCAAGCAGCGGCGTGTAGTCGAGCTCGCGCTCCGCGCCGTCGGGCTCCGCCCAGGCGGCGGCCGTCGAGCAAGCCTCGTTCAATTGACCGGCAATGACCTTTCGCGCGTAAGCCGGAAAGTGCTCGTGCGCGGAGAGGGCGGAGGCGACGGCGAAGTAAAGAGTCGAGAACATGACACACTCCATTGAGATCGTTTTGCTTGCAACCGGATCGACAGATCGAAACGTCGTGTCTTGGTTGCCATGTTCTCAATGCGATGCGCGCAGGCGGGACGATTTTGATGGTTTGTTACGTTGCTCGGCGGATAGCGTGATAACGGTGCGAAAGGCACTGTCAAAAAAGGGGAGAATGCCGTCAACGCCGTCGCGTAATGAATGATGCGCCGCAGAGAGGCGGCGCATCATTATTCGACTTTGACTTGCTAAACAGGCGCGAAAATCTACTAAACAAACGACAAAATCGCGTTATCGAATCGGCTCTGAAAGCTTTGCCACATCGGCCGCGAGCTGCTTCTCGAACTCGAGTGCCGAGACGAACATCTTCTGTTCGATCTGCATGCCAGTCATCCCTTGTTCGAACCACATCATTTCATGCATTCGAGCGCGCATGGCGTCATGGGCCATGCCCGGGGCGTTCGAGCCATCGTTGGGCGCGTGGTCGGGCGGCGGGCTACTTAGGCGTTGCCTGAATGCGTTCAGCTTCGAGCTGTCGGCGTTCAGTCGCACGCCGGTATTGTCCTGCACCGGGGGGCGCGATGGCGGGCCGTCGGCCAACGCTTCGAACTGCGTGTGCGGCGTAACCTGCGGCCTCGAGGACGGGACGACGGGTGTTGTCGGCTCGTGATGAATGCTGGCGTCGTCGAGGCTTGTCGAATCGATGTGGTGATGGCTGTTCGGCTCATTGACGTTATCGACGGGCATCGCGCTCTCCTCGTGAAGTAACCGGTTCGGCGCCGGCGCGGGCGGAACGTTGCCCTTGCAACTTCCGCCCGCGCAGTATCGGCGCACCGCGTCGCGCGGTCGATGCGAAGCGCGCGAAGCACCGGCTCGCTTTGCGAAGCCGCGCGCCGGCGATCATGCGGCTTTAACGGTCCTAATGCAATCTTTTAGCGACCGTTGAAGTCCGTTTTTCATTGCGAAAATCTATCGACGCGATAGGCGGTAATTTAACCCGGGACGAGATAGCATCGGAATAAATTTGCCACACTATAGATGCATTAAATTGACTCTAGTGAAAACCCTAATACAGACGCTATACTGCGCTGCCGATAAGGCGAATCTACGCTGACCGATCTGTAGCCCATGTTTTTTGGCGCAATATCATGTGTCGCCTTTGTGTCAGAGAGCCGTAAGATAGCGAGCCAATAATCGGCGCACGCGAAGGGATCGAGAAGTGTGGCATTCGAGTTTGTAAATCTTTGTCAAACATCGTGCGAGGAGTGTGCTCGACCGGCTTTAATCCGTTCAACGCTTGACCGACCCCTGGAGCATCTCATGCAGTTCCATCCGGTTATAGGTGGCGCGAAGCGCGTCGCGCGACGAGATCGCCCCTCGCGATGCCAGCGAGGCGAGATGCTCGTTCAAGGAGCGCGACATGTTGTCCTCCTTGCGGCGGATGAATTCGCCGACGAAGTGCAGCTTGTTCGGGTCGACGAGCAGTTTGCTGACCTGCTGGTTGTTGTTGAAGAGCAGCTCGCTCGCCAGCACGAAGTTTTCGCCGTCTTCGGTCGGCACGAGGCTTTGGCACACGACGCCGATCAGCGAATTGGCCAGCGAAACGGCGTGACGTTCGCGCTCGGCGGCGGGAAAGAACGAAAGCAGGCGAGTGAGCGTGCTGATCGCGCTGCTCGTGTGCATGGTGGCGAAGACGAGGTGGCCCGATTCGCCGGCCTGGAGCACGGTCTCGGCGGTTTCGAGGTCGCGCACTTCGCCCACCATGATGACGTCGGGCTTCTGGCGCAGCGCCTCGCGCAACCCGGCCGAGAAGCTGGGCGTATCGGTCGGCACTTCGCGCTGCGACACGATGGATTGACGGCTGTCGAGGTAATACTCGATCGGCTCCTCGATCGTGATGATGTGCGAGTTGCGGGTGCGATTGACATGGTCGAGCAGCGAGGAAATCGTCGTCGTCTTGCCCGAGCCGGTCGGCCCGGTTACGAGCACGATGCCCTTCGTCGCTTCGAGCATCGTCTTCACGTACGCGGGCAGGCCGAGCTTGTCGAGCGCGAGCGGTTCGAGCGGAAGTCGGCGCATCGAGACCACCGTCTTGCGCCCGCCCGAGCTGCGATAGACGTTGCAGCGCAGGCGGCAGCGCGTGAGCAGGAAGGGACGGTCGAGCGCGCCCACGGCCAGGCGCGTTTGCCAGTCGGGATCGATCGCATCGAGCATGGGCTGCATTTCTTCGAACAGCACGGGCCCGTCGCCGGTCTCGGTCCAGCCGCGCGGCGTTTTGATCATGATCGGGCGGTCTTGCTCGATATGGATGTCGGTGAATGTTTGTCGCAGGTCGACGAGGTCGAGAATTTCGCGCGTCAAGTCGCGCATCGTGCCGAAGTCGGTAGTCATGGCGGTACGTTGTCGTGGTGAGTGAAGGGCGCGGCGCGTCGAATATGGCGCACGGTCCGTTGCGATTTACGCGAGCTTATGAAGTAACGCAGTCAAAGTAAAGCAGGCGAAAACAAACGAACAGCCGAAGGATTCCGGGCGCGCCAATGCAAAGGCCCGGAGCGAAACCGGCAGCAGGCAAGCCGTCTCGTGGGGGGACGGTTACGAGGGTGCGAAGGTTCCCGCATATCGTCGAGCGTTTTATCGCGCTCGGGCTTGCTGCCGGCTTCGTCAAATCCGACGGCAAGGACAAAAACATGCAGAAGCTGACAGTGTGCATTGCCGCGCTGGTGGGTCTGATGAGCGGCGTCGCCGATTGCTCCTCGGCGATCGCGAAAACGATGGATGCGGCGCAGGTGCGCGTGGTCGGAGAGGGCCGCGCTGCGTCGAAGGTCTCGCAAGGCGGGCGCGGCGTGCCGTTGCGCCATGCGCTCGAGCAGATCGTGCCGCCCGATTTCAGCATCAATTTGCCCAACGCTGGCCCGTGGGCCGACGTGCCGGTGAGCTGGCCCGCGCACGTGCCGTTCGTCGCCGCGTTGCGCGATGCGCTGTCGGGCGCGCCCGATGTGAACGCCGATGTCGATCTCAAGCTGCGCCTCGTGACCGTTCGCGCCAACGCATCGGGCTCGGCGATGAGCGACGATGCGGCGTTCGCGATGAAACACGTCTGGGGGTTGCCGCCGAACGGCGCTGCGCAGATGCCGCAATCTTCGCAGGCGAACCCAGTACAGCCGGCGCAGCAAGCACCGCAATCGCAGCCCCCCGTGCAATCGGCGGGGATCGGACCGGCGCTTGCCACGCAGCCGCCGCTTTTGGCCGCCATGCACGACCAGCCCACCGTTGCGCCCGCAACGAAACGGCCGGACCTTGCCGTTTCCGTGCCGGCAGCGCCTGCGCCGACGCCGGCTCTGGCGATCTCCGCGGCGACGAATCACGGCGCGCAGCCCATTGCAGCCCCGACGGCTCCGGCCACCACAGCTGACCGCCGGCCGGCCGCGGCGAACAGCACGGCCCCGTCCGCTTCAACGAGCGTCAAGGTCAACGCGCGCAACGTCGCCGGCACGACGACGGAGGCATCGCTCGCAACGCCCGCCACCGTTTCATCAACGGATGCCGTCGGCGAGCCGCTTCCGGCCGCGCCGCCCCCGGAGCCCGTGAGGGAGTGGCATCTCTCGCTCGCCGATCACACCGTGAAGACCGCGCTGACGCGTTGGGCGAAGGAAGACGGCTGGCAGCTCGTTTGGGACGTGCCGCTCGACTTCGGCGTCGATGCCGATGCAACGGTGACCGGTACGTTCGAGCAAGCCCTCCAAGCCGTCGTCGATGCATTGAAAAAATCCGAGACGCCGATTCAGGCGATCCTCTACCGGGGCAACAAGGTGCTTCGTATCGTCGCGAAGGGAGCAGCATGATGCGCAACGACCGTTCTTTCAATCGCGTGGCGGCCGCCGGTCTCTCATTCGTTCTGCTGATGAACGCGGGATGCACGGGCCTGTCCCAGCGCATCGCCGATTCGGCCAAGCGTGACGCCGAGCACGGCCATGCCCTCGCGGCCGATGCTGAGCAAGGGCATATCGCCGTCCACGCACTCGACGACGTCGTCGTCAACAACGGCATTTGGTTGTCGGGCCGCACGGTCAAGCTGGGCACCGACGCCGCGCTGCCGCCGATCTTCGCGCAACCGGCGACGTTCGACCGCTCGGTATCGTCGCTGCAGGAATTCGCCGAACGGATCACGCGTCTCACGCAGTTGCCGACGAAGGTGGCGCCCGATGCGAGTTCGGCCGCCGAACGCACGCTCGAAGCGGCGGCGGGCGGCGGCGCGCGTTCGGGCGCGGCCGGGGGCAACGCGATGGGAGCGGCGGCCGTCAAACCGCCGCTGCCGCCCACGCGCGGCGGTGCGCCCGCGGCAGGCTTCGGCCCCGTGCCGCTGCATGTCGTCTACAGCAGCGGCGATCTGAAGGGTTTGCTCGATTCGGCCTGCGCGCAGTTCGGCGTGTATTGGAAGTTCGCGAACGGCGTGGTCGATTTCTATTTCACCGATACGCGCACGTTCCAAGTCAGCGCGGTGCCGGGCGATTCGGCGGTCAAGGCCAATGTCGTCAGCGCGGCCAACAACGACAACGGCAACAGCGGCGGCATGAACGGGGGGGGCGGAACGAGCGGCACGATCGGCTCCTCGGCCGGCAGTGGGGGATCGAGCGGCACGGGCGTCTCGTCCGACAACACGTCCACCACGCAGGTGAACTCTCAATTGTCGATCTTCGGCAGCTTGGACGCCGCGATCAAGGCGATGCTCTCGCCCTACGGCCACGTCGTCTCGTCGCCGGCGACCGGCTCCATCTCCGTGACCGATACGCCCGATTCCCTTGAGCGCGTCGGCCGTTTCATGGAAGAGCAAAACCGCACGATGTCGCGTCAAGTGATGATCAACGTGACCGTTCTCAGCGTCACGCTCTCCGATCAAGACAGCTACGGCATCGATTGGACGGCCGTCTACCAAACGCTCGGAACGCAGTTCGGCCTCGCGAACACGTTCGCGCCCACGCTGACGAATCCGGTCTCGTTCTCGGCAGCCGTCATTACGCCGAACAGCCGTGCGAACGGCACGAAGGCGATGATCGCGGCGCTCTCGGAGCAAGGCAAGGTGCGCCGCAAGACGTCGGCTTCCGTGACGACGCTGAACAATCAACCGGTGCCCGTGCAGGTGGCGACGCAGCAGGGCTATCTCGCCTCGATTTCGACCACGAACACGGCCAACGTCGGCTCGCAAACGTCGCTCACGCCGGGGACGGTGACGACGGGTTTCAATATGACGCTGCTTCCGCATGTGCTCGACGACGGCACGGTGCTGATGCAGTTCTACACGAACCTGTCTTCGCTGATCGCATTGCAGCAAGTGTCGAGCGGGGGGAACAACCCGCTGCAGATTCAAACGCCGGAGATCGATACGCGCAACTTTCTGCAGCGGGTGGCGATGAAGTCGGGCGCGACGCTCGTCATCAGCGGCTACGAGGGAACGAACGACAACTTGACGCAGAGCGGAGTGGGCAAGGCGCAAAACTATCTGCTCGGAGGCGGGTTCAATGCGGGGCGTTCGCGCGACATCATCGTGATCCTGATCACGCCGATCACGATGTCGGTCGCCGGCGTGTAGGGCGGCCGCTTCTTCATACGACGCCTCGATCATGTCGAACCCCATCATCCAAATCGGTCGCCAGCGCTTCGTCAGCGGGCTGTTTTGGCAGTCGCTGTCGCGCAAGCGCGAGTTGCGCAAGGAAGCGCTCGAGCTCGCGCAAAAGCTCAATTTCGATCTCTTGCTCGTTCGCATTGGGCGCGACGTCGCGGAAGCCGGATTCGCGAGCGCGCGCGAGGGCGTGCAGCCCGGCTTGCTCTCGCTGGGCGCGATGGTGGGCGAGGCGATCGCGACGCAGGGGGCGCAGTACGACGGCAGGCAGCAGCCAGCGCCGAATTGGCTGGGGGCGTTCAAAGTGCCCGACGGACGGTGGGCGTACTTCGCCGTGCGTGACAACTTGTTTTTGCCCAACGGCGATTGGCTCGCCACGCGTGAGGAGGTGTTCGATCGGTTGATCGCCGATTATGGGTTGGGCGGGTGGAACGTCGTGATCGGCGACCCCGAACTGGAGGCGCTTGGTTTTCACAACTTCTATCAGCGCGGCCTCGACGATCTATTGCCGCAGCGCAACGGCAAATTGCGCGTGCAGCGCTGGTGGGCGCTGCAGAGCGCGCGCCGCACGATCAGCAAGCCTTTGCTCGCCAGCGCGGCGGCTGCGGTGCTGGTGCTGGGTGCGGCGTTCGGCTACTCGAAATACCGGGAGCACGAGCGGCAGGTGCAATTCGACAAGATGGTCGCGCTGATGCGTGAACGCGCGGCCGCGAATCGCAACCATGACGCGGGAGAGAACACGCCCGTCGTGCATCCGTGGGCGTCGCAGCCTGCGCCGTCGGCGATGGTGCGCGCTTGCCTGCGTGCATTCGGCATCGTCTCGCCCGGAGGCTGGCAGCTCGATCAGTATTCATGCTCGCAGGCGGCCGCCAGCTATGTCTGGTCGCGCAATGGCTCGACGGTGGGTTATTTGTTGGCCGACGAACCGCGCGCGGAAATCGACGGCAGCGGCGATCGCGCGGTGATGACGGTGCCCCTCGCCGTCACGCATGCCGACGATGAGCCGCTCGATTCGGAATCGCATTTACGACTGCGCCTGCTCGACGCTTTTCAGCCGTTGGGCGTGGCATTAAAGCTGGACGTGGTCCAGCAGCGCGACGACCCCTCGGTGAAGTCCGCAATCGTGAAGTCTCTGCCGGGCGGGCACAACCCGCCCGCGGCCGCGCCGAATTGGCGCGTCTGGCGCCTGTCGGCGAATCTCGACGGCATCGCGCCCACGCTCGTCGCCCCGCTGTTCGATCAACCGGGCGTTCGACTTCAGTCGGTGTCGTATCGAAACGGCGCCTGGTCGGTGGAAGGAGAGATCTATGCAAAGTAAGTCGATCCAAGGCATTGAGTGGTTCGTCGTGGCATGCGTGGCGACGCTGGCCGCATCGGCATCGCCAGGCGTGCAGGCCGCACCTCAAGCGCCTGCCGTCGCTGCGTCGGCGGCGGTCGCACCGGCCCCGGCGCCGGCGCCGGCTGCGGCGGCTCAAATCGATCCGCCGTCGCCGGAAGCCGCGGCGACCGTCGCGGCGCTGACACGACTCGAAGGCGAGACCGTCGTGCTCAAGGCGGAGCTCAAGAAGCTCGAGACGCAGACGCAAATCGCGCAACGCGCCGCGGAGCTCAATCGACTGAATGGCGCGGGCGCACCGGACGAAGTGCGCGTGCGGGCGGTCGAGGGGCTTGGAAACAAGCTCTTCGCGACGCTCGAAAGCCGCAGCGCGGGCGAATTCGAAGTGAAGGCCGGCGATACGCTGCCCAACGGCATGAAGATCGTGTCGATCAAGCCGAACGCCGTCTATGCGCAACTGCGCGGCGGCGCGAAAGTTCAACTGCCGAGAGTCGTTTCGTGGGATGCATCGTCGTACGCCGGTGCGCCCGAATCCAATACGGCGAGCTTCCCGCCGCTGCCGAGGAATTGATCATGCGCATGTTGACTTCCAAAGGCCGCCCCGCGTCTGCTGTTCCGCTGCACCCGGCCCGCACCGCCGTCGAGTCCGCGCGCGCCGCGCTCGGGATCAAGTACGCGGAAGGCAAGACGACGGCACAGGCGCTCGATCTCGCCGATACGAAAGCCGTATCCGACACCGGTGAGCTCGCCGCGAGCGAAGAAGAGCGCAAGTTCCTTTGCCTGCTGGATGACGGACGGCTCTTGATCGCCGAAGGTCAAGAGATGAACCCGTTCGTGCTCTCGTATCGTGCGCGATTGGATCGGCTGCGCCATGCCTATGTGCCGACACCGGTCGGGCTCGACGTCGTCAGCCGAGCGTACCGCGAGCGCCGGCGCTCGGGCGCGGAGCCGCTCGATCATACGGCCATGCAGGTTCTCGCCAAAGAGCTGATCGCGCAAGCGTGCAGAGAGCGGGCGTCGGACATTCACATCCGCGTCAATCGGTTCAGCACGGAAATTCTCTTTCGCGTGCACAACGAACTGCAGCGCGTACGCGAGCAGACGCGGGAGCACGGCGAGCGCCTGCTCGCGACGCTTTACGCCGCGATGGCGAGCGTTTCCGACAACACGTACAAGCCGACCGAACGCCAAGACGCGGCGATCGGCGATCGCGACAAGCTCCCCGATCGATTGTTCGGTGTCCGAATTGCCACGGCGCCGACGAGCGAGGGCAGTGTGATGGTGCTGCGCCTGCTCTACAACGATGCGGGCGATACGACGGATCTGCAGCGGCTGGGTTTCACCGATGCGCAAGCGGACATACTCGATTTTCTGAAGGCGCAGCCGATCGGGATGAACATCATCAGCGGGCCGACGGGGTCGGGCAAATCGACGACGCTACAGCGCGTGCTGACGAGCGAAATCAAGGATACGGCCGGCACGATTCACGTGATCACGGTGGAAGACCCGGTCGAATATCCGATCGCGGGCGCCGTGCAAACGCCCGTCATCAACGCGCTGGGCGAGGAAGCCCGCTCCGTTGTCTTCGCCGAGGCGATCGCAAACGCGATGCGGCTCGATCCGGACACGATCATGATCGGGGAGATCCGCGACCGGGCGTCGGCACAGAGCGCGTTGCGCGCGTCGATGACGGGCCATCAGGTCTGGACGACGCTGCACGCCAATAGCGCGATCGCGATCGTGGACCGCCTGATCGATCTGGGGCTGCCGCTGCGCATGGTGACGGACGAATCGGTCGTGACGGGGCTCATCAGTCAGCGGCTCGTGAAATTACTTTGCCCGCACTGCAAGCTGCGTTTCGCCGATGAAGTGCAGGAACTCGATGCGGCGCTCGTCGCCCGCGTCAAACGTGTGGCCGGTGCGCATATCGGCGATGTGTGCATCGCGGGGCCGGGTTGCGAGCATTGCCGGCAACGCGGAACGATCGGCCGGACGGTCGTGGCCGAGGTGATCCGCACCGACGCACGGTTCTTTTCCTTCCTGCGCGATGGCGACAAGGCTGGCGCGATCGCCTATTGGCTCAGGCATCTCGACGGCCAAACGGTGGTCGATCATGCGATCGAAAAGGTCATCGAAGGGCTCGTCGATCCACGCATGGCCGAGCGCGTAGTCGGGCACTTGACCGAGCAGGCCGATTACGAGGGCTTCGGGTCGAACGTGATCGGAGTGGACTATGGCGCGGCTTGATCTCGCACGCTTGCCGTTCTCGCTGCCCGATCTGAACCGGGCCTTCGCGAAGCTGCAACTGACGACCAACGAGCGGCTGCGGCTCTACCGCAAGATCAGCAAGATGCTGTCGAACGGCTTGCCGCTGCTGAAGGTGTTGGAGGAACTCGAACTGCGCGCGTCGCACGGCGGACGCAAGCCCAACGAAGCGATGGCGATCGTGCTCGGCGATTGGCGCCATGCCGTGCAGAACGGCGGCATGCTCGCGGAGGGCATGGCGGGCTGGGTGCCCGAATCGGAGCAATTGATCATCCTGGCCGGCGAGCAGGCAGGGCGGATCGAAACGGCGCTGATGTCGGTGGCTGGGGTCGTGCAATCGAGCAAAAAGATCCGCGCTTCGATCCTCGGCGGCATCGCCTACCCGGTGATGGTGTTCGCGATGACGATCTGCTACGTCTACTTGTTCGGCACGCGCGTGATTCCGCGCTTCGAACAATTCGCGAACCCCGCGCAGTGGCAGGGGGCGGCCCGCTCGCTCTACCTGATGTCGCGCTTCGTCCAGCATTGGCTGTGGCCGTGTTTGATCGTGCTGGCGCTTTTGATTAGCGTCGTCGCGTGGTCGATGCCGCATTGGAATGGGCGCGTGCGCACGTTTCTCGATCGGCTGCCGCCGTATTCGATCTATCGGCTCGTCGTGGGCAGCGGCTTTCTGATGGCATTCGCTTCGCTGCAAGCCTCGGGGTTCACGGTCGAAAAGTCGCTGATTCGGCTCGGCGCGAACGCGAGGCCCTGGCTGCGTGCGCGGATCGACGACACGCTGTTCGGCGTGAAGTCGGGTCTCAATGCCGGGGAGGCGATGCGCGTCGCGGGCTATCGGTTTCCGTCGCAGGAAATCGTCGACGACTTGTGCGTCTACTCCGAATACGGCGGCTTTGCCGATGCATTGAAAACCATCGCGGAAGAATGGTTGGAGGACGGAGTGGAGACGATCTCCGTGCAGATGCGGGTATTGAACGGGGCGGCCATCATCGTGCTCGCGCTCGTCATCGCTTGGCTCATCACGGGTTTTTTCGGTATTCAGCAGGAAATCGCCGCCGTGACGCGTTCCATGCGGTAGGGCGAGTTGGTTCTGTTTCGACACTTTAGACGCTGCATATTTCTTTGTGAATTGGGGGACCAAATGACGAAGCATCAAACACGCATGGCATTGCGACGGGTGCAAAAAGGCGCTTCGCTGCTGGAAGGGATCGCTTATCTGGGGATCGCGGCGATTGTCGTGATCGGGGCGATTGCGTTGCTCAATACGGCTTTCAGCAGCGCGAATTCGAATGAGTTGAACTCGGAGTTGTCGGCCATTCAGACGGCGTCGCGCAAGTTGTTCATGACGACGCAAGGGAACTATGGGGCGACGGATTTTACGCCAACGCTGATCGCCGCCAAGGGGTTTCCGCAGACGTTGACGACCGATGCCGCCGATGGCACGGTGGCGGATGCATGGGGCGGTAGTGTGACGGTTGCTCCGGTGGCCGCTGACAATACAAGGTTCACGATTACCTATACGAAGGTACCGCCGGATGTGTGCGTGAACGCGCTTACTTCGACTACGACCGGCTGGTTGCAGGTACTTGGCCCAGGCAGCGCTCAGGCCGTCGTTCCACCGATCTCGCCGGGCTCTGCCCAGACTGCATGCGGCAACGCCGCCGGTACGGTTGTATGGACGTCTAGCTAACCCACGTTTCCAAGCACGGCCCAACCTTGCCGGCCTCACCGCCGGCGGGCCTCGCACACTCTTCTCTCGGAGCACGACGTGTTAGTGATCGCCGTTTTCGCGATATTCGCCATGTTGATCGCCGGCTATGAAACGTTCGCCGGCGAGCAGATGAACGTCGTTTCGGCGACGTCCACGCAAGCGCTCGCGCTGAACATGGCCGCCTATCGTCAAACGGTGATCGCCTACGTCCAAGCGCATCCGGCATTCAACGGCGCGGTGCAGGCCAATCAATTGACGCCCGTGGCGAATTACAAGCCGAACCCAATGTGGCAAGGCTATGTGCAGAACAACTTGGTCGTGGTCTATACGACGAGCACGGTATCGCCTGAACTCGTCGTCGACATATCGAAGCTCGCGCAAGGCTCGGTTTTCGCGGGGCGCGCGTTGAACGGCAACGAAGTGCCGCCTGCCGATGCGACGATCGCCATTCCGCTGCCGGCCGGCATCGCAGGCGCGATTCCCAACGGCAGCCCGGTTTGGCTGGCCCAGGCTTACGCGAGCTGAAGGGAGACGACGCCATGCACCGCTCGCCGGCCTATCGCTTCTCGTCTCGCGCTCGTCAGC
>DATJJH010000055.1:0-11201 GCA_035492395.1 Trinickia sp. | reverse complement strand
ACCCCTTCCCATCCCGAACAGGACCGTGAAACGACTCCACGCCGATGATAGTGCGGATTGCCCGTGTGAAAGTAGGTAATCGTCAGGCTCCTCCCTCTCCAAACCCCCGACAGCCTCCGCGCTCTCGGGGGTTTGTGTTTTTGCGCCGGCGAAATCCTCCTGAATAGCTCCGACCTTAACATCGGGGCATGACCATTGCTCGACCTCCGTCGTTTTCGCTGCTTTCGCAGCGTGCCCAGACGCAGGAGTCGATCATGACCAGCAAACCGACACCACCATTGCCGGAACAGCAGCAAGAGCGTGTGCCGGGGCGGACGGCGCCCATGTCCCCGCAGCCGGATCACGGAGAACAAAGTTATCAGGGCCACGGGCGCTTGTCCGGCAAGGCCGCCATCATCACGGGCGCGGACAGCGGCATCGGCCGCGCCGTCGCCATAGCCTTCGCGCGCGAAGGCGCGGATATCGTGATCGCGTACCTAGACGAACACGACGATGCCCGAGAAACGGCGCGGTGGGTGGAGCAAGCGGGCCGCAAAGCCGTCCTCGTCCCCGGCGATCTCGCACAACGGGCGCAGGCACGCGCGATTGTCGACCGTGCCGTCGAAGCGTTCGGGCGCATCGATGTCCTCGTGAACAACGCCGCCCATCAGATGAATTACGAGACTGTCGAAGAGATCTCGGACGACGAATGGGACCGCACCTTCGATATCAACATCGGCGCGATGTTCCGCCTCGTGAAGGCGGCGCTGCCTCACATGAAATCGGGCGCGGCCATCATCAATACGACATCGGTCAACGCCGATAAGCCGCGGCCGACGCTGCTGCCTTATGCGACAACGAAGGGCGCGATTCAGAACTTCACGGGCGGTCTCGCGCAATTGTTGGCCCAGCGAGGCATACGATCGAACTGCGTCGCCCCCGGCCCGATTTGGACGCCGTTGATCCCTGCAACGCTGCCGCCGGATAACGTGAAGGAATTCGGCAAACAAACGCCGATGAAACGGCCAGGTCAGCCGGCCGAATTGGCGCCCGTCTACGTGATGCTGGCTAGCGACGAGGCCAGCTACGTATCGGGCGCAACGGTCGCCGTCACCGGCGGGGTGCCGATCATTTGACTTGCACGCGCATCGATATGACGAGCGCTACCGATTCGCAAGCCGAGGTTTGCGCGGGTTCTCCTGCCCGTGCGTTGCATGCCGAGCCGATTCGACATGGCGTGCTCGAGGCCGGGCGCAATTGCGATTCGATTTGTCGGGCGGATCGATTCGCACTCCTAATCGACGGCATTGCCTATTTCTCCGTGCTGCGTGAAGCGCTGCAACGTGCGGAACGCACGATTTTCATCGTCGGGTGGGACATCGACAGTCGCATGCGATTAGTGCCCGAGGGTGCGCACGACGGCCTTCCCGAAGCGTTGGGCGATTTTCTGCAAAGCCTTTCCGCCATGCGTCGGCGTCTTCGCATCTACATCCTCGCGTGGGACTTCGCGATGATCTATGCGTTTGAGCGCGAGTGGATGCCCGTCTATCAAACGGGCTGGCGGTCGCACCGCGGCATTGTCTTTCGGCAAGACGGCACGCACCCGCGCGGCGCGTCTCACCATCAGAAGCTCGTCGTCATCGACGACCGGTTAGCGTTCGTCGGCGGCTTGGACTTGACTCGATCGCGGTGGGATACCCCACAACATCTGCCGGACGACGATCGCCGCCGCGATGCAAATGGGCTGCGCTATGGGCCGTTCCACGATGTGCAGGCAATGTTCGACGGCGAGGCCGCGAGCGCGGTGGGGGCGCTCGCGCGCGAGCGATGGGAGCGTTCCTGCGGCAAGCGGGTTGCCGTGCGCGCGCATCAGGCAGTGGATCGCGACGCCGATCCGTGGCCACCCTCCGCGCAAGTGGAATTGCGCGACGTCATGGTGGGCATCTCCCTGACCGAGCCGCCTTATCGTTCGCGCGACGCGGTCCAGCAGATCCGCGCGCTGACCGCCGATCTGATCGCTGCCGCACGTCGCGATATCTATTTCGAAAACCAGTATTTCACGGCGGCCATCGTGCGCGAGGCGCTGTGTCCGCGCCTGTCCCAAGAGCGTGGGCCCGATGTCGCCGCAGTCGTGCCGCGCATGCAGAGCGGCTGGTTGCAGGAGGCGACGATGGGCGTTCTGCGCGCACGCTTGCATCGCGCGCTCGCCGATGCCGACAGGCACGGGCGGTACCGCATGTACTGTCCGCACGTCGACGGCCTGGGCAACGGCTGCGTCAACGTACACAGCAAAGTGACGATCGTCGACGACACCATCCTCACCGTGGGCAGCGCCAACCTGAACAATCGGTCGATGGTGCTCGACACGGAATGCAACGTCACGATCGACGCAAACGGGGACACCCGAGTACGCGAGGCGATCGCCGGCTGGCGCAATCGGCTCTTGGCGGAGCATCTCGACGTCGCGGAAAGCGATGTGGCGCGCGCGTTCGAGCCCGGCCGCCGAATCAATGCCGTCATCGATACCCTGATGCGCCGCGAAGGCCGCACATTGACTCCGTTCACGCCGGTCATCACCGCCGACTTGGACGCGCTCGTGCCGCTCAATGCCTGGTTGGACCCTGAGCAGCCGATCGAGCCGGATGCGCTCGTACGCGAATTCGTTCCGCAGGAGCGGCACAAGTTGATGACCGCGCGGTTTCTGGTCCTGGGGGCGTTCGTGCTGATCCTAGCCGCAATGGCGCTCGTGTGGCGATTCACGTCGCTTGGCGCGCATATGAATCTGAATGAGCTCGCGCGGCTCATTCGCCGAGTGGATGCACTGCCGTTCGCCCCCGTGGCCGTACTGACGGGCTACGTGCTCGCCTCTGTCGTGTCCGTCCCGATCACGTTGCTGATTGCCGCCACGGGGCTGGTTTTCGGGGCGTGGCCCGGCATCGGCTACGCATTAGGCGGGACGTTGCTCTCGGCGATCGCGACGTACGGCCTCGGCTTCTTGCTGGGCCGCGATGTCGTTCGCCGCTTTGCCGGGGCGCGCGCAAACCGGCTCAGCGAGCGGCTCGGCGAACGCGGGATCGTGACCGTCGTCGTGCTGCGCCTGCTGCCCATCGCGCCGTTTACGATCGTCAACCTCGTGGCCGGCGCCTCGCATATCCGCCTGCGCGACTATGTGATCGGATCCGTTCTTGGGATGGTGCCGGGCATTCTATTGACGGTGACGTTCGCGCATCAATTGCTTGAGGCGATCCGACATCCCGACGCGGGTTCGGTGGCGACGATGTTTGCCATCGGGTTGGCGCTCGTGGGCATTTCGGTGTTCTTGCAGCGCTGGCTGGGGCGACGCGAGTGAATGCGAATTTGAACGAACATCCCGACACCGGCGCGCAGGTCGTATCGGAAGTCGACGAGCGCCCCGGTTTGGAGACGTCGATGCGCGAGAGCGTTCGCGAGCTGAAAATCGCGACCTACAACATTCATGGCGGACTGCCTGCCTGGACGTCGCAAGCGAAACGGCAGATGGCCGCGCGCATCGCGCGGGTCATCGGCGAAATCGACGCCGACATCGTCGCGATGCAAGAGGTGCCGCTCGGCGGGTCGGACACGCCGGACGTGCTGTCGGAACTGCGCGAGGCAACCGGGCTATTTGCGGTTGAAGGGCCCACGCTCGATACGCCGAGACGTCGCTACGGCAATGCGGTGCTGTCGCGGTTTCCCATTCGCATGGCGCGGACGCTCGATTTGTCGTTTCATCGGCGCGAGCCGCGCGGCGCGCTCGATGCGGACATCGATTGCGCCGGGCAGCTGATACGCGTCGTGGCGACCCATCTAGGATTGTCCGCCAGCGAGCGCAGCACGCAAGTGCGCACGTTGCTGGCGGCGTTCGACAATAGCGAGCTCCCGGTCATTCTGGTCGGGGACATCAACGAGTGGTTCGTGCGTGGGCGCGCGTTGCGCACGCTCGTGTCGCATTTTAGGCGCGCGCCGGCGCCTCGAACGTTCCCGACGTTTTGCCCGATTTTCGCGCTCGATCGGATATGGGTGCACCCGGGCGAATGGCTGCTGAACGTGACCGTTCATCGCAGCGATCTGGCTCGGCGCGCGTCCGACCACTATCCGCTGGTTGCGCGCATACGTATGCCCGCGCCAAAAGCAAGGGAGGTTGAGCCATGAGGACGAGCGAACTCGAGGGGCGCACACTCGATTATTGGTGCGCACGCGCATTGGTGGCGGACGAGGAGGAGGTGATCTTCATCCAAGTCGAGCCGAGCATCGTCGTGACGCTGACGCACGGCGCGTTGCGCAAGCTCGCGCAGCCGTTTTCGCCGGCCGAGGAATGGGGCGATGCGCTGGAAGTGCTGGAGCGCGCGAGCGAGCTGCAATGGATGCGCGACGAACGAGGCACGCGTTGCCGCGCGCGATTCGGCCAGGGTGCATGGAGCGAGGCCGACGGCGCGCATCCGCGCATTGCATTGCTGCGTGCTTTCGTGCGCGGGCGGTTCGGCGAGGCCGTCGACGATTTTCCGGCTACGCCGCATGCGGTGAGCCATGGACAAGTGCGCGACTACGATGCGGGCGGTGTGCCGCCGACGTACGGCGACAACGCAGGCGCCGACAGCGAGATCGGCAACATTCGATCCGTACCGCGGCCTTAGCCGTGTGGGTCGCGATAGCGGCCGCCCGGGTCCGCGTCGACCGCACCGGCCGGCAAGCGCATCCTTGGAAGTCAGAATTGACTTGCGCCCGCGTTGACGAGCCGAAGATGGGTGATTTCCGATGGCGCGCCAAGGCGTTTCGGCGGCCCCCAGTACCCGGTGCCGCGGCTGGTGTAGACCCATAGCTCGTCGAGTCGCGCCAGCCCGGCGGTAAAGGGCTGCTGCAAACGGACGAAGAAATTCCACGGAAAGAATTGACCGCCGTGCGTGTGCCCGGATAGTTGCAGCGTGTAGCCGGCTTCCACCGCCGCAAGCGCCGTGCGCGGCTGGTGCGCGAGCAGCAGCTTGATTCGTACGTCGCCCGGCGCGTCGGCGAGCGCTGCCGCGGGGTCGCTGCGATGCGCTTGGTCGAATTGGCCCGCCGAGTAGTCGGTCACCCCGGCGACGATGAAACGCGTGCCGTTGTGCTCGAGCACGACGTGTTCGTTTAGAAGGACGCGCAAGCCCAGCCGTTCGAATTCCGCGATCCATTGAGTCGCGCCGGAGTAGTACTCGTGGTTTCCCGTGACGAGATAGGCGCCGTAGCGCGAGGTCAGTCTCTCCAGCGGCTTCGTATGCTCGGCCAGCTGTGCGACGCTTCCGTCCACGATATCCCCGGTGACGGCAATGAGATCGGGCTCGAGCCGGTTGACGGCGTCGACGATCGCATCGACGTAGCGCGCTTTGATCGTCGGCCCCACGTGCACGTCGCTGATCTGTACGATCGTCAGGCCGTCGAGTTCGGGCGGTAGTTCCACTATCGGCACATCGACGGACACCACCCGCGCGCGCCGGCGTGCGTTGACGAACCCGATCGATGTCGAGAGCGCGGCCAGCGCCACCACGCCGACGGCCGTGTCGATCCGCCAGCGATCGAGCGAAAGCGCTCCGCGCCATAGTGCATCGATCGTGAGCGCCGATGCGAGCGCCACGTCGCGCAACAGAGTGAAGACGAGCAGCGACGAGAAGAAGCCCATATCCAGCAGGCCGATCCAAGCAATGCGATCGATGCTGGGCCGATGGTCGAATCTGCGCACGAGCATGCTCAACGGAATGAGAAAGCACGATGCGACGAGCGCAAGCACGGCAATCGCTTTGACGGGCACTCCGACCGGCAACTCCGGAAGGAGCCGCAGGCCCACATAAACGTGCAGCATCACGCCGATGACGATGGCGCGTGTGAAGAACGAGAAACGGCGCATAGACGAAAAAGGATCCGTAGAAAGCGGGTACGCTATCCGAGACGGACGAGCGCCGCGAATATTGTATCGGGGAGCGGCTCCCTGCGCCGCGCGGCAAGCGCCGAGCGAACGGACCTTGCACTGCGGGAAAGGTCGCGGTTTCCACGCCGGTCGAATCGGCCTAAGCTATGAGCATTCATCGATCCGATTGCTGAATCGATCATGCCTTCGGAAACGAGAGGAGGCGAACGATGAAAGTCGAAAAATGGCCCCATATCGGGCGCCGCCCCCATCACCTCGGGTACGAGGGCTGGCACGTCATGCTGCCGCTGGTCGTGCTGTCTCTCATGGCGCTGGTCGTCTACTACGGCGTGCGGCGCGCCGATCTGCTCGAAATCAGCCGCAATGCACTGTTCGACGTGGCAATGGTCTTCGTCGCGCTCGGCATTGCCGGCCTGTTCGGCGTCGTGGGCGCGTGGCTCCGGCGCGACGCGAGCGAGAACTGCGAGGGCTTTTGCTTCGTCGGCGCATTAATCGGCGCAATCGTTTTTTACATCGCGCTACTGGATTGATCGGCCAGGCGTGCGGCGAGGGGCTTATCCTGGGCCGCGGCACGAGCGTGTCCAGCCGATTCGGAGCCGATCGGTCAAGCGTCGATGCTCAAGCGATCCGTGCCGTTTCGTCGAACGACAAGCGCGGATGACGCGGGTGAAGCTTCGTACGGTCGCCGTAGCCGAGGTTAATCAGGAAGTTGGAACGAATCGTCGTTCCGGCGAAAAACGTGTCGTCCACGTTTGCTGCATCGAAACCCGACATCGGCCCGGCGTCGAGACCCAGCGCACGCGCGGCCATGATCAGGTAGGCGCCTTGCAGCGACGAATTGCGAAATGCCGTGGCGCGGATCGCGTCGTCGTTGCCGACGAACCAGCTGCGCGCGTCCGTATGCGGAAACAGCTTCGGCAGATGATCGTAGAACGCCATGTCCATGCCGACGATGACGGTGACCGGGGCCGCCATCGTTTTGTCGACGTTGCCGGCCGATAGCGCGGGCCGCAGCCTTTCCTTTGCGTCGGCCGTTTTGACGAAAACGAAGCGCCCGGGGCTCGAATTCGCCGAGGTCGGGCCGAGCACGGTCAGTGCGACGATTTGCTCGAGCAGCGCATCGTCGACGGGTTTTGGCAGCCAGGCGCTGTGTGTGCGAGCTTCGTGGAAGAGCTGATCGAATGCGTCGTCGGAAAGTGTCATGATCGCCGGTGTCGAAGGCGGAGCCCGAATGTCGAAGGGCTCCATGATAGCCACGACGGTCGCTTTTTGCTCGATGCCCGAATTCGAGCGCCCGCCGTTGGGTGAAGCGGCAAGCTTCGGGAGGCGGACGGCCGATGCCGGCGATACAAATTTCAAGCAGGCGCGTTGAAAATGTCAAACGATTGCATGAGCGGGGAGGGGAGAGCCGATGACGGTGCGGCATGAAGGTGGAGTTCGATGATCGACGATCTGTTTGGCGATGTACCCGACGTGGACGTCGACTGGCATCCGCACTGGCTGTCGCCCGAGGAGGCGTCGGTGGCGTTCGCTGCGCTCGTCGACGAGGTCCAATGGAAGCAGGACGTCATTCGCACACCCGGCGGCGTCAAGCCGCTGCCTCGTCTCACGGCGTGGCAAGGCGACGCCGGGGCGGTCTATGTTTATTCAGGGATTCGGAACGAGCCCCTTGCGTGGACGCCAACCGTCCACGCCTTGAAGGGGCTCGCGGAGGCGACCTGCCGGACGCGCTTCAACAGCGTATTGCTGAATCGCTATCGCAGCGGGGAGGACAGCATGGGTTGGCACGCGGATCGCGAACGGGAGCTCGGCGCCCAGCCGGTGATCGCCTCCGTCAGCTTGGGCGTCGCGCGCCGTTTCGATCTTCGGCACAACGAAACCGGACGGGTACGCGCGTTCGAACTCACGAGCGGCAGCTTGCTGGTCATGCGGGGGCGTACGCAGCGCGAATGGCGCCACCGAGTCGCCAAAGCGCCGCGCCTGCAGGGAGAGCGGATCAACCTGACGTTCCGCTTCGTGACGCCTCGCACCGGTGTGGCGGAGTGAAGAGTGAGACAAGAAAAGGTGAAGAACGCGGTGCCGATCTAGCTCACCTCAGCGCGGATTTGCCTGGGCCACTTTCGCACGCAGGCAACTGCGGCATTTCAGCTATAAAGCTTATAAAAATTTATGCGCATAAATTTTTATAAGCAGCGACCCTGGCCGTCCCTTGTTGCCGGGGATATGGCGGATCGTGCCGATACTCTCTCTTTTTGGCGATCGTCGGCGCCTTTATGCTGAGGGGGTCGGCGCGGCGCTCGCCGGCGCCTTCTTGCATGCAGGCATGGCGCCCGATCGTGTGCCGCGCTCCACCGATGTCCGGGCGATCGCTTAGGACACCGAAGGAACGAGAACTCATGAAGATCTTTCTTTGTACGAGTGCTGCATTGCTCGTCGTATCGTCGGCCGCCTATGGCCAGCAGCCGGCTGTGTATCCGCTGCGCAGCCAGAGCGCGGCGGCTCAGGGCGTGGATAGCGCCTATTGCTACTGGCAGGCAAAGCAACAAACGGGCGTCGACATGACGCGCTTGTCGCAAAGGCCGCCGCGGCAGAAAGCAGTCCGATTCGCCCCGGACGCAGGCCGAGGCGCGAGCGAGCCGCCGCTGCCGCCCCGGGCTGGCGCGCAAGCGGGAAAGGCGGGCGGCAAAGCGCCGACGGCGAGTGGCGCGTCTGCCCCGGTTGCAGCCCAGGCCGCCCCTTCATCGTCATCCGCAGCTAACGTCGCCTCCGCTTCGGCAACCGCGCCGGGCGCGGCGGCCTCTGCGTCGCCGCCGGCTCCGACCGCGGCCGCCGGCGCAGCCGGCCCGGCCGGCAGCGTGGCCTCTGCGTCCGGTGTCCCCGCGGCGTCCGGCGCGGCGTCGACGAGTTTGCCGCCGCTGCCGCCGCCCGAACCGCCGATGGCGACTTATTGGCATGCTTACGGCGATTGCATGCGCTCGCGCGGTTACGGCGTGCAGTAGCGAGACGGACGCCGCAGCGCGCCCGCACGGCCGCCCAGCTTGCCGCGTTTGCGTTCGGCCCGCCGACGTGCCGATCACTGCGACATTTGCTCCCTTGCAATCGACCCGTCGCGGCATAGACTTGATGTCTCGGCGGGTACCTTGGGGGAACAGGCAATGCGTTTGACCATTTTGATTAACGGTTCCGATCCCACCGTCAATCATGACTACGCGGTGCTTTGGCTCGATACGGAGGAGCGCGTTTGGTCCAGAGAGTCGCATGACGGTATCGATCTTCCGCCCTGGGGCGAGTTGCGCAACGAAGGCGGGGTGACGCAGCTTTGCGCCCCGACGGCCGATCAGCCGCTTTGCATATTGCGCGGGCTGCGCGTCGAGCGCGATTCGCCGACAGCCGCGCAGGGCGGGGCTCAATGGGCGTCGTCAGGCAAACGAACGCAAATCGACGGCGTTTGGCGCCTACAGGCCGTGGAAAAGCAGGCGGTGCGTCCGGAGCACAGCATCTTCAGGCGGTGAGCCCGCAACCGGTTCCGCATCTGGCGGGGCTCGGAAATGTTTTACCGTTCATTACGAAGTGCCCGAAGCGAATTTCGATTAGGTATATTCGGCCTCGGCTATCTCGAGGCCAACCCTCCTAGGCCCGTTCGGCGTTTCGCCGGCGGGCCGTCTTTTTTGCCCGCATATTCCCACCCCCGAACGCGTATCTCCGCGCCTCCCAAAACTGGGCGCTGCAATGCGGCTCACGTTTGGCAAAAATATGCGTGTCGACGCTGTGCATTAAGTCGCGACAAACCTCGAGGAGCGATGCGAAATGAGTACGCCTGCCGTCGAACCGCGAACCTGGATGTGCATTATCTGCGGATGGATTTATTCCGAGGAAAACGGACAGCCCGAGGAGGGAATCCCGCCGGGGACGCGCTGGGAGGACGTTCCTCGGTACTGGAAATGCCCGGAGTGCGGCGTCGGCAAGGAGGAATTCGAGATGGTGCAGATTTGAACTCGCGTATTGGTGCGCCTGTGACGTCTTGATGAAAAACGTTGTTGTTTTGCAACTCCGAAATCCCTTTCGGCTGCTTGTCGGACATGCGGACGATTGCTCATACCACGAAACAAAACCGTTCAAAAACAATGTTATACGGGTTTGTACCAGGTTGATTGTTTCTTTTTGAGCAAAAAGATGTTGTGACTGCTGCGTATACCCCACTAGGGTCAACACGTAGACTCGGCCCTCATCGGACGGGTCAACCGTGTTGACGATGCAAAGCGGGTTGAACGCGGCGTCGGCAGGTCAATCCGTCTATTCCGAAGTCTGGCAGCAAGCCAGTTTTACAGAAGGGACTTCTCTCTAATATGAAAAAAACCCTGGTCGTCGCAGCGGTTTCCGCCTCTTTCGCAGTCGCCGCACACGCTCAAAGCAGTGTCACGCTCTATGGCGTGATCGATGCGGGTCTTACCTACACCAGCAACGTCGGCGGCAAGTCCGACTGGCAGCAAACGTCGGGCGGCGTCAGCCAAAGCCGCTTCGGCCTGAAGGGCTCTGAAGATCTGGGCAACGGCCTGAAGGCGATCTTCACCTTGGAAAGCGGCTTCAACCTGAATAACGGCCGCTACGGCAACAACGGCAGCGAGTTCAATCGTCAGTCGTTCGTCGGTCTGTCGAGCAACTACGGTACGGTCACCCTGGGTCGTCAGTACGACGCCGAGCAAGACTTCCTCGCGCCGTTGAGCGCAACGGGTAGCTGGGGCGGTACGTCGTTCGCCCACGTCGGCAACCTGGACAACCTGAACACGAACGGCGGCAACGCGGTCAACAACTCGATCAAGTTCACGAGCGCGAACTACGCGGGCTTCACGTTCGGCGGCACGTACGGCTTCTCGAACCAAGCCGGCGCGTTCGCGGACAACCGCGAGTACAGCCTCGGCGCGGCTTATCAGTTCCAAGGCCTGCGCGTGGCGGCTTCGTACGCTCAGTTGAACAACCCGCTGAGCAACACCGTCGGTGCGACGGACAATGCGGCGGCGGTGGTAAACGGCAACCGGCGTGTACGTACCTACGGCGTCGGCGCTTCGTACGCGTTCGGCCCGGCGCAAGTCGGCGCGCTGTGGACGCAAACGCGTCTCGACAACTTCGCGTTGGCACAGCAATCGCTGCGTCAAGACAACTACGAAGTTAACGCGAAGTACAACCTGACGCCGGCGCTCGGCCTCGGTGTTGCCTACACGTTCACGGACCAGCAAGGTTCGGGCGCGGCGAGCAACCTGTCGGCGCGCTTCCACCAAATCGGTGCGCAAGCCGACTACTCGCTGTCCAA
>DATJJH010000054.1:0-34892 GCA_035492395.1 Trinickia sp. | reverse complement strand
CGAAGGGGTTACGCAAACATCGCGTAACCCCTCGTCAGATATGGTGCCGGCTGCAGGACTCGAACCCGCCACCTGATGATTACAAATCAACTGCTCTACCAGATGAGCTAAGCCGGCGTAAGACCGCGATTCTACTTCATTTCACGACCTTGAGGTGGCCTTTCCCGCCGCCGCCTTTGCCGCCGTCGTCATCGGTGCGCGGTGCGCGCTCCGCATCGCTACTCGCGGCCGGTGCACTCGCATCGCCGTTCGCCGGCGAAGCTTCGGATTCCAAAACATCGGCATCCTGCACTTCGCTCTCCGCCACCGGCCCGCCGGTTTGCGCGGCGCCCGTCGCGGGCTCGACCGGAAACGCCATGCCCTGCCCGTTCTCACGCGCATAGATCGCAAGCACATTGGACACCTGCACTTCGATCTTGTGCACCTTGCCTGAGAAGCGCGCGCTGAACTCGATCCACTCGTTGCCCATCTGCAGCTGGCTCGTCGCCTCGAAGCTGATGTTCAGCACGATCTCGTCGTTATGCACGAACTGACGCGGCACGCGCGTCTGGTTGTCCACACGCACGGCGATGTGCGGCGTATAACCGTTGTCGGTGCACCATTCGTACAACGCACGCAGCAAATAAGGCTTAGTCGAAATTTCTTGCATCAACTGTCCTCGTACAGAATTCGGCACGCCGCCCGCGAACACCATGCGCGCGGGCGGACCACCGAACCCGATTTACCGGCGCATCACCTTTTCCGAGGGCGTCAGCGCCTCGATATACGCCGGGCGGCTGAAGATACGCTCGGCGTACTTCATCAGCGGCGCGGCATTCTTCGACAACTCGATGCCGTAGTGATCCAGACGCCACAAAAGCGGCGCGATCGCCACGTCCAGCATCGAGAACTCTTCGCCCAGCATGTACTTGTTCTTCAAGAAGATAGGCGCCAATTGCGTCAACCGATCGCGAATCGCGAGACGCGCCTTCTCGTGGTTCTTCTCCGCGGCCTTGCCCTTCTCGTTCTCGAGCGTGCCGACGTGAACGAACAACTCCTTTTCGAAGTTGAGCAGGAACAGGCGCGCACGCGCACGCTGCACCGGATCGGCCGGCATCAGCTGCGGATGCGGGAAGCGCTCGTCGATGTACTCGTTGATGATGTTCGATTCGTACAAAATCAAGTCGCGCTCGACCAGAATCGGCACCTGCCCGTACGGATTCATCACGGCGATGTCTTCCGGCTTGTTGAACAGGTCGACGTCGCGGATCTCGAAGTCCATGCCCTTTTCGAACAACACCAGCCGGCAACGCTGGGAAAACGGGCAAGTTGTGCCGGAATACAAAACCATCATGTCTAAAGTTTCCTCAAAAAGCTGAAGGGCCAGCACGCCGGAGCGCCCGCTCCTGCGAGCGAACCCTCCCTTGCACCGGCCCCACACCGTGTCACGGCGTGTTTATTTGACGTCCTTCCAGTAAGCCGCGTTGAGCCGCCAGGCGAAAAACGACAGTACGCCCAGGAACATCAGCACCCACACGCCAAGCTGTCGGCGCGTCTGCTGGGTCGGCTCGGACATCCAAGTCAAGTACGCGACCAGATCGGCCACGGCAGAATCATAATCTACCCGAGACATCGTCCCAGGTTTTACGACTTGGAAGCCCGCGAACTCATGCGTCTTCTCGCCCGTCTCTTTGTCCGTCACGTCCTCGAATTTAACCGTGCGCTCGCCCTGCAATTGCCACAGCACGTTCGGCATGCCGACGTTGTTGAACACCATGTTGTTCCAGCCGGTCGGCCGCGTGTCGTCGCGGTAGAAGCTGCGCAAGTACGTGTACAACCAGTCGCTGCCGCGCGCACGCGCTTCGACCGACAAATCGGGCGGCGCCACGCCGAACCACGCCTTCGCGTCGTCCGGCCGCAGCGCCACCGACATGGTGCCGCCTACCTTGTCGGTCGTAAACAGCAGGTTCTGCTCGATTTCCTTCTTGGAAATGCCGATCTGCTCGAGTGCGCTGTACCGCATCAGGTTCGCACTATGGCAGTTCAGGCAATAGTTTACAAACAATTGCGCTCCATGCTGCAACGAAGCGATGTTGTGCATGTTGTCGGGCGCACGGTCGAGCGGAAAACCTTCCTCCGCGTGCGCGGATCCCAGCGCCGCCGCCAACGTCAGAACGCTCGCCCCGCCGATCCGCGCGAGTTTGTTCAGCCAAGTCTTCATATCGTATTGTCCTCGCTCGCGATTAATGGGGCTTGAACCGAACGCGCTCGGGCGGCTGCTTGAACGTGCCGAGCCGCGTCCAAAACGGCATGCCCAGGAAGAACGCGAAGTAGATCAGTGCGCAAATCTGAGCGATCAACGTCGCCGCCGGCGAAGGCGGTTTCGTCCCCAAAAAGGCAAGCGTCAGGAACGCCAGCACGAAGATTCCGTAGAAAACCTTGTGGAAGAACGGCCGGTAACGGATCGACTTGACAGGGCTGCGATCGAGCCAAGGCAGGAAGAACAGCGAAATCACCGCCGAGCCCATCACCACCACGCCCCAGAACTTCGCTTCGGTGAACGCCATGAAGACGATCACAAGCGCCGCCAGGACAGGCAAGCCGATGCGCCACTTGCCCCGCGCTCGGGCAAGCGCCAGCAAACCGAGCAGGCCGATGACGATCATCAGCACGATCTTGAACGGGTCCGTCGTCGCACGCAGCATCGCGTAGAAGGCCGTGAAGTACCAGACCGGCGCGATTTCGGGCGGCGTCTGCAGCGGGTTCGCGGGGATGAAGTTGTTCGATTCGAGGAAGTATCCGCCCATCTCCGGCGCGAAGAAAATGATCGCCGCAAAAACGATCAAGAACACGCATACGCCGAAGAAGTCGTGCACCGAATAGAACGGGTGGAACGGGATGCCGTCCAGCGGCTTGCCGTTCGCGTCCTTCTTCGCTTTGATTTCGATGCCGTCGGGATTGTTCGACCCGACTTCATGCAGGGCGACGATATGCACGAACACGAGCCCGAGCAGCACGAGCGGAATCGCGATCACATGGAACGCGAAGAAGCGGTTCAGCGTGATGTCGGACACGACGTAATCGCCGCGGATCCACAGCGAGAGATCCGGGCCCACGAACGGAATGGCCGAGAACAGGTTGACGATCACCTGCGCGCCCCAGTACGACATCTGCCCCCAAGGCAGCAGGTAGCCGAAGAACGCTTCGGCCATCAGGCACAGAAAGATCGCGCAGCCGAAGATCCAGACGAGTTCGCGCGGCTTGCGATACGACCCGTACATCAGCCCTCGGAACATGTGCAGGTAGACCACGACGAAGAACATCGACGCGCCCGTCGAGTGCATGTACCGAATCAGCCAGCCCCAGGGCACCTCGCGCATGATGTACTCGACCGACGCGAAGGCGAGCTGCGAATCGGGCTTGTAGTTCATCGTCAGGAAGATGCCCGTGACGATCTGGTTCACGAGCACGAGCAGCGCGAGCGAGCCGAAGAAGTACCAGAAGTTGAAGTTCTTCGGTGCGTAATACTCGGACAAATGCGCTTTCCATGTCGACGTCATCGGGAAGCGCCGGTCGATCCATCCGGCCACACCCGTCGATTCCACTTGGTTTTCCGTCGTCGCCATTTACGCCTCTCCTTGCTCGTCTTTACCGATCACGACCGTGTTGCCGTTGTTCGTGAACATGTAGCGGGGAACGTCGAGGTTCTGCGGCGCGGGCTTGTTCTTGAAGACTCGGCCGTCAAGATCGTAGGTGGAGCCGTGGCAGGGGCACAAAAAGCCGCCCGGCCAGTTGTCCGGCAGGTTCGGTTGCGGCCCCGGCGTGAAGCGCGAGGTCGGCGAGCAGCCCAGATGGGTGCAGACGGCCACGACGACGAGGATGTTCTTGTGCTCGGCGCGCGACCGGTACTCGTTGTTGCAGTACTCGGGCAGCGGCATGGTGAACGGGTTCTTCGACTTCGGATCGGCCACCTCGCCGTCGGCCTCTTTCACCTCGGCGAGCATCTTGTCGGTTCGATTCAAGATCCAAACGGGCTTGCCGCGCCAGGAGACGGTCATCATGTCGCCGGGCTTCAACCCGCTGATGTCGACTTCGACAGGCGCGCCGCCCGCCTTGGCTTTCGCCGATGGCTCTAAGGAGTCCACGAAAGGTACGACAGCGGCTACGCCTCCAAAGCCGCCCATTACGGACGTCGCAATCAGCCAGGTACGGCGGCTGCCGTCGACGCGTTCCTCTTCTTTATCTCGCATCACACGCCCCACTTCTAAGTTGGATATTCCGTCACCGCTTTTTGCACACCGCCGCTAGTTTGCGCGAATGGAGTCGGCATTTACAAGAGCCGTCCGACAAAAAGCGTGCGAAGCGTTGATTCTTAAGGGTTTCCCCGCATCCGACAGGCGCTGTTTCGTCTCCGTTTCTCGTTAAGTACTTGCTGTATCGGCATGGTTGTTGCCTAAACGCGGTTTCGCATTAACCAAAATGCAAAAAATCGTCCGCTGCAATGCGGAAATTGCGGCGTTGCATCAAACCGGATTATCGATATCGATAAATAGATGTTCCACGTCGAAGCGCTCGGACAGATGCGCACCAAGCGCCTGAACGCCGTAACGCTCCGTCGCATGATGCCCCGCAGCAACGAATGCGACGCCGCTTTCCAGGGCGATATGCGTGGTCGGCTCGGAGATCTCGCCGGTGAGGTAGACGTCGGCGCCGGCGTCGATGGCCGCTTCGAAGTAGTTCTGCGCGCCGCCCGTGCACCAGGCGATGCGGCGCAGCTCGGCATCGAGGTCGCCCAGAATCATCGGCGCGCGGGCGAGCGTTTGCTCCACCTGCGCCCCGAAGTGCGCCAGCGTGATCGGCATCGGCAGCGTGGTCATCCAGCCGAGCCCGTCCGGGCCGAAGCGGGAATCGCCGATCAGCCCCAGCCGGGCTCCCAGTTGGGCGTTGTTGCCGACTTCGGGGTGATCGTCGAGCGGCAGATGGTAGGCGAACAGGCTCATCTCGTTGTCGAAGAGCTGCTTGAGCCGGCGGTACTTGCGGCCGGTGATCGGCGATGCTTCGCTCCGCCAGAAATAGCCGTGGTGAACAAGGACGGCGTCGGCGCCCCACTGCGCAGCCGCCTCGAGAAACGCGAGCGACGCCGTCACGCCCGTTGCGATCTTGTCGACGCGCCGCCGGCCTTCGACTTGCAGGCCATTCGGGCAGTAGTCCTTGAAACGCCCGATATCGAGCATGTCGTTCAAGTACAATTCAAGTTCGATCCGATCCATAGAAACCTCGATTCTTCAAATGCTTAGACGCTTCTGGCTGCTGTTCGCCCAAGCGGTGACGGTGCTGCTCGCACTCATGTTCATCGTGGTCACGCTCAAACCCCAGTGGCTGCAGCGGCAAGGGCAATTCGGCAAGCAGCTCGCCTCCCCCATCGTCGCACTACGGGAAGTCGCGCCGGGCTCCGGCTCGGGGCCGTCCACGGCCTCGTATGCCGACGCGGCGCAAAAGGCGATGCCGGCCGTCGTCAACGTTTTCTCGGGCAAGGGCGGGGCGCAGCCGCCGAACCCGCACGCAAAAGACCCGCTTTTTCGTTACTTCTTCGGCAATCCTAAGAATCCGCAACAGCAGCAACCTCAAGACGAACCGGCGACGAACCTCGGCTCGGGCGTCATCGTGAGTCCGGAAGGCTACATTCTAACGAACGAACATGTCGTGGACGGGGCAGACGAGATCGAGGTCGCGCTGCCCGACGGCCGCCGCACCAACGCGAAGGTTATCGGCGTCGATCCGGAAACCGATCTCGCCGTCCTGAAAATAGGCATCCCGAACCTGCCGACGATCACGCTCGGCAGGATGGACCAGGCTCGCGTCGGCGACGTCGTGCTGGCCATCGGCAATCCGTTCGGCGTCGGTCAGACGGTCACCATGGGCATTATCAGCGCACTCGGGCGCAGTCACCTCGGCATCAACACGTTCGAGAACTTCATTCAGACCGACGCCCCGATCAATCCGGGCAACTCGGGCGGCGCGCTCGTCGACGCCAAGGGCAACCTGCTCGGAATCAATACGGCCATCTACTCGCGCTCGGGCGGCTCGCTCGGCATCGGGTTCGCCATCCCCGTTTCGACGGCGCGCAGCGTACTGGAAAGCATCATCACGACAGGTTCGGTCACGCGTGGGTGGATCGGCGTCGAGCCGCAGGACGTCACGCCCGCCATTGCCGAATCGTTCGGGCTCGAGCAGCGCGGCACGATCGTCGCGGGGGTGCTGCAAGGCGGGCCGGCGGATAAAGCCGGCATCAAGCCCGGCGACGTCCTGCTCGACGTGAACGGCGAGGAAATCACCGACACCACGCGTCTCTTGAACGTGATCGCGCAGATCAAGCCCGGCACGCAGGCCAAGGTGAAGCTCATGCGCAAGAAGAAGGAGATGGACGTCGTCATCACGATCGGCAAGCGCCCACCGCCGCCGAAACAGGCCAACACCGAGGACGACAACAACGACTCGCAGCAGGAGGAATAGGCGGAGCGGAGCGAAGCCTAGCGGGCCGCCCAGCACGGCGGCTCTAGCCCGCCGCGCCTTCCTCGTCGGCGATTGGAAGATCCTTGCCGACGATCAAGCGAGCCGCGATGATGCCGGCTTCGTAGAGAATAATGAGCGGCAGCGCGAGGATCAGCTGCGAGAAGACGTCAGGCGGCGTCACGACCGCCGCGACGATGAACGCGCCCACGACCACGTAGGGCCGGATGCTGCGCAGCTTCTTGATCGTCAGCACCTTCATGCGCACGAGCAGCACGACGATGATCGGCACCTCGAACGTCACCCCGAACGCAAGAAACATCGATAGCACGAAGCTCAAGTAATTGTCGATGTCGGTCGACATCTGCACGTCGAGCGGCGCGTTGTAGTGCGCCATGACGCGAAAGATCGTCGGGAAGACCACGAAGTAGGCAAACGCCATCCCGCAGAGAAACAGCACGTAGCTGCTGCCCACGAGCGGCGTGACGAGCTTCTTCTCGTGCTGGTACAGCCCCGGCGCGACGAACGCCCAGATTTGATAAAGCACGATCGGCAGCGCGATGACGAGGGCGACGAGCATCGTCACCTTCACGGGCACGAAGAACGAGCCCGTCACGTCCGTCACGATCATCCGCCCGCCCTTGGGCAGGTTTTCCATCAGCGGCCGCGCAAGCAGCTTGAAGATGTCCGTCGCCCAATACACGAGCGACAGAAAGACGACGATGACGGCAATGCCCGCTTTGATGATGCGGTCGCGCAGCTCGACGAGATGCGAGATGAACGACTCTTCTGTGCCTTCGTTTTGATTGTGCTTGGGGTCGCTCACGCCGGCCCTCTCGAGGAAGGAGATCGACGCGCGCCGCGTCGATGGATCGGAAGACGGAAACCGTCGATGACGGGCATGGACGGTGGGATCAAAGGAATCGCCGCGGCTTGCGCAAGCTCTCGGGCGTATAGCGCGCCACGCGCGCCGCGCCCGATTGCACGTGCGAGCGTCGGGCCGTCGCGCGCTTGTACCAGACAGGGGAGGCCGAGCGTTTGACGCGCCAGCTGACGCGCTTGACGGACGGTCCCGCCGACGCGCCGCGCCACCTGGAAGGCGATGGGCTCGACACGGCGCCCGCATCGCTCGCGGCGTCTTCCGCAGCAGCACCGCCCGCAATACTCGGCGAGACTGAACTGCCCGCGCGGAATGCATCGTTCAGTTCCGTCTCGTGCTTGCGCAGATTATCGTGGATGGTGTTTCCGACGTTGCGCGCGGCCGATTCGAATTCCGTCTTCATCCGACGCAATTCGTCCAGTTCGATCTCGCGCGTCACCTCGGCCTTCACGTCGTTGATGTAGCGCTGCGCGCGGCCGAAGAGCGCGCCGGCCGTCCGCGCGACGCGCGGCAACCGCTCCGGCCCCAGCACAACGAGCGCCACGACACCGATCAGCGCCATCTTCGTCAATCCGAGATCGAGCATGTCAGAGGCCTAGTCGTCCGTTATCGATTGTCCGCGGCACTGCCGTGCGCGCCTATAAATGGCCATGACTGTCCATACCGTTTCGTCCGCGCACCGCACCGCAGCTCGAGTAGCTTGCCTGGCGTGTGCGCGGCGCGGTTAGCGGTAGTCGTTCGAGCGAGTTTTTTCCTTCGCCTCGACGTCGATCGTGCCCGAACGCGGCAGTTCGCGCCGCTCGGTCTCGGCCGGCGTGGAGGACGAGGGGGTGTCGGCGTCTTTGACCCCTTCCTTGAACCCCTTCACCGCGCTGCCCAGATCGCTGCCGATGCTGCGTAGACGCTTCGTGCCGAACACGAGCGCGACGATCAAAAGCACGATCAACCAGTGCCAAATGCTGAATGAACCCATAAGACCCTCCCGAGCCTAACTGCCACGCTGCGTGGCGGCAAACAATACCGGCCTTGCGACCGTAATCGGGGCGCATGCGCCCCTCGTCGATCGATGCGAAACGGGTAACGTCGCGCTTTCAGCCCATCCGCTTCCATGGCCGCGGACCCGCGAGAATGTGCGCATGCAAGTGGTAGACCTCCTGCCCGCCGCCCGGCCCCGTATTGATGACCGTTCGGAACCCCGTATCGCCGCCGGTGTACGCGCAACCGAGCTGCTCGGCCAGTCGCGCCACCAGAATCATCATTTTACCAAGCAGAGGCGCATCGCTTTCGGTGCAATTAGACAGCGTTTCCACGTGTTTTCGTGGAATGACGAGCACATGCGTATCGGCAGCCGGGTGAATGTCCTTGAAGGCGACGAACTCTTCGTCCTCGTGCACTTTCGTGCTCGGAATCTCGCCCGAGGCGATCTTGCAAAAAAGGCAGTTGTCGTGACTCATGGTGTTCCTGGTTTCGAATCGGGTGCGCGGCGCGCGATCAGATCCACGCGCGCGGGTCCAGCGGCTTGTCGTCGTAGAGGTACAGCCAGCCCTTCACGATACGGTACAGCATCCAAATGAAAACGGCCGCGAGAACTGGGATACCGATGAGGACGAACATGAGCGCGCCGCCGATGATATAGCCCGCGAGTCCCATCCAAAATGTTCGAATCAACCATTGCAGGTGCTGTTCATACGGCGTGCCGACGGCGTCGTCGCGCTTCAGGTAAGCAACGATAACGCCTACGAGGATGGAGACGCCGCCCGTGAACAAATGGAGGGCATACAGCGCATAAAGGATATGCGTGAGCATGCGCAGATCGCGCCCCCGCCCGGCTTCCGGCAAAGCGTACGAGGCGGGCTCACCCGGCCGTTGGTCCATTGCGTTCTCCCTGCACAAATCGTGTGGTCGATCCTGCGGCATGACGCGTTCGAGCGCCATGCCGGCTCAGCCGCCGTTTTCTTCGCGCTCGCGACGCTTTCTGAGCGCCTTTTCCTCGATGCCCGACATGCCTTCACGCCGCTCGAGTTCCGCGATGACGTCCGCCGGGCTCAAATCGTAGTGAGACAGCATGACCAGGCAGTGAAACCAAAGATCGGCTACCTCGCCCACGAGCGCGGACGGCGCGCCGCCTTGGCGGACATCCTTCGCCGCAAGCACGACTTCGGTGGCCTCTTCGCCAATCTTCTTGAGCACCGCGTCGTCGCCCTTGTGAAACAGGCGAGAAACGTACGAAGCCTCGGGATCGCCGCCCTTGCGGCTGTCGATCACGGCGGCCAGCCTCAGCAGCGTGTCTTCGAGCGTCGATGCGGCGCTCGGTTGCGTGGATTGCGTCATCGGTAGATCTGTTCGGGGTCCTTCAGCACGGGATCGACGGCGACCCACTCGCCTTCATCGACCGTACCTTCGAATTTCTGGAAAAAGCAGGAATGGCGACCGGTATGGCAAGCGATACCCGACACCTGCTCGACTTTGAGCAGCACGACGTCTTCGTCGCAATCGAGCCGCACCTCATGAACGCGCTGTACGTGGCCCGACTCTTCGCCCTTGAACCACAACCGCTGGCGCGAGCGCGAGAAGTACACGGCCCGCCCCGTCTCGATCGTCTTGGCGAGCGCCTCGCGATTCATCCAGGCGAACATGAGCACATCCCCCGTGCTCGCCTCTTGCGCGATGACGGGCACGAGGCCGTTCGCATCCCATTGGACCTTGTCGAGCCAAGGCGTGTCTGCCGGAGCCGTCATCATTGCCTCACCGCGATGCCGCGCTCGGCCATGAAGCGCTTCGCTTCGCCCACCGTGTGCTCGCCATAGTGGAAGATGCTGGCGGCCAGCACCGCATCGGCGCGACCGTCGAGAATGCCGTCGGCCAGATCCTTCAGCGAGCCGACGCCGCCGGAGGCGATGACGGGCACGGGTACGGCATCCGACACCGCGCGCGTGAGCGCCAGATCGAACCCGCTTTTCGTGCCGTCGCGGTCCATGCTCGTCAGCAGGATCTCACCCGCGCCGTAGTCGGCCATTTGCTTGGCCCACTGCACGACGTCGAGACCGGTTCTCTTGCGCCCACCGTGCGTAAAGACTTCCCAGCGCGCCGGCTCGCCCTCGCCCGATACGCGTTTCGCATCGATCGCGACGACGATGCACTGCGAGCCGTACTTTTGCGCGGCCTCGCGCACGAGTTCGGGCCGTGCGACGGCCGACGAATTCATGCTGACCTTGTCCGCGCCCGCGTTGAGCAGCCGCCGCACGTCCTCGACCGCACGCACGCCGCCGCCCACCGTCAGCGGGATGAAGACCTGCGCCGCCACCGCTTCGATGATCGGGAGGATCAAGTCGCGCTGGTCGGAGGTGGCCGTGATGTCGAGGAACGTCAACTCGTCGGCGCCTTGCTCGTCATACCGGCGCGCGATTTCGACCGGATCGCCGGCATCGCGCAGCTCGACGAAATTGACGCCTTTGACGACGCGGCCGGCGGTCACGTCCAGGCAGGGAATGATGCGTTTAGCTAGAGCCATGATGGTGCAAATGCCACTAAATGAGCCGCTTGCTCGGATACAGGCGGCGTGAAGCCGTGGCGCTTTCGGGCGCGTTGGCCGCGAGCGACCGCTGCGCCGAAAACCGGCTGAGCGCCCTGCGGCGCGCCGCCGGTGGCGCCATGGCCGTGACGCTTGTCAGGCGTCGTCCGATTCGCGCAGCGCGTCGGCACGCGTTTGCGCCGCGGTGAAATCGAGATCGCCCGAATAAATCGCCCGCCCGCAGATCACGCCCTCGATGCCCTCGTCCTCGACCTCGCACAGCGCGTCGATGTCGGCCAGGTTCGAGAGCCCGCCGCTCGCGATCACGGGAATCTTGACGGCCCGCGCGAGGCGCACTGTGGCTTCGATGTTGATGCCTTGCAGCATCCCGTCGCGGCCGATGTCCGTGTAGATGATCGACTCGCAGCCGTAATCCTCGAACTTCTGCGCCAGGTCGACGACTTCGTGCCCGGTCAGCTTGCTCCAGCCATCGGTCGCGACCTTGCCGTCCTTCGCATCGAGGCCCACGATGATATGCCCGCCGAAGGCCGTGCAGGCGTCCTGCAGGAAGCCCGGGTTTTTCACCGCGGCCGTGCCGATGATGACGTAGGACAAGCCGTCGTCGAGGTAGCGCTCGATCGTTTCGAGATCGCGAATGCCGCCGCCGAGCTGCACGGGGATTTCGCGACCGACCGCTTCGATGATCGCGCGGATCGCTTCCTCGTTTTTCGGCTTGCCGGCGAACGCACCGTTGAGATCGACGAGATGCAGCCGCCGCGCGCCGCGCTCGACCCAATGCCGGGCCATTGCCGCGGGATCCTCGGAAAATATCGTCGCCTGGTCCATATCGCCTTGTTTAAGGCGCACACACTGACCGTCCTTGAGGTCGATGGCGGGAATCAGCAGCATAGCAATCGCGTGAAGTCTGGAAGGTTGAATGTCGGCAGCCGCTCTCGCCGGGCGCGCAAATGCGCCCGACCTTGAGAAGCCGTGTCGGTTAGTTTAGTACAAGTCTTTGGGCTCTCCGCTCGCCCGGCGTCCCGATCGGACGCAATTTGCGAACGCGCATGCCCAGTTCATGGGTTCCAGTCGACGAAATTGCGGTATACGCGCAGCCCCGAGTCGGCGCTCTTTTCCGGGTGAAACTGCGTCGCGAAGACGTTTTCGCGCGCCACGGCCGACGTGAAGATCGTGCCGTAATCGGTTTCCCCGACGGTGTGCTCCGGGTTTTCAGGAACCACGTAGTAGCTATGAACGAAATAGAAGAACGCGCCGTCGGGCACGCCGGCCCACAGCGGGTGCGCCCGCGTTTGCCGCACGCGGTTCCAGCCCATCTGGGGCACCTTGAAGCGCGAGCCGTCGTCCTGCAGCCGGCCTTCGAGCTGAAAACGCACGACCTTGCCCGGCAGGAGGGCGAGGCCCGGCGTCGAGCCTTCCTCGCTCCAGTCGAACAGCATCTGCTCGCCCACGCACACGCCCATCAACGGCTTGTCGCGCGCCGCTTCGAGCACGGCCTCTTGCAGCCCCGATTCGCCCAGGCAACGCATGCAGTCGGGCATCGCCCCCTGGCCGGGCAGCACGATGCGCTCGGCAGCATGAATCCCTTCGGGGCGATCGACGATCGCCACGTCCGCTTCGGGTGCGGCCTTGCGCAGCGCCTGATACACCGAGCGCAGGTTGCCCATCCCGTAATCCACAATCGCAATCTTTTTCATCGCAAACAGCGCGTTTAGCGCAAATTAGGCAGCAATGCCTTCAATCCATCGACGATGAACTCCACCGCCAGCGCCGACAACATCAAACCCATGAGCCGCGTGCCGATATTGATACCCGTCTGGCCGACCCAGCGGGCGATCGGCTCAGCCAGACGGAGCGCCCCGAAGCAGATGACCGCGATCACGGCGCCGATCGCGACGAGCCCGATCCGGTCGTACCAGCGGTGCGCGTTCGCCGCATAGACGATCACCGTGCTGATCGTGCCGGGGCCGGTCAAGAGCGGAATCGCGAGCGGTACGACCGCAATGCTGTTCTTCTGCTCGGCCTCGTCGCGCTCCTCGGCCGTGGCGCGCGCGTTGCCGACTTGCGCATTCAGCATGTTCACGGCCATCAGCAGCATGATGATCCCGCCGCCGACTTCGAGCGAACCCACCGAAATCCCGAAAAAGCTGATGATCTGCTGACCGAGCAACGTCGTGATCGCGATCACGCAAAACACCGAGATCGAGGCGATGCGGATCGTGCGGCGGCGTTCCACGTCGGACTGCTCCGACGTGAGGCTCAAGAAGAACGGCACCGCGCCGACGGGGTTGATCAGCGCCAGCAGTGAAATGAACGATTTGAGAAGATCCATCGCAAGCCGGCGCCCGCATGCGGCGCGCCGGTCCGTCGGTCCAGCCGTTTTTATTAGAGACTGCCCTTGGTGGACGGAATCTGTCCCGCCGCACGCTCGTCGAGCTCCACGGCCATGCGCAGCGCACGGCCGAACGCCTTGAACACCGTTTCCAGTTGATGGTGCGCGTTCAGCCCGCGCAGATTGTCGACGTGCAGCGTCACGCCCGCATGATTGACGAAGCCGCGGAAAAATTCGATCGACAAGTCGACGTCGAACGTCCCGATCCGCGCCCGCGTGAACGGCACGTGAAATTCGAGCCCCGGCCGCCCGGAGAAATCGATCACCACGCGCGAGAGCGCTTCGTCCAGGGGAACGTAGGCATGGCCGTAACGGCGAATGCCTTTTTTATCGCCGATCGCCTTGGCCACCGCCATCCCCAGCGTGATGCCCGTGTCCTCGACGGTGTGATGATCGTCGATATGCAGGTCGCCTTGCGCCTCGATGTCCAGATCGAACAGCCCGTGACGGGCGATCTGATCGAGCATGTGGTCGAGAAACGGCACACCGGTGGCCAGCTTCTGCCGGCCGGTGCCGTCCAAATCGATCTTCACACGGATCTTCGTTTCGCTGGTATCGCGAAAGACTTCCGCTACGCGCATGGAAAACCTCGAATCAAAACTTCTTTATTTCAGCGCAAGCTCGAGCGCCGCCAGCATTTGTGCGTTTTCATCGGGCGCACCGACTGTCAAACGCAGGCAATTGACCAACAATGGGTGCATTTTACCCACGTTTTTGACCAAAACCTTGGCATTTAACAGCGCGGCGAACGCGGCATCGGCGTCGGGCAGGCGCACGAGCAGGAAATTGGCCGAACTCGGGAACACGGTCGTGCCCGGCAAAGCCTTCAGCGCAGCCGCCAATCGCGCGCGTTCGGCCCGCAATTGCGCCGCCTGCGCCTCGAGCACGTCGACGTGATCGAGCATGAATTCCGCGGCCGCCTGCGTCAGCACGTTCGTGTTGTACGGCGGACGAACCTTGTCGAATTCCTCGAGCCACGCTGGCGCTCCGGCCAGGTAGCCGAGCCGAATCCCGGCCAGGCCGAGCTTCGACACGGTTCGCATGACCACGACGTTGTCGTAGTCGAGCACGCGGCCGATCCAGCTCTGCTGCGCGAAAGGCTGGTACGCCTCGTCGATGACGACGAGACTGCTCGCCGCCGCGGCGATGATGCGCTCGATGTCGGCGTCGGGATACAGCGTGCCGGTCGGGTTGTTCGGGTAGGCCAAGTAGATGATCGCGGGCTTGTGCTCCGCGATCGCGGCCAACATCGCATCGAGGTCGAGCGTGAGATCTTCCCGATGCGGGACGCCGACGAATTCCAGCTGCGCGAATTTCGCCGACATCTGGTACATGACGAAACCCGGCACGGGTGCGAGCAGCTTGGCCCCAGGCTTCGCGCACGCGACGGCGATCATGCTGATGATTTCGTCGGAGCCGTTGCCGAGCAGCAGATTGGCGCCGGCAGGCACGCCCATCACCTGCTTGAGCTTGTCCACGAGCGCGGCCGGGCGCGGTTCAGGGTAGCGGTTGAGCGCGACGCCGGCCAGCACCTCTCCGAGCTTGGCCGCGAGCGGCGCGGGCAGCGTGAAGGGGTTCTCCATTGCGTCGAGCTTCACGTAGCCCGTCGCGTCGGCGACGGCGTAGGTCGTCATCGACAGCACGTCGGGGCGAATGATGTCTTCTGGTTTCGTCATCTCGGTAGGCCTGGTAGTCAAGCGGAGCGTGGTCGGTTCAACCGTTTTGCTTCATCCGATATTCCGCGCTGCGCGCATGCGCCGGCAATCCTTCGCCGTAAGCCAGTTCGGCCGCGATTTCGCCGAGCGTCTGCGCCCCCTCGGCGCTCACTTCGATCACGCTTGAGCGCTTGAAGAAATCGTACACGCCGAGCGGCGAAGAAAAACGCGCCGTGCGCGAGGTCGGCAACACGTGGTTCGGGCCGGCGCAGTAGTCGCCCAGGCTCTCGCTCGTGTACCGGCCAAGGAAGATCGCGCCGGCATGACGAATTTCCTTTGCCCATTGATGCGGGTCGAGCGCCGAAATTTCCAGGTGCTCGGGGGCGATTTGATTGGCGATCGCGCACGCTTCGGACATATCGCGCACCTTGACGAGCGCGCCGCGATCGACGAGGGAGCGTTCGATCACGTCGCGTCGCGGCATCGTCGGCAAAAGCTCGCCGATAGCATCTTCCACGCGTGCGATGAACGCCTCGTCGGGGCACAGCAGGATCGACTGAGCCAGCTCGTCGTGTTCGGCTTGCGAGAAGAGGTCCATCGCCACCCAGCGCGGATCGGTCGTGCCGTCGCAGAGCACGAGGATTTCGGAAGGCCCCGCGATCATATCGATGCCGACCGTACCGAACACGCGCCGCTTGGCCGCGGCGACGTACGCGTTGCCGGGGCCGCAGATCTTGTCGACGGCAGGCACCGTCTGGGTGCCGTATGCGAGGGCGCCGATCGCCTGCGCGCCGCCGATCGTGAACACGCGATCGACGCCGCCCAGCAGTGCGGCCGCCAGCACGAGCGGGTTGCGCACGCCGTCCGGCGTCGGCACGACCATCACGATCTCGCGCACGCCGGCCACGCGCGCCGGAATGGCGTTCATCAGCACCGACGACGGATAAGCCGCCTTCCCGCCAGGCACGTAGATGCCGGCGCGGTCGAGCGGCGTCACCTTCTGGCCGAGCACCGTACCGTCCGATTCGGTGTACTGCCAGCTGTGGCTGCCGCACTCGATCTTCTGCTTCTCATGATAGGCGCGCACCCGCGCGGCGGCAGCTTCGAGCGCCGCGCGGCGCTTCGGCTCAAGGCCTTCGAGCGCCGCCTCGAGCTCGCTCGCGGGCAGCTCCAGCGCCGCGACGCGCCCGGCCGACAAGCGGTCGAAGCGGTTCGTGTACTCGAGGACGGCTTCGTCGCCGCGCGCTTTCACGTCGGCCAGAATTTGCGCGACCGAGCGTTCGATCGCTTCGTCCTCGCTCGCCTCGAACGCGAGTACTGCGGCGAGGGCCGCACTGAAATCGGCGGCGCTCGAATCGAGTTTGCGAATCGTCAGTGACATGCTGGTATCCGTTTCGGTAATGCGCTTGCCGGACGGCGCGCTCGATCATCGAGGCGCGAGGGGCCCGGCCCGCGTCAGACGCTCGGCGTCGTGGGGTTGCGCGAGGCCCGCTCGAATGCGTCGAGCAGCGGCTTGAGCGCCTCGCGCTTGAGCTTGAGCGCCGCTTGGTTCACCACGAGGCGCGACGAAATCTGCATGATCTCCTCGACCTCGACGAGGTTATTCGCGCGCAGCGTACCACCCGAGCTGACGAGGTCGACGATCGCATCGGCCAAGCCCACGAGCGGCGCGAGTTCCATCGACCCGTACAGCTTGATCAGATCGACGTGCACGCCCTTGGCCGCGAAGTGCTCGCGCGCGGTCTGCACGTACTTCGTCGCCACGCGCAACCGCGCGCCTTGACGCACGGCATTGGCATAGTCGAAGCCGGCCGCGACGGCCACCGACATCCGGCAGCGCGCGATGTCCAAATCGATCGGTTGATACAAGCCGGAGCCGCCGTGTTCGAGCAGCACGTCCTTGCCGGCCACGCCGAAATCAGCCGCGCCGTATTCGACATAGGTCGGCACGTCGGTGGCCCGCACGATGATGACGCGCACATTCGGGGCGCTCGTCGGCAATATCAGCTTGCGCGACGTTTCCGGATCTTCCGAGACGTGCACGCCGGCCGCGGCCAAGAGCGGCATCGTTTCCTCGAAGATCCGCCCTTTGGACAGCGCGAGCGTGAGGGGCGTCGTGGTGGTCGTGCTCATGCGCGTTTCTCCGATGCGGCAGCCGCGGTCTTCTCGGATACACGGCGTACACGCGCGCCGATGCCCGTCAACTTTTCTTCCATGCGGTCGTAGCCGCGATCGAGGTGATAGATGCGGTCGACGAGCGTTTCGCCGTCGGCCGTGAGCCCGGCGATGACGAGACTCGCAGACGCGCGCAGATCGGTGGCCATCACCGTCGCGCCGGACAGCCGCGGCACGCCGGTCACGAGCGCGGTGTTGCCGTCGATCGTGATATGCGCCCCCAGACGATTGAGTTCCTGCACGTGCATGAAGCGATTTTCGAAGATCGTCTCGACGACTTGCGAGGTGCCTTCGGCGACCGCGTTCAGCGCCATGAATTGCGCCTGCATGTCGGTCGGGAACGCCGGATATTCCGAGGTGCGCAAGGAGACGGCCGCCGGGCGCCGCGCCATCCGCACGCGAATCCAATCGTCGCCCTCCTCGATCGTCACGCCGGCCTCGCGCAACTTCATCGTGACGGCCTCGAGCGTGATCGGCCGCACGCGGCGCAACGTCACGTCGCCGCCGGCCGCGGCCACCGCGCACAAGAACGTCCCGGCTTCGATGCGGTCGGGAATCACGGCGTGATGCGCGCCGTGCAGCTTGTCGACACCCTGGATCACCAGGCGGTCGGTGCCGATGCCGTATATCTTCGCACCCATGCGCACGAGCAGCTGAGCGAGATCGCCGACTTCGGGCTCGCGCGCCGCGTTTTCGAGCACGCTCTCGCCGTCGGCCAACACGGCCGCCATCAACAGGTTTTCCGTACCGGTGACGGTGATCATGTCGGTCATGATGCGCGCGCCCTTCAAGCGCGTGGCGCGCGCCTCGATGTAGCCGTGCTCGATGTCGATCTCCGCCCCCATCGCCTGCAGGCCCTTGATGTGCTGATCGACCGGACGCGCTCCGATTGCGCAACCGCCCGGCAACGATACCTTCGCATGCCCGAAGCGTGCGAGCAGCGGGCCGAGCACGAGGATCGAAGCACGCATGGTCTTGACGAGTTCGTACGGCGCGACCGGATTGTCGACAGCCGCCGCGTCGAGCGTGAGCTGCGCATCGGATCGCGTTTCGCGCACGCCCATCTGCGCGAGCAGCTTGAGCGTCGTGCGCACGTCCTGCAAGTCGGGCACGTTGTCCAAATGAAGCGGATCGGCCGTCAAGAGGCTAGCGCAAAGAATGGGCAACGCCGCGTTCTTCGCGCCCGAGATGCCCACTTCGCCGGCCAGCGGCCGGCCGCCTTCGATCACGAGCTTGTCCATGCTGATTTGCCCCGCTCGGGCCTCCGTGGCGGCGCCGCTGCCGGCGTCGCGTGAATCCTGTGTAATGCGCACGCTTAAGATCTCGATTTATCCGTTCTGCCATTCCGACGGCGTGAGCGTCTTCATGCTCAACGCGTGGATTTCCTGCCGCATGCGGTCGCCGAGCGCCGCATAGACGAGTTGATGACGCTGGATCAAGCGCTTGCCTTCGAACGCGTCGGAGACGATCGTCGCGAAAAAATGCTGGCCATCGCCTTCGACTTCGAGATGCCGGCAGCTCAAGCCGCCTTCGATGTATTGCTTGACCTGTTCCGGGGTCGGCAACATGGTGGACGCTCCTTCTTCCAATTCAATAGCGCAGCTTGTAGCCGGACGCGAGCAAGCGCATCGCGAGCGCGGCCATTAGCGCGAAAAATCCGCCGACGACAGCCAGGCTGCCCAGAGGGTCGATGTCGGACACTCCGAAAAAGCCGTAGCGAAAGCCGTCGATCATGTAGAAAAACGGGTTCAACCGCGACACGTGGCGCCACAGGTCGGGCAGCGTGTGCGTCGAATAAAACACGCCCGAGAGGAACGTGAGCGGCATGATCAAGAAATTCTGGAACGCCGCGAGTTGATCGAACTTTTCGGCCCAAATGCCGGCGATGAGGCCGAGCGTGCCGAGAATCGCCGAACCGAGCACCGCGAACGCAAGAATGTAGAGCGGCGCCGAGAAGCTGACCGGGATGAACCAGATCGTGACGACGAACACGCCGACGCCAACGGCGAGCCCACGCACGACCGCGGCCAGGACGTAGGCGCTGTACATCTCCCAGTACGTGAGGGGCGGCAGCAGCACGAACACGAGGTTGCCCGTGATCTTCGATTGGATCAGCGACGACGAACTGTTCGCGAAGGCGTTCTGCAACACGCTCATCATGACCAGCCCCGGGATCAGGAAGCTGGTGTACTCCACGCCCGGATAGACCTCGACGTGCCCGCGCAACGCGTGGCCGAAGATCGTCAAATAGAGCAGCGCCGTGATGACGGGCGCCAAAACCGTTTGGAACGACACCTTCCAAAAGCGCAGGATTTCCTTGTAGAACAAGGTTCGGAAGCCGCTCATGCTAACCCCTCGACCAACTCGGGGGCATTCATCAACTGAACGAAGACGTCCTCGAGATCGGCCTTGCGCACGTCGATCTCATCGAATGTACAGCCCGCCGCCCGGCATTGCGCGAGAATGCGCTCGACATCGTCATAGCTCGACAGTCGCAGCAGATGCTGGCGCGCGCCCGGCGCAGCCGGCTCGATCTCGAGCGCGCGCAGTTCCACGGGCAACACCCCTTGTGCGAAGCGCACGAACAATTGCATGCCGGCGAAGCGCTGCAGCAGCGCGCTCGTGCGATCGAGCGCGACCACCTCGCCGCGCCGTAGCATCGCGATGCGGTCGCATAGCGATTCGGCTTCTTCCAAGTAGTGCGTCGTCAATACGATGGTGTGCCCCTCGCGATTCAGACGGGAAATGAACTTCCACAGCGTTTGACGCAGTTCCACGTCGACGCCGGCCGTCGGCTCGTCGAGCACGATGACGGGCGGGCGATGCACGAGCGCCTGCGCGACGAGCACGCGCCGCTTCATCCCGCCCGAGAGCGCGCGCATATTCGCATCGGCCTTCTCCGACAAATCGAGATTGGCCATCACCTCGTCGATCCAATCGTCGTTGCGGTGCAGACCGTAATAGCCCGACTGAATGCGCAGCGATTCGCGCACCGTGAAGAAGGGATCGAATACGAGTTCCTGCGGAACGACGCCCAGCGCGCGCCGCGCCTGCCGGAAATCGGCCACGACGTCGTGCCCCCGTACGGACACACTGCCTTCATCGGCGCGCGCAAGCCCCGCGAGAATGCTGATGAGGGTCGTCTTGCCCGCGCCGTTGGGGCCGAGCAGGCCAAAAAATTCGCCTTCCTCGACCGTCAAGCTGACGCCCTTGAGCGCTTGCAGCGCCTTGTAGCGCTTCTTGACGTTGCGGATTTCTATCGCTGACATGGATGTGCGCGGCCTTGTCGACGGCGCGCCTTTGTTTAGACGTGAACCGTGCCCGATCGCGAACACGGACGGGCTTTGGCGCTTGGCCGCGCCGACGGCGCAACGCCGTGCCGATCCCATCGAGCGGCTACCCGGAAAAACGGTTGATTATAGGCTAAGTCGGGATCGCCCACCGGGGCGCCGCAAGCCGCGGGCCCGTAGGGCGCAAGGCCAGGCACTCGGGCCGCAGCCTGGTCAGAGGGGCATGGACGCGCCGGCGGGCCCGGAGGAATGCTGCGCCGCGAACAGCGCATCGATGCCGTATACCTGCGCGAGGCTAGCGAGGTCGGCCGGCACGTTGAGGATCTCGAGCACGCGGCCTTTCGCCCGGGCCGCCCGACGCCAGGCCAGCAGCACGGCCAGCGCCGACGAATCGAATTGCCCAAGCGGCGCGCAATCGACCGCGGTCGCGCCCGCATCGATGCGAGCCAGCCCCGCCGCGAGCGCGGTCGAAGCGCTCGCGTGCGTGAGCGTCGCGCCTACGGCGAAGCGGCTAGTCTCAACGGTCATGACGGTTGCTTGCCCGCGGCGAGTTGCTCGTTGCGTTGCGTGAGAAACTGCAGCAGCCCGGCCACGCCGCCCTGGTTGATCTTTTCGGCGAACTGCTGCTGGTACGCCTGGATCAGCCACGCGCCGGCCACGTTCAAGTCATAGACGCGCCAGCCTTGCGCCGTCTTGTACAAACGGTAGTCGAGTTCGACGGGCTGGCCATTGTTCATGACCGACGAGCGCACGACGACATCGTTCGCATCCGGATCCGCGCGGAACGGCTTGAACTGAACGGTTTGGTCGCGCACTTGCGAAAGCGCGCCCGAATACGTGCGGATCAGGAGCATCTTGAATTGCTCGACCATTTGCTCCTGCTGCTGCGGCGTGGCCGTCCGCCAAGCGCGACCCATCGCGAGTTGCGTCGTGCGGCGGAAATCGGTGTACGGCAGGATCTTTTCGTTGACGACCTGCGTGATCCGATTGATATCGCCACTCTTGATGCTGGGGTCGCTCTTGATCTGATCGAGCACCTGGCCCGTCACCGTCTTGATCATGCCGTCGGGCGAGTTCGTGTCGACGGTTTGTGCAAAGCTGCCGCCGCTAAAAGCGATCAACGAGGAAAACAACGCCATCCAAAAGAATTTTTTCATCATCGTTCCTTAAATTTCGAGGAGCCGGGGTTCGAGCACACCATGCCACGCAAGTCCGAGGCTGGTCCCACATCGGGCGGCAACATTCGTATCGAATCGTTACCGCCCCGCCTTCGTCTCGTTGCTCAGCGCGGCAGATGAAGCGACGGCAAGCCGCCGTGCGGCGGTGGGACATATTGCTGGCCCGGAACGGTCTGACTGTCGTCCTTCGAGCCGTCCGACGGCGCCGAGGCTCCAGCGGCAGGCGCCGATGCAGGTGTCGCCGCGGAGCCGGACGCCGCTGCCGCCGGTGCGGAAGCCGCCGCCGCACCCGCGGCGTCGGCGGGCGTCGAGCCGTCGTCGTATTTCGGCAACGAATCGTCGTAGTTCGGCACCGAATCGGCGCCATCCGCCCCCGAGATCAGGAAACGGCGGCGCTGCAGATAGGCGTTTCGAATGAACGAGTACTTGTCGATCGCGGCTGCCGACAGCACGTCGACCGTCGTCAGCAGGTTTGCGCGCGTGTTGACGAGATTTACGCCGTACAGCGCCCAGCTTACATTCGACGGCTCGACATAGCTAAGCGGATTGCCGTAGTAGTCGACGATAAGCCCCGTCGCATCGCGCACCGTGCTCGGTCCTAGCAGCGGCAGCACGAGGTAGGGCCCGGCCGGCACGCCGTAGTGCCCGAGCGTCACGCCGAAGTCGGCCGAGTGCTTGGGCAGCTTCGCCAGCGTCGCGACGTCGAACAAGCCGCCCACGCCGAATACGGTATTGATGACGACGCGCATGATGTCGCCCACGCCGTCGGCCACCTTCATCTCGACGATCTCGTTCGCCGCGATATAGACATCCCCGATGTTCGAGAAGAAGTTCGTCACGCTCGCGCGCACGGGCTGCGGCACCGCCCACTTATAGCCCTTGGCGACGGGCTTGAGCGCGTACGTATCGACGGTGTCGTTGAATTTGAAGACGGTCCGGTTCAGGCCCTCGAGCGGATCGCCCGGTGTCGGCGTCTGTACGGACGCACAGCCGGCCAAAGCCGCAACGGCCAGGGCAAGCGTCACGTTGGTGGCGCGCGTGGTTCGCATTATTGTTCTCCGTTGACTCACACTAACTCTCTTGAAGCGATTAGCCGCCGCTGCTCGCCGCCGCCGGTGCGCTGGCCGCCGGCGCACTCTGCGCGGGTGCGCTTGGCGCCGGCGTGGCTTTCGAGCCCCCCGCGTCGGCCGCCTTGCTGTAAAGGAACGTGCTGATCAGATTTTCGAGCACGATGGCCGACTGCGTCATCGAAATCGTATCGCCGGCCTTGAGCATCTGATCGTCGCCGCCGGCCTCGAGGCCGATGTACTGTTCGCCGAGCAAGCCCGAGGTCAGGATCTTCGCCGACGTATCTTTCGGAAACGGGTATTGCTTGTCGATGTCGATGGTGACGAGCGCTTGGTAGGTATTCGTGTCGAATCCGATCGAGCTCACGCGGCCCACGACGACGCCCGCGCTCTTGACGGGCGCGCGCACCTTCAGCCCGCCGATGTTGTCGAACTTGAGCTTGACCGGATAGGTGGGCTGGAACGACAGCGAGCTCATGTTGCCGACCTTGAGCGCCAGAAACAGCACGGCGATCAACCCCAGCAGCACGAACAAGCCGACCCAAAAGTCGAGAACAGTCTTTTTCATCGTCATTCCAAAAGACAACACAGAGTGAATTGCCGAACAGGGGCCGCGCGCGGCGGCTCGCCTCAACTGAACATCAGCGCCGTCAGCAGGAAATCGAGCCCGAGAACGGCGAGCGAAGCGTAGACGACCGTGCGCGTCGTCGCACGCGACACGCCTTCCGGCGTGGGCTTCGCTTCGTAGCCTTGAAACAGCGCGATGAACGTCACCGCGAAACCGAACACGACGCTCTTGATGACGCCGTTGCCGACGTCGCTCCAGACATCCACGCCCGCTTGCATCTGCGCCCAAAACGCGCCCGCGTCGACGCCGATCAGCCGCACGCCGACGACATATCCGCCGAGCACGCCGACCGCGCTGAAAATCGCCGCCAGCAGCGGCATGGCGATGATGCCTGCCCACATGCGCGGCGCAAGCACCGTGGCGATCGGATCGACTGCCATCATCTCGAGCGCCGTCAACTGCTCGCCGGCCTTCATGAGGCCGATCTCGGCCGTAAGCGACGTGCCGGCTCGGCCCGCGAACAGCAGCGCGGTGACGACGGGCCCGAGTTCGCGCACGAGCGAGAGCGCGACGAGCAGCCCGAGCGCCTGCTCGGAGCCGTAGCGATTGAGCGTGTAATAGCCTTGCAAGCCGAGCACGAAACCGACGAACAAACCCGACACCGCAATGATGACGAACGAATAGTTGCCGACGAACAACACCTGCTTGATGACAAGCCCCGGCCGCCGCAGCAACCCCAGGCCCTCAAGTACGACTCGCAAGAACATCCGCGTCGCGTAGCCGGTGCGCAGAATGCGGCCGATCACCCAATGTCCAAGCGCGCTGATCATGCCCCTTCCCCCAAGCCGAAATCGGCCGCGAGCGTATCGCGCGCCGGATAGTGGAAGCGGAACGGGCCGTCGGGCGCTCCATCGATGAATTGCCGCACGGTCGGATCGACCGACTCTCGCAGCTGCGCCGGCGTGCCTTGGGCAAGCACGGAACCGTTGGCGAGGAAATACACGTAATCGGCGATCGCGAACGATTCGGGCACGTCGTGCGTCACCAGAATCGATGTGGCCCCGAGCGCCCGGTTCAACGTGCGAATCAAGTTGGCCGTGATGCCCATCGAAATCGGATCGAGGCCGGCGAACGGCTCGTCGTACATGATGAGTTCGGGATCCAGCGCGATTGCGCGAGCGAGCGCCACGCGCCGGGCCATCCCGCCCGAAATCTGCGACGGCGCGAGGTCGCGCGCGCCCCGCAGCCCGACGGCGTTCAATTTCATGAGAACCAGGTCGCGGATGAGCGCCTCGGGCAGATCGGTGTGCTCGCGCAGGGCGAACGCGACGTTCTCGAACACCGACATATCGGTGAACAGCGCGCCGAACTGGAACAGCATGCCCATCTTGCGGCGCAGGGCGAACAGCCCCTCGCGCGTTTGCTTGCCGATGTCTTGGCCCGCGAACAGGACTTCGCCCCGGCTCGCCCGTTCCAGGCCGCCGATCAAACGCAAAACCGTCGTCTTGCCGCCGCCGGAGCCGCCCATGACGGCCACCACCTGGCCGCGCTCGAAGCGCATGTTCAGATTCGAGAGGACGAGGCGGTCCGCGTCGTAACCGAAGTCGACGTTGCGAAGCTCGAGAATGGGCTCGGAGGATGAAGGCGGCACGAAGCGGACTTTCCTTTTACGCGTTTACGCGGAAGCGGAATTATAGGGCCTCAGCCGCAACGCTGTCGTGACGCGGTCGTTACCGGCCGTGCAACGCTGCGTTGTCAGGACGCAAACACCCGCTGCAAGGCCGCCACGGCGCGCGCCGGATCGGGTGCCGCGGTCACGGCGCTCACGAGCGCCGCGCTGCCCGCGCCCGTAGCCAGCACGGAAGGCAGCCGGGCGAGATCGATCCCGCCGATCGCGACGAGCGGCACATGGGCGTCGAGCAGCCGCACGTACCGTTCGAGTCGCGCCAGCCCCTGTGGCGCCGTGGCCACAGTTTTCGTTTCCGTCGGGAAAACGGCTCCGAAAGCGAGGTAGCTGGGCCGAAAATGCAGCGCCCTCAACATTTCGTAGTACCCGTGCGTCGACAGGCCGAGCCGCATGCCCGATGCGGCGATCGCAGCCAAGTCGGCCGTCTCCAAGTCTTCCTGCCCGAGATGGACCCCATAGGCGCCGGCTTGCGCCGCCTCGCGCCAGTGATCGTTGATGAAGACGCAAGCGTCATGGCGGCGACCGGCGGCGACAGCCAGCTCGATTTCGGCGCGAAGACGATCGGGCGGCGCATCTTTGACGCGCAACTGTACGGTCTTCACACCGAACTCCAGCACGCGTTCGACCCATTGCGCGCTCGGCAGGACGGGATAGAGGCCCAGCCGCGAAGGGCACGAGGGGAAAGGCAGCGCCGGCGCGGGCGGCAACCCAGCGGCGCGCGGAAAGCGTGACAGATCGATCGGCCACGCATCCTCGCCGCGCATCTCGTCGCCGTCGCGCCAGGCGAGCGCGAGCACCAGCGCGTCGCACGGCTCGAAGCCGCAATCGAGGAAGGCGGCGAGCGCCGGCAGCCAATCCTCGGCGAGCGAGCCTTGCAACTCGAGCGCATGGCGCGCACCTGTAGCCATCGTCAGGGTCGTCCCAGCGGGACCGGCCTCGATCACGTCCGCGCCTGCGGCGCGCCAAGCCACCGCGTGGTCTCGATCGGCCTGCGCCCCGATGACGACGATCAAATCGCCCGAGCGAATCGCATCGGGCGCGGTCAAGCAGATGCGCCGCGCATCGCGCACCGGCGGCCAATCGCCCAGCCGAGCGCGGATGCGCTCAGCCGCTTCCAGCAGTTCATCGGCAGGCGGCCAAAAGCGGTCCGCGCGGCCCAACGCCAGCGTCCTCATGCTTCGCCCCATGCGACGAGCCCCATCGCAGTCCGGTGATTGAGCCCTCGCGGGCGTTCGGCACGCAAACAAGAGCCGGCAATCGAGTGCTTCATGCTCGGTCTTGATGCCAGAACGGCATGCCCACCACCGGCGTGCTTGCCTGCGCGCTTTCGCGCTGAGCCATGGGGCCGGCGACGTAACCGCCCCGGCCGGCTTCAACCGCCTGCGCGAACGCGCGTGCCATGTCGGCGGGAAACGTCGCTTGGGAGACGGCCGTGTTGAGCAACACGCCGTCGAAGCCCCACTCCATGACTTGGCACGCGTGCGACGGCAGCCCGAGCCCGGCATCGACGATCAGCGGCACGTCCGGCAACCGGTCGCGCAACACGCGCAAGCCGTACGGATTGATCACCCCCTTGCCCGTGCCGATCGGCGCCCCCCAGGGCATCAGCGCTTCGCACCCCACATCGAGCAGCCGCCGGCCGATCACGAGATCCTCCGTGCAGTAAGGCAGCACCTTGAAGCCGTCCTTGATCAGCCGCTCCACCGCCTCGATCAAACCGATCGGGTCGGGCTGCAGCGTGAAGTCGTCGCCGATCAGCTCGAGCTTGATCCAATCCGTTTCGAACACTTCTCGTGCCATGTGCGCCGTCGTGATGGCCTCTGCCACACTCTGGCAGCCGGCCGTGTTGGGCAAGAGCGGCACGCCGCGCGCTTTCAGCAGGTCGAAAAAACCGGCCTCCGCGGTCTGTTCGTTCATCTGCCGGCGCAGCGCGACCGTCACCATCCCGGGGCGCGCGGCGTCGATCGAATCGGCCAGCGACCGCAAGGACGGATACCGCGACGTGCCGAGCAGCACGCGGCTTGCAAAGGCGACGCCGTAGAGCGTCAGTGCGTCGGCGTCTGCCGCGGCCAAGTCGAGAGGAGAAGCGGTGGTCATCGGATGTCCTGTGAAGCGCGAATACGGTGTTCAGTGTTGCTCGAAAGCATGAAACGTCGGATCAGGCCGCTCGCTCGAAACGGGCGAGCAAGTCGTCGGCCCGCTCGTCGTGTCGCGCTTGCGGCTCACGCGGGCCGCCTCGCCGTCAGCCGCCCGCGACGGGATGCACGACGTCGACCTTGTCGCCCGCACTCAAGGTGCGCGCCGCATGCTGGCCGCGCGCGACGAATTCGCCGTTCACGGCCACGGCGAACGGCGGGCGAGCGCCGAAGGCCGATAGCGCATCGGCAAGTGTGGCGTGCTCGGGCAGCGACAGCGGCTTTTGATTGACTTGAATGTCCATGATCTGCGTTACGTTTCGCGTTGGATCGCGTTCAATCGCGTTTGACAATGACGGGGACGCTCGGCGAAGCGCCTACGCTCCCATGGCCGATGCGCTTTGCGGTTGCGGCGCGGCGCCGTGCAGCATCTCGGGCCACGGCGACGCTTCGCGCCGCGCCGCGAAACCATCGGCGTCGCTCACTTCGCCGGCCAGCAGCGCGCGGGCGAGATCGGCCGCCGCCTTCGACACTTCGGGCGCGATCATATAGCCGTGCCGGTACAACCCGTTGACGCGCAACGTTCGCGCGCCGTCCCACATGATTGCGGGGCGATGATCGGGCAGCGTCGGGCGGCACTGCGTGTTGAGCTCGAGAATGCGTGCTTCGCCGAAGCCGGGATGGACGGCAAACGCCGCGCTCAACAGCTCCAGCGCCGAGCGGACGCTGACGGGCGACATGTCCTCGCCTTCGATCTCGGTGGCGCCTACAACGTATACGTCGTCTTGCTTCGGCGCGAGGTAGATCGGATAGCGCGGATGAAGCAGACGCACCGGGCGCGACAGGCCGATGCCCGGCGCCTTGATGCGCGCCACTTCGCCGCGAATGCCGCGCAGCGAGGGCAGCGCCGGCTTCGCGCCGAGGCCCCGGCAATCGATCGTCACACGCGCGCTGGGCATCGCGCTGTCATCGATGCTCGTATTCCAATGCAAGGCCACGCCGCGCTCTCCGAGACCGGCCGCCAATGCTTGCAGTACCTGACGGTTGTCGAGCTGACCTTCGCGCGGCAGCAGCCAGCCGGCGCCGAAACGGCCGGCGAGCGCCGGCTCGGCCATGGCGATCGACTTGCCGTCGAGCGCCGCGAGAGCGCCGTCGGCCAGCAAAGCGGCCGGCGCGTTGGCGCGCAGGCGGCGCTCGAACAGCGAGGCTTCCGCGCGATCGGCCGGGTGCCACACTACGAGCGTGCCGTTGCGCTGAAAGAAAACGGGCTCGGGCAATTGCGCGAGGATGCGCGGCCATTCGTCGAGCGAGGCCGCGCCGAGACCGACGATGAGCGGCTCGGCGACGGCGGCCTCGGCGAGCGGAGCGAGCATCGCGGCGGCGACCCACGCCGCCGATGCGGCGCCCGCGGCGTCGCCGCGTTCGTAGAGCGCGACGCGATGGCCCGCCCCGGCGAGCCGCCAAGCGACGAGCCGGCCGCACAGACCGCCGCCGAGCACGGCGAAATCGGGCTGGGCGGCGTCGCGCGTCGCGCCGGTTGAAACGACTGAAGAATGTGCGGTCATCGGATCGATCCTTTCCGTACGAGGTTGCGCATCGCAACCACACGTACCTGAGGACGAAACCGGCCGGTGGGGCCGGCCGGGCGCACAGTGTCCGCAAAATCGAGGACCGGGCCCGGCGGGGAAGGACGGCCGGCCAATGCGGCGCCCAACGCAAAGCGTTCCCGAAACTTCCCGCGCCGGTATTACCCGGATCGGGTGCGAAGGGTCTCTCTCAGCCTCGCGGCGATACGGCTCGACCGCCGTACTGCCCACCTGCAACGTGCGAAGCACCCCTGTTTCGTCGTCGGCCATTAGACCATAAAAGCGAGACAGGCCGCAAACGCGAGCGACCCACGTGGCGCAACTAGCGCACCCTATTTCGTGCACGCGCCGGCCGACGAGAAGGGTGAGTGCCGCATCCTCTGGCAGAATGTCCGATCAGCGCGGCGCGCTCGGCGTTCACACCGCCCCCCCGCACCGCGCGGCAGGGACCCCGACGGGTCATGGCATGCTCCGTCGTTAAGACTCCTTTAAGAGGCTCGCGCAACAATTTCGCGGCGAACGCGCGCGGTGCGTTATTTCGGCGCATGCGAACGTGCCGTCGACTGGCGCACTCGATTCACCTGATTCGCCTGATCCAGAAACATCGTTCGGAAAACCTATGACCGCGTCCCTTACTCCCGTCCCCGAGCGCACCGATACGCCGGCTCAGCCCTTCGCGACATCCGCGTGGGGGCTCATCAAGCCGTACTGGGTTTCCGAGGACTGGAAGGCCGCGTGGGGCCTCTTGGTGGCCATCGTCGCACTGAACCTCATCATCGTTGCGCTCAATGTGTGGTTCAACCAATGGAACGCGAAGTTCTACAACGCACTGCAAGCCAAGGATGTCCCGCAGTTCTGGCATCAACTCATGCTGTTTACGATCGCCGCGTTCGTCTTGATCGCCTTGGCGGTCTACCGCGTCTATCTGCGACAGATGCTGGAATTCAGGTGGCGCCAATGGTTGACCACCCGATATCTACGGGCATGGTTAGGCGAAGTCGCGTTCTATCGTATCGAACGCGACCGGCTCGCCGACAACCCCGACCAGCGGATCAGCGACGACCTGCAGACTTTCGCTTCGAATACGCTCGCGCTTTCGCTTGGACTCTTGTCGACGGTCGTGACGCTCTTTTCGTTCATCACGATCCTTTGGACGATCTCGGGCCCACTGGTGCTGCACTTCACGGGCTCGACCTGGACCATCCCCGGCTATATGGTGTGGGCGGCCGCGATCTATGCTGTCGGCGGCTCTTTCGTGATTCACAAGGTGGGGCGCTCTCTCGTTTCGATCAACTATCAACAACAACGGGTGGAAGCCGATTTCCGGTTCGGGCTCATCCGCATCCGCGAAAACTCGGAGCAAATCGCGCTGTATAACGGCGTGCGGACCGAGCACGAAAGCGCCCAGCACATATTCACGCGTATCCGAGACAACTGGTGGCGCATCATGACGTACACGCGGCGCCTGAACGTCGTGACGAATTTTTATGCTCAGGCCGCCATCGTCTTCCCATTTTTCGTCGCGGCGCCTCGTTACTTCGCCGGTGCATTCACCCTCGGCACCTTGATGCAAATCGCGGATGCCTTCGGCACGGTCAGCGGTTCGTTTTCGTGGTTCATCGACAATTACGCCGCCCTCGTCTCTTGGCGCGCCACGGTCAACCGTCTGCGCGAATTCACCCGCGTCATCCAAAGCACGCATCTGCGCGAATCGGTCTCGCCCGCCACCGAGCACGGCGGTATCAACTTGCACTACGTCGATTCGGATTCGCTCGCGACGAATGATCTGCGGCTCGCGCTGCCCAACGGGGCGCCCCTCGCATCGATCGAAAACATCACCGTCAAACCCGGTTCGCGGTGGCTCGTGCGAGGTGCATCGGGCTCGGGCAAAAGCACGCTGCTGCGAGCATTCGCCGGGCTGTGGCCATTCGGCGACGGCGCCATCGACGCACCGGTCGGCGCCCGCACGATGTTCGTGCCGCAACAAAGCTATCTTCCGATCGGCACGCTCAAGGCCGCGCTCGCTTATCCATCCGCGGCCGATACGTTCTCCGACGACCTCTGCCGCGACGCGCTCCGCACTTGCCGGCTGGAAGGCTACGTCGAACGCCTGGAGGAGTCGGCTCACTGGACGCGCGTGCTCTCTCCCGGCGAACAGCAGCGTCTCGCTTGCGCGCGCATTCTGCTGCACAAGCCCGATTTTCTGTTCCTCGACGAAGCGACGAGCGCGCTCGACCCGGCCAACGAAGCCAACGTCTATCGACTGCTCAACGAACGGCTGCCGGCCACCGCCATTGTCAGCGTCGCTCACCGCGAATCGCTCGTTGCGCTGCATCAGCACGTGCTCGACATTACGCGGGCGCAGGAGCGCGTCGCGGCCTAACGGCATCCCACCCGGCGTCTGCCGCCAAGCGACTCCGGCGCTAGACTCCGTATCGACGGCCACGCAAGCGCCGCGATGGCAGTCGCGCGGCAGTACGTTCGGGCAATCTACCCCTGCTGTTGAAGCGTGCTCAAACCGGCGGCACCGCCACCGACGCAAGCGCGCGATAGCGCGCCCCGTGACGGGCCAGCGTGCTCGAATAAAGCGTCAGCGTATCGAAGCGTGGAATGACTTGGAGCACCGCCGCACCAGGCGGAGAAGCCGGCATCGAGGCCGGCGACGAAACGGCGGGGGAACGCCCCCGCCGATCGGTCGCCTCGCGAACGGGCCGCGCCGTCCGAGCAAAACGCGCCAGCGTGATATGCGGCCGAAAAGGCCGATGATCGTCGATCGGCAATTGAAGCGCGGCAACCAGCGCCCGCACGCGCGTTTCCAAATCGCCAAGTCCGTCGCCCGCCTCGAAAGGGACGACCACGAGGCGAGGGTGCGTCGCGCTCGGCCAGTACTGCGCATGCTCGGCGCGCTGCGCGGGCAGCGGCGCAACCACCGAACTCAATTGCGCCGCGAGCCGCGCGCCTTTTTCCGGGGGCACGCTGCCGAGAAACGCTACGGTCATATGCAGCTGATCGATGCCGACACGCCGCGCCGCCGCGCTGACGACAGGCATCGCCGCCAGCGCGTCGCGCGTGGCCGCATCGGGCGACAGCGCGATGAAACAGCGATGCCAATCGTCCTCAACGATTTCGTGCGGCGTCATGCGTTTAAGCGTTCAAACGATCAGCGGGGCAACTCCGAGCTGCCCATCAAGTACGCGTCGACGGCGCGCGCGCACTGGCGGCCTTCGCGGATCGCCCAAACGACGAGCGACTGACCGCGCCGCATGTCGCCCGCGGTGAACACCTTATCGACGGACGTGTAGTACGCGCGCTCGCCTTCGGTCGACGCGCGCACGTTGCCGCGGGCGTCCTTGTCGACGCGGAAGGCGTCGAGCACGGGCGAAGCCGGCTGCGTGAAGCCCATCGCGAGCAGCACGAGATCGGCCTTCATCTCGAACTCGGAGCCCGGCACTTCCTGCATCTTGCCGTCCTTCCACTCGACCCGCGCGGCGATGAGCTTGTCGACCTTGCCGTTCTTGCCTTCGAAGCGCTTCGTCGCAACCGACCAATCGCGGCTGCAGCCTTCCTCGTGCGACGACGAGGTGCGCAGCTTGATCGGCCAATAGGGCCAAACGAGCGGCTTGTTCTCTTCTTCGGGCGGCTGCGACAGCAGCTCGAACTGCGTCACGCTCTTCGCGCCGTGGCGATTGGACGTGCCGACGCAATCCGAACCCGTGTCCCCGCCGCCGATGACGACAACATGCTTGCCCTTCGCGAGCAATTGGTCGGCGAGCTTATCGCCCGCGTTGACCTTGTTCTGCTGCGGCAGGAATTCCATCGCGTAGTGGATGCCGGCCAGCTCGCGCCCCGGCACGGGCAGGTCGCGCGGCGTCTCGGAGCCGCCCGCGATGACCACCGCGTCGAACTGCTCCTTGAGCGCCTCGGGCGTGATCGTTTCCTTGGCCGTGTTGCCGATGTAGGCAGGCAGCGGATCGTTGCCGACGAACACGTTCGCGCGGAACGTGACGCCTTCGGCTTCCATTTGACGCATGCGCCGATCGATCAGCCACTTTTCGAGCTTGAAGTCCGGAATGCCGTAGCGCAAAAGCCCGCCGATCCGGTCGTTCTTTTCGAACACGGTCACGTCGTGACCGACGCGCGCGAGCTGCTGCGCGGCCGCGAGCCCGGCCGGGCCGGAGCCGACGACGGCAACCTTTTTGCCGGTCTTCTTCTTGGGCGGTTGTGGGGCCACCCAGCCTTCGCTCCAAGCCTTGTCGATGATCGCATGCTCGATCGACTTGATGCCGACGGGGTCGGCGTTGATGCCGAGCGTACACGCCGCCTCGCACGGAGCCGGACAAATGCGGCCCGTGAACTCGGGGAAATTGTTCGTCGAGTGAAGCACCTCGATCGCGCGCTGCCAATCTTGGTGATAAACGAGGTCGTTGAAATCGGGAATGATGTTGTTGACCGGGCAGCCGTTGTTGCAAAACGGAATACCGCAATCCATGCAGCGCGCGCCTTGAACCTTCGCGTCCTCGTCGGAGAGTGAGAGAACGAATTCCTTGTAGTGCTTCAAACGTGCGAGCGGGGCCTCGTACGACTCGTGGCGGCGCTCAAACTCGAGAAAACCGGTTGCCTTGCCCATGGGATGCTCTTCTTTCCAAAATCGTCGGTATCGGGGGTGGGCCGGCTAGGCCGCGCGCTCGTGTCGATGTCGATGTCGATCGAGACGCGGCGAGCTTCGCCGGCCGCTCGGGTCAGGTCGGGGCGCGCACCGTGCCGGCGCAGCGCCTCTCGTGCGTCGGCCGCTTACGCAGCCATCGCCTCTTTGGCGGCCTTTTTGGCGGCCAACTCGCCGAGCGCACGCTTGTACTCGGTCGGGAAGACCTTGACGAACTGACGGCGCGACGCGTCCCAGTTCTCGAGCAGCGCCTTGGCGCGCGGCGATCCGGTGAACTGGAAGTGCCGCTCGACGAGACCCTTGAGCAGCGCTTCGTCGGTCGTATCCATGTGCCAAAGCCCGCGATCGACCGTACGCTCTTGCTCGGCCTGCTGCAGCACGGGTTCGAGCGCGACCATTGCCTTGTTGCACTTGCTCGCGAACGTGCCGTCCACGTCGTAGATGAACGCCACGCCGCCCGACATGCCAGCCGCAAAGTTGCGTCCTGTCTCGCCGAGCACGACGACGGTGCCACCCGTCATGTACTCGCAGCCGTGATCGCCGGTGCCCTCGACGACGGCGCTCGCCCCCGAGTTGCGCACGCAGAAGCGCTCGCCCGCCACGCCGCGCAGATACGCTTCGCCTTCGAGCGCGCCGTACATCACCGTATTGCCGCAGATGATGTTTTCCTCGGACTTGCCTCGGAAATCGTTCGTCGGGCGGATGATGATGCGCCCGCCCGAGAGCCCCTTGCCGACGTAGTCGTTGCCGTCGCCGACGAGATCGAGCGTCACGCCGCGCGCGAGGAACGCGCCGAAGCTTTGGCCCGCCGTGCCCTTCAGTTGGATATGGATAGCATCGTCGGCGAGCCCATCATGGCCGTGTTTCTTGGCGATCACGCCCGAAAGCATCGCGCCGACGCTGCGGTTGACGTTGCGCACCGGTTGAATGAACGACACGTGCTCGCCGCTTTCGATCGCCGCGCGCGCCTTTTCGATCAGCGTGTGATCGAGCGCGCGCACAAGGCCGTGATCCTGCTCTTCGACGTGCTTGCGTGCGACGTCGTTCGGCACCTTCGGCTGGTAGAAGACGTTCGTGAAATCGAGCCCCTTGGCCTTCCAGTGCTCGACGCCCTTCTTCGTGTCGAGCAAGTCGGCGCGGCCGATGAGATCTTCGAACTTGCGGATGCCGAGCTGTGCCATGATTTCGCGCACTTCCTCGGCCACGAAGAAGAAGAAGTTCACGACATGTTCCGGCTGACCCTGGAACTTTGCGCGCAGCACCGGATCTTGCGTGGCGACGCCGACCGGGCAGGTGTTCAAGTGGCACTTGCGCATCATGATGCAGCCTTCGACGACGAGCGGAGCCGTCGCGAAGCCGAACTCGTCGGCGCCGAGCAGCGCGCCGATCACGACGTCCCGGCCCGTCTTCATCTGACCGTCGGCCTGCACGCGGATACGGCCGCGCAGGCGGTTCAACACGAGCGTCTGCTGCGTTTCGGCCAGGCCGAGTTCCCACGGCGTGCCCGCGTGCTTGACCGAAGACAGCGGCGATGCGCCCGTGCCGCCGTCATGGCCGGCGATCACGACGTGATCGGCTTTCGCCTTCGCGACGCCGGC
>DATJJH010000053.1:0-5042 GCA_035492395.1 Trinickia sp. | reverse complement strand
GGCGTCGTGACGAAGGACGGGCAGATCATCTACCCCGACCGCCAATTGATGCTGTTTGCGCAGGAAGTCCTGTCGCGCAACCCCGGCGCGCAAATCATCTACGACGTGAAGTGCACGCGCAATCTCGCGAAGTGGGTGCGCGCGAAGGGCGGCGACCCGGTGATGTGGAAGACCGGCCACTCGCTCGTCAAGGCGAAGCTGCGCGAAACAGGCGCGCCGCTAGCCGGCGAAATGAGCGGTCACGTCTTCTTCAAGGACCGCTGGTATGGGTTCGACGACGGCCTTTACACCGGCGCGCGCCTGCTGGAATTGCTCTCGCGCGAGCAGAATCCGAGCAAGGTGCTCAACGATCTGCCGAACTCGCTGTCGACCCCCGAGCTGCAGCTCAAGCTCGAAGAAGGCGAAAACTTCACGCTGATCGGGCGCTTGCAGAAAGAAGCGCAGTTCACGGGCGCGGACGAAGTCATCACGATCGACGGCTTGCGCGTCGAGTATCCGGACGGCTTCGGCCTGGCTCGTTCGTCGAACACGACGCCTGTCGTCGTCATGCGTTTCGAGGCCGACAGCGCCGATGCGCTCAAGCGCATTCAGGACGATTTCCGCCGCGTGATCGTCGCGGCCAAGCCGGACGCGAAGCTGCCGTTCTAAGCGGTTCCCCGTACGCGGCGCGGGCGCGCCGCGCGCGTTACTGCGACGCGGCCTGGTCCGGAGCGGGCTGCGCGCTCGGCTGCTGCATCGCGGACGGTGTCGTGTCTTGAGGTGTGGCGGCCGCGCCCGATGCCGCCGCGGGCGGGGCCACGATCACGGGCGGCGGCAACCCCGGCAAGGCGCTCGTCTTCACCGGAGCGACCGGCACGGGCGCCGTCTTGATCAGCGTGCTCACGTAGTGGCCCACCGAATCGAAGAATCGATCGTAGAACGCGTTCGATTGAATCGTTTCGCTCGACACCTTCACCATGGCGTCGCTATTGGAGCGAATCGGCAGCGAGACCGACCCGAGCAGGCTCAAGCCGACGCTGGCCGACGTATCGCTTTTCTTCAGCGTGTAGCCGCTTTGAATCGCGTTCGCATAGACGATGCTGGAGCCGTCTGCATCCACGCCCGGCGTACAAACCACGTGAAATTCCACCGTGATGTGCGAGTCGCCGTTCGGTTGGAAGTCCTTCGTCGCGTCGATGCGGTCGGTTTGCGTGAGCGTCGTCAGATAGCCTTGATTGAGCAAGGCGCGGCGCACGGCTTCGCACGCGTCGGAGCTGCCGACATGGAAGGTGCGCGAGAACGGGCTCGCGCCCGTATCGAACATTTCTTGCTGAAATTTCGGCTGCGGCGCGCTGGAGCACGCGGCGAGAGCCGTGAGCGCCGCGAACGCGAGCGTCGCGCGCGCTAGGTGCGCTAGGTGCGCTAGGCGGTACGAACTGGACATGTTGCGTTGAGGTGCTGCGCTCGACGAGCGCGTGATTCGAACGACGAGCATTGTAGTGCTTTCCGCCCCGCGACATGACGTGGAGGCGGCATCGTGGCGTCGGGGCAATGATTCTCCATGCGGCAAATTCTGGTCCAATCGGGCCGGTTGCGACCGAATGCGGCTCAAAATCGGCCCGTGGGCGCGGTAGAATCCCCTCCCTTCAGGCAGTGCGCGGGTGGGAAGGTTCATTTCCCGCCGCCGTGCTGCGATGCCGTATCTTTCTTTTACCTTTCAGCGTGCAAAAGATCCTGCTCGTCCGCGTGTCGTCGCTCGGTGACGTCGTTCACAACATGCCCGCCGTCGCCGACATTCTGCGTGTCTATCCGGGCGCGCAGATCGATTGGCTCGTCGAGGAAAGCTTCGCCGATCTCGTCACGCTCGTGCAGGGTGTCCACCGGGCCATTCCGTTCTCGTTGCGGCGCTGGCGCAAGCGCCTGTTCTCGCCCGCGACATGGCGGGAGATCGCCGCGTTCCGGCGCGCGCTGGCCGCCGAGCGCTACGACCTCGTCATCGACTGTCAAGGCCTCATCAAGACGGCCTGGGTGGCGAGCTGGGCCCGCGGGCCGCTCGTCGGGCTGGGCAACCGCACCGATGGGGCCGGCTACGAGTGGCCCGTGCGCTTCTTCTATAGCCGGCGGGTGCCGATCGAGCCGCGCACGCACGTGGTCGAGCGCACGCGCCAGCTCGTCGCGCAGGCCATCGGCGCGCCGCGGCCACAACCTTCCGACGATATCGACTTCGGGCTCGATACGTCGCGCGCCGCCCGTGCACTGGCTGAAGTGGGGCTGAATCTGCCCGTCCCGTACGTCGTGCTCGTGCACGCGACCTCTCGCGCCGACAAGCAATGGCCCGATGCCTCATGGATCGAACTCGGCCGCGCGCTCGTCACGCGTGGCGCTTCGCTCGTGCTGCCGTGGGGCAGCGAGGCGGAACGCGAGACGAGCGAGCGCTTGGCGAAGGAGTTCGGCGCCGCGGCCATCGTGCCGCCGCGTCTGTCGTTGCCCGCGGTCGTCGGGCTGCTCGATGGGGCGGCGGCGACCGTGGGCGTCGATACGGGGCTCGTCCATATCGCGGCGGCCCTGAAGCGGCCCACCGTCGAGTTGTACAATTTCGCGACCGCATGGCGCACGGGCGGCTATTGGTCCGCTCGCGTCGTCAATCTCGGCACCGCCGGCGATCCGCCGACGCTGCAGCAAGTCAAGACCGCGCTGGCCGGATTCGGCCTGCTGTAATCGAGGCGACCCACGGCACCATGAAAGAATCGCAAATCCTAGAAGTCAATTGTTCGGATTGGGAAGGTTCCGACCTATCGGTTACGCGCGATACGCTGCGCGTCGCGCTCGAAACCGGCAAGGTCATCTATTTTCCGAATTTGCGCTTTGCGATAGAGGGCGGAGAAACGGCGCTGCTCGATCCGTCGCTTGCCGACCCGAAACGCAAGAACATCAGCCTCGATCCGAACGGCGGCGCGCTGCGCGGCGTGGCGGGCGATACCGTCACGCAGTCGGCCGTGCGCGCGCTCATCGCGCGCTACCACGCACAAGTTCGCACGCTCATCGATCACCTGCTGCCCGAATATCGCGATGCGCTGCGCCCCGCGCCCACGAGCTTGCGGCTCATGCGCGTGGAAACGCGGCACACGTCCTGGCGCAAGGACGACAGCCGTCTGCACGTCGATGCGTTTCCGTCGCGCCCGAATCGAGGCGAGCGCATTCTGCGCGTATTCGCCAACGTCAATCCGAATGGCGAGCCGCGGGTCTGGCGCGTGGGCGAGCCGTTCGAGCAGATGGCGAAACGCTTTTTGCCGACGATCAAGCGACAGACGCCGGGTTCGGCGTGGCTGCTCAATGCGCTTCACATCACGAAGTCGCCGCGCAGCGCCTACGATCACTTGATGCTCAACCTGCACGACGGGATGAAGGCCAACCTCGACTATCAAAAGTCGTGTCCGCAAGAAACGATGCCGTTCCCGCCGGGCAGTACTTGGATTTGTTTTTCCGATCAGACGTCGCACGCGGCCATGTCGGGGCAATACATGCTGGAGCAGACGTTTTTCCTGCCCGTTCGAGCGATGGTGCAGCCCGAATGCGCGCCGCTAGGCATCTTGGAGCGGCTCGAAGGCCGCGCGCTGGTGTGAGGGCGATGCAAAGCGGGATGACGGTCGGCCGCTCGGTGTTCGCGGTGGCGTGCTTCGGGTTTGAGTTCGTCGCGTCGAAAGCGGCAGAGGCGACATGCTGAGGCCCATTTACCGCGCGCTCTGGTGGGTCGTCGCGCCGCTCGCTGTCTTGCGGCTCTTCATTCGGTCGCGCCGCGAGCGCGGCTATCGCGAGCATATCGGCGAGCGCTTCGGCTTCGCGCGAGGACGCGTGCCCGAGGACAGCGCGCCGCTCATTTGGGTCCACGCGGTGTCTGTCGGCGAAACGCGCGCGGCGCAGCCGTTGATCGATGCGCTGATGGTGGCGCGGCCCGATGCACGCGTGCTCGTCACGCACATGACGCCGAGCGGCCGCGCAACGAGCACGCAGGTGTTCGGCGATCGCGTCTTGCGCTGCTACCTGCCGTACGACCAGCCGCACGCGGTCCGGCGATTCCTGCGCGCTTGGCGGCCATCGCTCGGCATCGTGATGGAAACGGAAGTGTGGCCGACGCTGATCGACGAATGCCGCGCGGCCGACGTGCCGCTCGTGCTGACGAACGCTCGTATGTCGGCCCGCTCGTTCAAACGGGCGGCGCGGTTCGGCGCTGCCGCGCGTGAGGTGTTCGGCGGCTTCACGCGAGTGCTCGCGCAAAGCCCGTCCGATGCCGAACGTCTCACGGCGCTCGGCGCGCGCAACGTGGCCGTGCTCGGCAACCTCAAATTCGACATGGCGACGCCGCCCGAACTCGTCGCGCGCGGCCGCGCGTGGCGCGCCGCTTTCGGCCCGCGGCCGGTGTGGGTAGCGGCGAGCACGCGCGAGGGCGAGGAAGCGCTCGTGCTCGATGCATTCGCGGCGCTGTCGACCGAAGACGCGCTGCTCATTCTCGTGCCGCGTCACCCGCAGCGCTTCGACGAAGTGACCGCGCTCGTCGAGCGGCGCGGCTTGCATTGCGTCAGGCGTTCCGCGTGGGGCGGGGCGGCGCTCGCCGCCGCGGCGGCGAGCCAGGTGGCCGACGCGCCGTTGCGCTCGGATGTCACGGTGCTGCTCGGCGATTCGATGGGCGAGCTCGGCGCGTACTACGCAGCGTCGGACGTCGCGTTCATCGGCGGCAGCTTGCTCCCGCTCGGCGGGCAAAACCTCATCGAGGCGTGCGCGGTGGGCGTACCCGTGCTCATCGGTCCGCACGTGTTCAACTTCGCGCAGGCCACGAAGGACGCCGTTTCCGCCGGAGCGGCCGTGCAGGTCGGCGACCCGCGTGATTTGGCGCGCGTGCTGGGCGAACTCTTCGCCGACAAGTCGCGGCGCGTGGCGATGGGGGCCGCGGCCGCCGCATTCGCCTCGCGGCATAGCGGGGCGACGGCACGCACGGTCGATGTGCTATCGGCGTTGCTCGAGCCGAGCGAGGCGGCCGAGGCTTAGCGGCGTTGCGCGTCGGAACG
>DATJJH010000052.1:0-27948 GCA_035492395.1 Trinickia sp. | reverse complement strand
CCGCGTGGCCGTATTGCTCGTCACAGCGCCCGTGTCCACCACCGAGAAGCTGATCGTGCGCGTCGCCGCGTTCGGCGTCACCGCCGTGTCGGTGTACGTCACGGCATCGAGCGCCGCCTGCCACTGCGCCAGCGTCGCCGTGTTGCCGGACGACGAGAGCGTCAGCACGCCTGTCCCCGCATTGTACGAAGCGGCGATATTGCCGTACGTCGCAGCGCTCGTGTTGATGAACGCGAGCACGTCTTCGCCCGATTGGAAGTTGCCCGTGATCGCCACGGTTGCGGAAGACAAGGTCGGCGCCGCGCCGTCCGTTACGGTCAGGCCCGAATCGATCGCAACCGGCGTCGATGCCGTGTTGTCGCCCGCGACAAATGTCGCCGAACCAGAATCGGTCACGATCGTCGGCGGCCCGAGCACGGCAACCGTATCGGTTGCAGCCGTACTCGTCTTCGTGCCGTCGCTCGTCGCGAACGAAATCGTGCGGTTGCCCGGCGTCGCGCTCGAGCCCGCCGAGAACGTCACCGCCGACAAGGCACTGGCCCATTGCGTATCCGAGGCCGTCGCCCCGGAGGACGTCAGCGTCAAAACGCCCGTCGCAGAGTTGTAAGAACCAACGATATTGCCGAACGTGGACGAACTCGTGTTGACGAACGTCAGCGTGTCGCCGCTGTGGAAGCCGCCCGACACCGATACCGTGCCCGACGATTGTGTCGTGTTGTCCAGGTCGCTGACCGTGACGCCGCCGCTCATCGCTACGCCCGTCGTTCCGCCGACGTAATTCGTCGTGCTCCCCGTTGCCCCCACGATCGGCGTTTGGTCCGTCGCCGTCACCGTCACCGTGCGGGTGGCCGTGGCGCTGGTATTGCCCGCCCCGTCCACCGTCGTGTAGCCGATCGTGCGCGTGGCCGTATTCGGCGTAACGAGCGTGTCCGTATACGTGATCGATCGCAGCGCGCTCTGCCATTGCGCCAGTGTTGCCGTCGCACCGGCCGAGGTCAGCGTCATCACGCCCGTCGCCGCGTTGTAGGAGGCCGTGATGTTGCCCATCGTCGCGCCGTCGTTCGTGAACGCCAGTACGTCTTCGCTGCTATGGAAGCCGCCCGTGATCGCCACCGGCGTCGATGTCGTGTTGTCACCCGAGATGAATGCAGCCGACCCCGAATCGGTCGTGATGACCGGCGGTGCGGTCATGTTGATCGTGTCGGTCACTTGCGCGCTGTTCTTCGTCCCGTCGTTGACTTGGAACAAGATCGTGCGGCTGCCGTACGTCGTGCTGGTACTCGAGAACGTCACCGAGCTCAATGCGCTGGCCCACTGGGGCTTGGTCGCGGTGCCGCCAATCGAAGTCAGCAGCAGTACGCCCGTGCCGGCACTGTAGGACGCCTGGATGTTGCCCATCGTCGCGCCGTCATTCGTGAAACTGAGCACATCGCCGCTATGGAAACCGGTACCGATTGCGACCGTCGCTGACGTTTCCGTCGAGTTGTCCGCGTCGCTTACCGTGACGTTGCCGTCGATCGTCACGGCCGACGACGCGCCCACATAGTTCGTCGTGCCGCCCGTCGTCGTCAGGATCGGCGATTGATCCGTTGCCGTCACCGTCACCGTGCGCGTGGCCGTGGCGCTCGTGTGGCCCGCACCGTCGGTGGCCGTGAAGCTGATCGTGCGCGTCGTCGCATTGGGAACTTGGTTCGTATCCGTATAGGTGATCGACTGCAGGGCACTCTGCCATTGCGCGAGGGTCGCGGTCGCGCCGGCGGATGTGAGGGTCATCACACCCGTTCCAGCGTTGTACGACGCCGTGATGTTGCCCATCGTCGTACCGTTGTTCGTGAACGCCAGGACGTCCTGCGAGCCTTGGAAACCACCCGTGATCGCCACCGTCGTCGAAGCGAACGTCGTCGAGCTGCCATCGGCCACAGTCAAGCCCGAGTCGATCGCCACCGGCGTCGACGTCGTATTGTCGCCCGAGACGAACGCCGCCGAGCCCGAATCGGTCGTGATCGTCGGCGGCGATGTCATGTGAACCGTATCGGTCGCTGCCGTGCTCGCCTTCGTGCCGTCATTGGTCGTGAACGAAATCGTGCGGTTGCCGTACGTCGTGCTCGTGCTCGAGAACGTCACCGCCTTCAATGCGTTGGCCCATTGCGCGTCGGTCGCCGACGCGCCCGACGAGTTCAACGTCAACACCCCTGTCGCCGCGTTGTACGATCCCGTGATGTTGCCCATCGTCGCGCCGTCGTTCGTGAAGCTCAGCGTGTCGCCGCTGTGGAACCCGGCCGACACCGACACCGTCCCCGACGACTGCGTCGCGTTGTCCAGATCGCCGACCGTGATGCCACCGTCGATCGTCACCGCCGATGTTGCGCCGACGTAATTCGTCGTGCCGCCCGTCGTCGTCACGATCGGCGTTTGATCGGTATCGGTGACTGTCACGGTGCGCGTGGCCGTGGTGCTGGTATTCGACAGGCTATCAGTGACGCTGAAGCTGATCGTGCGGACCGAGGGATTGGGCGTCACGATGGTGTCGGTGTAGGTCACCGCGCGCAACGCGGCCTGCCATTGCGCAACCGTGGCCGTCCCACCGGCCGAGGTCAACGTCAGCACGCCGGTCGCCTGCTGGTAAGACCCGGTGATGTTGCCCATCGTCGAACCGTTGTTCGTGAACGCCAGGAAGTCTTCGCCGTTGATATAGTTCCCAGTGATCGCGACGGTCGCCGACGCTAGCGTCGTAGACGCGGTATCGGTCACCGTCAAGCCGGAATCCACAGCGACAGGCGTCGACGCCGTGTTGTCGCCGGCCACGAACGCGGCCGAGCCCGAATCGGTCGTTACTTGCACCGGGTTCACGACGTTGATCGTGTCGGTCGCCCCCGTGCTCGTCTTCGTGCCGTCGCTCGTCGCGAACGAAATGGTCCGTGCGCCGAATGTCGTGCTCGTGCTCGAGAACGTCACGGCTTTGAGCGCGTTCGCCCACTGCGCATCGGTGGCTGTCGCGCCCGCCGAGGTCAGCGTCAGCACACCCGTCGCCGCGTTGAACGAGGCCGCGATGTTGCCCATCGTCGAGCCATTATTGGTGAACCCTAGCGTATCGCCGCTATGGAAACCACCCGACACCGAGACCGTGCCCGACGATTGCGCGGTGTTGTCAAGGTCGGTGACCGTGATTCCGCTGTCGATCGTGATGGCGGCCGCGCCCTCGCTATAGTTCGTCGCGCTGCCTGTCGTCGTGACGATCGGCGTTTGATCCGTATCGGTGACGCTGACCGCCTTGGTCGTGGTGTTGCCGGCCGTAAAGCCGTCGCTGGTGATCTCGAAACTGATCCCGCGCGTGGTGGCATTCGGCGTGACGGCCGTGTCGGTATAAGTGACCGCGCGCAGCGCAGCCTGCCATTGCGCGAGCGTCGCAGTCCCGCCCGAGGACGTCAGCGTCAAGATGCCGTTGCTCGCGTTATACGACGCGGCGATGTTGCCGTACGTCGAGGCACTCGTGTTCGTGAAGCTGAGCACGTCCTCAGAGTTGTGCAGATTGCCGGTGATCGAAACAGTGGCGCTCACCGCCGTCGCCGAATTGCCGTCGGTCAGCGTGATGCCCGAATCGACGACGACAGGCGTCGAGGCAACGTTGTCCCCTGCCACGAACGACGTCGTGCCACCCGTAGCCGTGACCGTCGGCGGGGAGGAAGGCGCGATGTACATGAAATTGTCGAGGGTAGGCGAAAGAAACGTGCCATTGCCGCTCGTCTCGACAAACTTGATGCTCTTGACCTGAGAGAACGCGGTATTGCCGGATAGATCGACGTGAAACAGCGAGTTGCTCGACACGTGGCCCGGCGTATAGGCCGTGGCGCCCGCTGAAACATCGAGGACGATGCTCCCAATGACATTGCCGGAACCATCTAGCGCTTGGACCGTCACCTGGTTGCTGACGAAGATGTCGATATCGAAACTTTCTATCCCCATCAAACTGCTGTCTTGACGCGTAATCGTCAGCGACGACATTTGCGTGCCCTGGGTGTTGACGACCAATTCGCCGCCCGACCCGCTGCCCGGCAGCGAACCGCCGACGACCTGGTACTCGACCGCTTGGTCGCCGGTATAGGTCAAGGTCGAAAGACCGAGCGTCGTCGACGCGACCGCCGTCGTGCCCGAATCGTAGCCAACCGAGCCGTCATACGTTTCGTCGAACGCAGACAAAACGTGATCGTAGCTTTGCTCCGAAGCGGCCGAGAAAACAACGCCGGTATGAACCGTGCCGGCATCGTATTCCAGCACCCAGTCGCCGCCCAGCGTGGCCGCGCCCGTCGCATCGGTCGATGCCGCAACGTTCAATCCGGACATCGACGAAATCTGCTGCACAAGCGCCTTGCCGTCCGCGTTACCCGCGACGTCGCAGCCGTAAATCAAAAAGTCGCCGCCCGCCTTCATCGACGCGCCGATCTGCGCGAACTCGGCGCTGTACGTCGACAAGTCGGCTTCGTTGATCCACGTGCTGCCGACTTGAAATTCCCCCGCGACCCCGTGCGAGACGAGGTGAATCGCACTCACCCCAGGGTGTTCCTGCAGATACTGCTCGATTTGCAAAAGCCCGTCTTTCGTCGAATCGAGCACGACGTACTGCGTGCCCGCCGGCAACCCGGCGACGAGGGTTTGCAAATCGGCCACGTTCGAATTGATGAAGACGACTTGCTTGTCCGCCGTCTGTACCGCCGTATCGGTGAAGCCGTGCACGGCGCGCGTCGCGGACGGATCCGCTGCGCCCGCGCCGTTTCCGCCAGTCACCGCCGCCGTTGTATAGCCGTGCACCGCTCGCATCGAAGCTTGAGCGTCGACACTCGGAGTCGCCGGCGACGTATCGTGCGCGGCGCTCGTCGGCTGTGCGTCCGCCGTGACATGATGCTGAGGCGCGACGGCTGCCGCACCGATCGAGGCAGCCGATGCATCGTAGACGATGCGCGGCTCCAGCGCGACGATGAGCGGCGCGGGCATGGCGGCGACCGCGCTGCGCACGGGCTTGTCGGAAGCGCGCATGGCGGAAAGCAGTTTCGAAAGGCTGGCGGCGAATTTCATCGCGTGTTGTCCTTAAAAGCGTGCCGCTCTCACGGCACGCATTCATCATCCGCGCGAGGGGAAGACCCCTTGCAGCGCAATGATGAAGTTGATGCCGATATACGGATTGCGAATCGAGAACGGCAGGTTCTGCCCGACCATGCTGTTGGTGACCGTCGGCGTCCCGGCAGTCACGCTCACGTCGAACGGCTTGAGCGTGACGTCGGCGGTGCCCGTGGTGTAAAGCTCGCCTTGGCGATTGGAAACGCTGACCGGGCCGAGCACCGCGGCGTTGCTCGGCACGCCGCTTTGCGTGGTCGTCGAGGTCGACGCCGGAATGGCGATCGTCGCCGTCCCCGCGCCGCCGGCCGTCACCGCCGCCGCATGTGTATGCTGCGGCATGTTCGACATCGTCAGCGACATGTTCTCGGCGCCGGCAATCTCACCGATATTGATGTTCGAAAGCCCAAGACCTTGCCCAACGCCCACGGGTGTGCGCCCTTGCAAGTTCGGCAACTGAAAGGTCGTCTGCCCGTTGCCGCCGTAATACGTGCCGAGCAACGCAAACAAGGCGTTGTTCTGCGAAATCGCAATTATCTGCCCCTGGCACAGCGCCCAGCCGGTCGGTGCATAGTTGAAGCCCACCATGCGGATTTCGCCCAAATACGGATCACTCATCAAACGCCTCCTGTCGAAGAAAAGAAAACTGCCCTTACGTCACGTCCGATGAGCCGGCCGCCTTGGCGAGCTCATCGGCACGAGTGTGCACAACGACAGTGAGCGTCGATCGCCCGTCCTCGGTGGGCCGCGTCGGCGTGGCGAGCAGATCCCACGTTCGGCCGGCGGGTGAACCGATGCGATAAACGTCCTGCGGAAGAGAAACGCCCGCCGGCAGCTCGAACATGGCTACGTAGCAGACAAACCTGTCATTCATGGGAATACCGGCGTTCGCGTACAGAAGCACCGCATCGACGGTGTGCCCGTCGGCGGCGCCAAACGTGAAACGCTGCCCGACTGCTTCGAGCAATTCGGCATGGGTAGGGATGGACAGCAAACAAGCCCCCGCTCGTTGTTCGTTATGTGTGCGACCGGCATCGCCAGCCTTGGTCTATCGTTGTTACCGCCGTATTCGTTCGAAACGGCCCGCCGGCAAGCGAGCCGCTCGTCAAACTCTGCAACGCCGACGCACTAGCGCGCTTCTTCGCGCGCAAGGCCTTCGACTTCGGTCACGCCAGCATCATCGAACGGCATGGCGGGCCGCCGCATCTGCACATAAATTCCGTTCTCGCCCGTCGGCTCGAACCCGAGCCGACGATAAAGCGCTCGCACCGGATTGTTCATCTCGACGTACAGCACCACGGGCACCGCCCGCGCCGCCGCCTGCGCCACGAACGCGCGCATGAGCCGCGTGCCGATGCCCGCGCCGCGATGAACGGGCAACAGCGCAATATCGACCAAACGCGCTTCGCCGCGGCCCCAATCGTGATAAAGACGCCCGATCGGATTCTCGCCGAGCATGATGACGTCGAAACGGCAGCGCGGATAATGCTGCCGGTAATACGTGTCCTGCATCGAGAACTGATCGGAGAGCAATGCCGTGATCTGCTCCGCGCTCCAGCCTACTTGGGCGAATTCCTGCGCGCGCGTGCTTTCGAAAACGGCATACAGAAAAGCGCGGTCGCGCTCGTCGGCGGGCCTGACATGCAAATGACCGGCATCTTCGACGCTTCGTTGCGCGACGGCCAGAGCGCCACCGGTGCTATCGGCCATCTGAGATCTCATTTTCTTGCACGAACGAACCAGCCAATCGATAGAAAGACTGTTCGACCGGCCCCTTAAAAACTGTTAAAGGCGATGTGGATATTAGTCTAGAGATAGTGCGGTCGCAACCGCGCCGATATGAGCACGGCTACGTGATTACCCTGATCGACTTTTGCAGGCTTAAGGTGAAAAAGGAGCAGCGCAGCGTATTAGCTGCGCCGTCCAATAAATGATTTGGCATTTTTGCGTTTAACCAGCCTCGAATTCCTGCGTTTTGGTCGCCCGCAAACGTTGTCGTGGTCCAAGCCCTAATTCGAACGACGGTGGCGACGGATGTCCTCGAGGGAGCGGCTCGCTGCCGTCGTCACCCCCTACTGCTTCACCGACGACACCACATTGCCCGACCCGTCGACGATGTCGACCGAGCGCTTTTTACCGCCTGCCGGGGTCGCCGCCGGCAGTCCGGTCTCGCTTCCGGCCTGTGTTTCGCCCGCCGCCGATCCCCCCGCGCCTGCCGCCGTCAGCAAGAACGACTCGCCCAACGGCGAGCCCGCGCCGTCCGCCCTCGCGGACGCGAGCCACCGCGCGCACTCCCTAAAACCTTCCAATCCGGCTCCGGCGTTCTGCGTGGCGGTTTCAACGGCAATCTCGTTCACGTGCTGCCAATAGGCGAACGTCTTCTTGAAACCGGCCTGCGCTTGCGCCATCGGCAGGGTAAGCGTCCAACTAAGCGAACGTGAATCGACGGCTTCGAGCGCGATGCCGTGCTGCTCGGCAAGCATGGTCTTCATCGTCTGCAAATTCAGGCGTGTGAGGCGCTCGAACCCTGCAAACGTCTGGCTGGCCAGGTCGATCATCGAGGCGAGCGCCGCCTGTCCCGCATGGCCAACGCCGCCCGCAAAGTCGATAACGGGTGAACTCATTGTTTGACTCCAAGAAATGGGAAAACGAACAGGAATCGAAGCGTGCTGGCTCAGCATCCCCTCAACCCTTTTTCGCCTCGGGGTTGCCGACCTTCTCCGCGAATTCGGTGAGCTTCTTGTCGGTGGCCTTTTCTTCCTCGAGCGTTTGCTTGAGCAGCGTCACCGCGTCCTGCTGGCCGAGCTGCTTGGCGAGCGCGCACAGCGTGCCGTAGGACGCGATCTCATAGTGCTCGACCTTCTGCGCCGCGCCGATCAAACCGGCGTCGAGCACAGGGCCCTTTTCGATCTCGTCGATGAGTTCCTCGCCTTCCTCGATGAGGCCTTCCATCGCCGCGCACTTCATACGCTTCAAGCGCAGTCCGCACTTTTCGACCACCTGGTCGATACGCTCGACCTGTCCGTGCGTTTCCTGCAAATGAGTCTCGAACGCCTGCGACAACTGCTCGTTGGTCGCCGCCCGCGCCAGTTTGCCGAGCGCTTTTGTCAGCTGTTTCTCCGCGCTGTAGATATCGGACAGGCTGTGAATGAAAAGATCTTCGAGTGTCTTGCGTGCCATGGTGAACATCCTTCGGTAGTGAAAGGTGAGATTGCTCCTCGGGCGTCGCGGCGCCGCCGCGCTGCTCATATGGGCCGACGCATCGTGCAAACAGGAACCGTCAACGCATCGATGCCGCCGGCCACCCGAGGTCCCGCCCCACACTTGCAACGCGCGTGCCGCGCCGCGGCGATCCCCAATGTGCTGCGCGAAATGATCGACGTGTGTTGGCCGCCGGGAAGGTTGCCGATTTAGGGCATGTACGGCGGGCTACTGGATAAGATCCCGTTCGGCGCCGCGATGAACAAGGGACTCACATTCCGCACGGGGCAGACGCACGTGAATCATTGTTCACCAAAACGCCGAGATGCCGGCCACGCCATGCGCGCCGTGAGTGCGCGCCGTCGACAGCGAATCGTGCGTCATGCCGCCGAGCGCGTAGACGGGCAGCGAAACTTCCGCGGCGAGCGTTCGAAATGCAGGCCAGCCAAGCGCCGGCTCACCGGGGTGACTCGTCGTGGGCAGCACGGGCGAGAGCGTGACGAAGTCGACGCCGATGCGCTGCGCGTGGAGCAATTGTTCGCGCGAATGGCATGCGGCGGAAACCAGTGTCGATCGCGCAAGCGGCCTCGATTCACACGTCATCAGACGCGCGCTCGGCAGGTGCAGACCGTCGGCGTCGACGTCGCCGGGTTCGTCGAATCCCCCGTTGAGGATGAGACGCGCGTCGTATCGGTGACACACCGCGCACGCCTCGCCGGCCAGGCGGCGATAGGCTTTTGCGTCGAGTGTTTTCGCGCGCAATTGCACGAGCGCGATCCCCGAGACGACAGCGTGGTGCAGATGATCGAGGAATAGGTCGAATCGCTCGTCGCCGGGCGGCTCGGGCGTGATCAACAAGATGTCGGAAAGGGGCGGATCGATCGGCATCCGCCCACGCTACCAAAAGACAGGCGGGACGCCAACTCGCGGAGCGAACTCGGCGCGTGGAGCACGCAGGCGAACGTAGCGCTAGTGGATGGACACCCCTACGCCGCGCGACGACCGCGCGGCGGCAAGCGAAGGAGTCAGTGCGTCTGCGCCGCCGACGCCGTGCTCGGGCAAGCGGAATCCGTGCCCCAATGGTCGGAGCACACTCGCCAGCGGCACGCCTGCGCCTCGAAGAAATTGCCCTTGTCGCACGCCTTGACTTTATCGGCCAGGCTGCCGCGATGCGCGTCGGCCGCGGGCCGCGCAGCCTTCGTCGCCGCGCCGCCCTTGACCGCATTGGCACTCGGGGCCTTGGGCTCGTAGGGCTTCGTACGCGCCACGAGCGCGGCGAGCAAATCGGCGTCGGGATCGTCCTTGACCGACGATGCATGGCCCTTGACTCGCTTGCTCGCATGCGCGGCGGCGACTTTTTCGGAATGGCGGCTCTTCGCGGTTTGACGGTCGGTGCGCGAGGCGACGGCCGGCGCCGCTCGCTTGGCGGCGGCGTTCGTGCTGGAAGCGCTTCCCGCTGCGGCAACCGCGGCCGACGCGCGCTTATCGTCCGGCTGAGCCCCCGGCGCCACCGCCAACGCTGGCGAGAGCGTCGGCGCGCTGCCGCCCGCCAGCGCGCGCGAAAGCCGATCGCTGTCCGCGTTGCTGCCCGACGCTGCCGCAACGGACGTATCGGCGCGCGTGGAATCGTCGGCAACGATCACGGCTGCTTGAGGCGTCGAGGCGCCACCGGCGGTCGCGCTCACGCCGCTTGCATTCACGACCGCGGCAGTCGCCACGGCGCTGGCTCCGCCAGCCGCTGCTTGCACCTTGCCGGCACTTGCCTCGACGGCGCTGCCTCCCGTTGCCGGCGCGGCCGCCGTTGCAACCGATTCGCCCTGCTGGCCGCGCTGCAACTGCCACGCGCCCAACGCGCCGAAGCCGATGACGGCCAGCGCGGCGATCATCAAAGGTTTTTTGGAACGACGGCGCGGCAGCGGCTGCGCCACCGCGCGCCCTTCTAGGCTCGCAAGAATACGGGAACTGCTGTCGCCGGCCCCAGGAGCCGTCTCGGAAAGCAGGCTCGGCCGCCCTTTGGAACTGGTGCTGTCGGGCGCACTCATTCAGTCTCTCATTGAATCCGTGTTTAATTCGCCGCGATAATACAATCCTGCCTCCCTTGGCAGCAGGCCAGATTCTAAGAGCAAGCATTACAAAATACAATTTATTTCCCTTCCGGGGCTCATCTTGATTGCAGTCGCACTCGCCGCTTATTTCGCCGCCGCCGTCACCATCGCGGCATTGTTCCTTTTGCCTCCCGCACGGGCAGCGCTAATGTCCGCCGCACTCGAATTGCATCGGCGGATGTCACGGCGAACGTCCCGTGGGATATCACAGCTTCGCGGTGGCATCGATAAATCAGTAAAAATTTCTCACATCACGCTTTACGGCACGAAAAAAATACTGATTCGGCAGCGCTTGCTGATTTTGATTACGGCAGGTATCCTTGCGGCGCCTCCATTGATTGCAATTTGTTTGCGTGGGCGCCAATTATTTCAGTTTGATGGCGTTACGCGCGTACCGGACGAGAAAATCGCCGCATTGCTCAATGGCGAGCAGCTCGTTCCACCGCCGCCGTTGCCGCCCGAGGTCTTTACGACGCAGGAAGTCGAACAGGTCCGTCCAGCACTGCGCGACGCGAGCCGCGATTGGAATTTGCTTGATGCCGATTTCAGAACACGCCTATTGCTCGTCTACAAGATCATGCGCGAGCAGTACGGATATGAAATGGCGCTGTTGGAAGGCTACCGAAGCCCGGAGAGGCAAAACCGACTCGCGCAGCTGGGGGGCGTGACTAATGCGGCCGCATATCAGAGCTACCACCAATACGGCCTCGCCGCCGATAACGCCTTTTTGCGCGACGGCAAGGTCGTCATTTCCGAGAAAGATCCGTGGGCCATGCGAGGCTATCAGCTGTACGGTCAAACCGCCGAACAAGTCGGGCTGACATGGGGCGGACGATGGAAATTGATGGATTTCGGACACGTTGAATATCACAAGCCCGGATTCGTCCTAGGGCGCCGGCCGAACGGCCCGACCGCAGGGCAATAGGCGAACATCACGCGCCGCGCTCCGATAGACCGATACGACATGCCTCGCGACACTGTTCGCGGCGCCATTCGCCAAGACTTAGAACGTTAAAGCCTTATGCAACGCTTCCTCAATGCGCTGACCAGCAAACGCACGATGACCGTCGTCGGGGTGGTCGTCATCGCCGCGATCCTGTTCGGGCTCGCTCTCTGGTTCGATTTGCCGCTCCTGTGGCCCGCGCTGGCGGTCGCCGCCCTGCTTGCGCTCATCTTCGTGGTCTGGCTGTGGCGGCGCATCGCCGCGCGGCGCGCCTCGGCCAAGCTCGGCGACATGCTCGAGCAGGAAGCCGAAACGGGCAAGGCGCCGCAGGTGAGCGCCGCCAAGCCCGCCGATCTGGACGTGCTGCGCACGCGGCTCACCGAAGCCGTGCGCACGATCAAGACGTCGAAAATCGGTCAGGTGTCAGGCGGCTCGGCGCTCTACGAACTGCCGTGGTACATCGTGATCGGCAACCCGGCGGCCGGCAAGAGCAGCGCCGTACTCAATTCCGGGCTGCAGTTCCCGTTCGCTGAAAAAAGCGACGCGGTCGTGCACGGCATCGGCGGCACACGCAACTGCGATTGGTTCTTCACCACCGAGGGCATCTTGCTGGACACGGCCGGCCGCTACTCGGTTCACGAGGAAGACCGCACCGAGTGGCTCGGCTTTCTGAATCTGCTCAAACGATACCGTCCGAAGGCGCCGATCAACGGCATCATCGTGACGGCCAGCATCGCCGAGCTCACGAGCAGCCGCCCCGACGCCACCATCAACCTCGCCCGCAGCCTGCGCCAGCGCGTGCAAGAGCTGACCGAAAAGCTCGAAGTGTTCGCACCCGTGTACGTCATGTTCACAAAGGCCGACCTCATCACGGGCTTCGCCGAATTCTTCAGCGGCGGCGAACGTCATGAATACGACCGCGTCTGGGGCGCGACGCTGCCCTACGTGCACGACGAGAAGCGCGACATCGTCACGCTGTTCGACGAACGCTTCGAAGAACTCTACGAGGGGCTCAAGGAGATCAGCGTCGCGCAAATGTCGATCAATCGCGGCACGATGCTCTCGCCGGGGCAGTTGAGCTTTCCGCTCGAGTTCCTGGCCATCAAGCCCGCGCTGCGCGTCTTTCTCGCCACGCTCTTCGAAAACAACCCGTTCCAACACAAGCCCATTTTGCGCGGCTTCTACTTTACGAGCGCGCTGCAGGAGGGCGAAACGAACAGTGCGGCCGCGGAGCGCATCGGACAGCGCTTCGGGCTGTCCGTCGACGATCTGCCCAAGCCGCAAGCGGCCTCGTCCAAGAACGGCTTCTTCCTGCGCGATCTGTTTTCGAAGGTCATCTTCGCCGATCGCCAAACGGTGCGGCAATTCGCCAGCCCCGCCAAGACGCGGCTGCGCTACGGCACGTTCTTCGCGTTCGTAGCCGTGCTCGCGCTCGCGCTCGGCGGCTGGACTTGGTCGACGATCGGCAACGAGCAGCTCGCCACGAACGTCCAAGCCGATCTCGACAACATCGTCCGTCTGCAGCAAAACCGCAACGATCTGCAATCGCGGCTGCAAGCCATGGACATTCTCGAGGATCGCATCACCCAGCTCGAGCAGTTCCGCCGCGATCGGCCGCTGTCGGTATCGCTCGGCCTTTACCAAGGCGATCGGATCGAGCAGCGCCTTTTGGCCGAGTACTATGGCGGCGTCAAACAGCTGATGCTCGATCCCGTTTCGCAAAATCTCGTGTCGTTCCTCAAGGAGGTCGACGCGCATCCCGATCAACTGACACCGCTCACGCGTCCGCCCGAATCGGGTGCGATCGCCGTCTCGGCGCGCGCGGGCGATGCAGCCGCCAGCGGGGTGCAGGCCCTGCAAAACGCACAGGGCGGTCAAACCGGCCGCGGCGGGCTCTACAGCGACGCTTCCCCGACCAACGTCGAGGACGCCTACAACGCGCTGAAAACGTACCTGATGCTGTCGGACAAGCGTCATGTCGAAGCGGCTCACCTGACCGATCAGCTGGCTCGTTTCTGGCGCGGCTGGCTGGAGACCAACCGGGGGAACATGTCGCGCGACGAAATGATTCGCAGCGCCGAGCGCATGATCACGTTCTACCTGTCCCGCGTCTCCGACGACGACTGGCCGATGATCGACGCGAATCTGTCGCTCATCGATCAAACGCGCGAGAGCCTGCGCCATGTCGTGCGCGGCATGCCGGCGCGCCAGCGCGTCTACGAGGAAATCAAGGCGCGCGCCTCGACGCGTTTCGCGCCGATGACCGTCGCGCGCATCGTCGGCGAGAATAACACCGGCCTCGTGGGCGGCAGCTACGCGATTCCGGGCACGTTCACGCGCGAAGCCTGGTTCGACTACGTGAAGCCCGCGATCCGCGACGCCGCGACGAAGGAGCTGCAGGCGAAGGACTGGGTGCTCGGCACCGCGTCGCAAGACGATCTCACGCTCGAAGGCAGTCCCGAGCAGATTCAAAAGGCGCTCGTCGGCATGTACAAGACCGAGTATGTCCAGCACTGGCAGCGCTTCATGCAGGGCATCGCCGTGCGCGACTTCGGCAGCTTCGGCCAAGCGGTGGACGCGATGAATCGTCTCGGCGATCCGCAAGACTCGCCCATCCGCAAGATCCTCGAAACGGCCTACGATCAAACGGCGTGGGACAACCCGGCGCTGGCCTCGACCACGCTGCAAAAGGCGCAAAGCGGCGTGACGGGCTGGTTCAAGCGGCTCTTCTCGTCGAAGACGCAGGCGGCGCAGAACGCCGGCGTGGACGTCGACGTCAATCTCGGCGGCTCCACCACGGCCGGCCCGATCGGCATCGCGTTCTCGGGCCTCGCGCGGATCGCCGCCAAGCAGGAAAACACGTCGCTGCTCAACGGCTACATGGATTCGCTCTCGAAGGTTCGCACGCGCTTTAACGTGCTCAAGAACCAGGGCGATCCGGGCCCCGGCGCGCGCGAGCTGATGCAGCAGACGCTCGACGGCAGCGGCTCGGAACTCGCCGATTCCCTGAAGTTCGTCGACGAACAAATGCTGACCGGCCTCACCGACGACCAACGCAAGGCGTTGCGTCCGCTGCTCGTGCGGCCGTTGATGCAGGCGTTCGCGGTCGTCGTCGAGCCGGCCAGCAACGAAGTCAACAAGGTTTGGAACGCGCAGGTCTATCAGGCCTTCGAAAACTCGCTCGCGAACAAGTACCCGTTCTCAGGCGATGCCAAGGTCGAGGCCGGCGCGAGCGAGATCGGACAAGTGTTCGGCCCCGAAGGCGCGATCTCGAAGTTCGTCGGCACGACGCTAGGGCCGCTCGCCGTGCGGCGTGGCGATACCCTGTCGCCGCGCACCTGGGGCGGCATGGGGCTCGCGCTCTCGCCCGAATTCACGAACGGCTTCGCCCGCTGGGTGGCGCCGCTTTCCGGTGCGGCGGCCGGCAACGGCGGCGGCGCCGCGGAACCGCAAACAGTGTTCCAAATCATGCCGCAGCCGGGCCAAGGCACGACCGAGTACACGATCTCGATCGACGGCCAGCAATTGCGCTACCGCAACACGCCGCCGCAGTGGACGAACTTCGTCTGGCCGAATCCGCAGGGCTCGCCCGGTGCGACGCTCACGGCGACCTCGTTCGACGGGCGCACGATCGAGCTCGTCAACGAGCCAGGCCGCTACGGTCTCGAAAAGCTGATCAACTCGGCCAAGCGCACGCGTAATCCGGACGGCACGTTCGCACTGACGTGGACGCAAGGCAGCATCACGGTGGCATTGAGCATGCGGATCATCAGCACCTCGCAGCCCTCGAGCGGCGGCGGCGACGCTCCGCAGCAACAAAGCTTGCGCGGCGTACGTCTGCCCGAATCCGTCGCCGACGTCGCGCAGGCCCGCTTGGCGCTCGCGCAGGCGAGCGGCACGCCGGCCCAAGCGCCCGGCACGAGCGGCGCGTCGGCCATGCCCGTTCGAGCGGCGCCGTCCGTCGCCCCTTCTCCCTCGGCCGCCCAAGGGGCGGTCTCGACCACAGGAGCCGCGCAATGACGCAATCGGTCCAGGCGCAACTCGCCTACTTCGGCAAGATTCCTTCGCGCGGGGACTTCGTCAAGAGCACGCAGAATCCGCAACTGATGCAGACGCTCGACCGCTGGGTGGCGCAAGCGATGGAACTGCTCGCCGAAGACCCGCGCTGGAAGATCGTCTACGAAAACGCGAAACCGATGCATTTCGCCTTCCTCGGTTCGCAAAGCCGGATCGCGGTCGCCGGCCACTTGATGTCGAGCCACGACGTGTCCTCGCGCCGCTTCCCGCTGCTCGCGGCGACCGCACTGGAAGTGGAGCGCCCCCTCGCTTTCCTCGCGCGCAGCCCGCTTGCGTTCGCGCGCTTGTGGTCGCGCGCTTCGACGCAGATGCGCACCCTCTATGACTGCGAGGAGCCGGCGGCCGCACTCCAGGCGCTCGGCGATACGCAGGTGTCCATCGACGTCGGCGTCGCCAATTCGCACGACGGCACGTTCTCCGACTTCGTCGAGCACCAGACGCTCGCCGGGCTCGAGCAGATGCTGCTCGCGAGCGGCCACCCTGTGCGGCTGCGCGGCGCGATGCTCGCACTCGGCTCGCTGCTCAAGCCCGTCATGCTGAGCCACGCACCGAATCTCGAGCGCGGGCTGACGTTGCCGCTGCCGAGCGATACGTTCTATCGCACCCTCGTCGCCGCGTTCTGGCTCGAACTCATCGCCCCGTTTCTCGCGCAGACCGATATCGAACTCGCGATCTTCATCGGCACGATCGCCGAGCGCGAGCGTCTCGTCATCGGCTTCAACGGCGCATCGGCCAAGACGCTGCATAGCGTCATCGATCCGCAGGCCTACGCCGCGCACAACATCGACATCGACGATCCCGAATGGATCGACGACCACGCCCAGAACGAACATGGAATCAGCAAGCTCGTCAGCTATCTCGAACAACCGCAAATCTCGCTGCGCATCGCCATCGATACGTTCCGCGAAGCGTTCGTCGGAGCGTGACGTGGGCGCCCATGCCGTGTTGCCGGTTGCACGCCCCCTTCCCCTCACGCCCGGACGCTCGATTCGCCGCGCATGCCGCGCGGTCATGGCCGCGTTGGCCGCGGCCGGGTGCCTGGCCGCCGGCGCGGCGCACGCCGACGATGCCGGTCGCGTCAGCGTGTCGCCCGTCGACAGCGGCGGGGCCCGCGTTAGCGTGACGGCGCTGCCCGCGCTCGCGCAAAACCAGGCGCCAGCTACCCCGGGTGCGCCGGGCGCTCCAAGTGTGCCGACGCATATGCCTGCGCCCGCCGATGCGGCGCCCGGTCAAGTCGTCGTCGGCGGCAAGGTGCCGGACGAAGCGACGCACAGCGCCGTGCTCGCACGGCTGCGCGAGACGTACGGGGCTCGCAACGTCGTCGATCAGATCGAGGTGGGCGGCGTAGCCACGCCGCCGAACTGGAGCGCGAACGTGCAAAAGCTGCTGGGCCCGCAGCTGAAGCAAATCAGCAAGGGACAGCTCAAAATCGACGGCACGCAAATCGACGTAAAGGGCGAGGTATCGAACGAGTCGCAGCGCCAGCAGATCGCAAGCGACATGGCCAATGCGCTGAACCCCACCTACACGATCCGCAATGGTTTGCGCGTGAGCGCGTCGGAGCAAGGCCTACTCGATACGACGCTTGCAAATCGCACGATCGAATTCGAGACCGGTAGCGCGTTGTTGACCCCGCAAGGGCGCGCGATCCTCGATCAGATGGCGGCCGTCCTCGCCAAGATGTCGGGCAAGACGGTGGAAATCATCGGCCATACCGACAATTCCGGCAGCCGCACGTCGAACATTGCGCTGAGCCAGGCGCGCGCCGATGCGGTCAAAGGCTATCTCGTCACGAAGGGGGTCGCCCCGCGAGCGATGACGACGATGGGCGTCGGCCCCGATCAGCCGATCGCATCGAACGACACCGGCGACGGCCGCGCCCGCAATCGGCGTATCGAATTCCGCGTCGGCCAATAACGGCGGAGCGGCGCCCCGATCGGCCCGCTCGGGCGCGCCGGCTGCGACGCACTGGCGCGTCCGGCGTCCGGCATGCGGCAATTCTTTAGTTCGAATCGCTCGGCTTCACGCCCAGCAGCTCCCGAAGATGCGCGAGCGAACCGTCGTCCTTGACGACGGCGGCCAGCCATTCGTGCAACGGCATGTCCGCCCATTCCGCGGCTTTGTCCGCGAGATAAGCGGCTGGGCTGTGCGGCTCCGTCGCCCGGAGGAAACGCGCGATCGCACGCAATTGCGCCACGGCGTCGGCCCGGGTTTGGATCGGGCCCGCGTGACGCGCGGTGGGCTCTGCGGCAACGTTTGCGGGCATCGTAGTCTCGAGTGAAGAAGGCGCGGACTTGAAGCTGGGCTCGGCGCGTTCGGCCGAACTCGCCCCCGTCTGAGGCGGCTCTGCGACCACTTCGACCTTCGCGCCCACATCTCGCGCGAAGCGCTCGGCCAACCCGAAAACGAACTCGTACGCGTCCTTGGCTTGCCGGAAACTCGGCGCCGACGTGCCGGCGCGCGAGTCGAGCTCGCGCTCGAGCGCCAGCATCGCCGCTTCGAATGCCTTCAAATCCGTTAGCAACGTGCGATAAAACGCCGGCGGCGTCGCCCGCTTGGCCGCCTCGATCTGCTCGATCGACGGCTTGCCGTAGGCGATGTCATCGGCCCGATCGGGATCGCGGCGCACCGCCTGGGCCACGTTCGTCGCCACGTCCCAATCGAGCCCGCGAAACTCGCCGTTGGAGGCTTGCGTGAGCGGCGCCTCGCGCAGCAACTGCGCCGTGCGGCCCACGAGCCAGGTCACATTGCCGAGCCGGTATTCGGCATCGTCGCCTTCGGGAAGCGGGTGAACGGTGTCCCAATATCGCTCGCTGAGCGCCGCGAGCAACACATAGCCTTGCGATAGCCCAGCGACCCCCTGCTTCATCGCAAGCGCTTCGGTGAGCCAGGCGGCCAGCCGCAAATCCTTCGTCTGCTTTGAAAGCAGCAGCGAACAGCGCTCGATGACGAAGCCCCAGTCGGCTTCCTTGATGTCGGTGATCCATTCGCCCTGGTCGAGCGATGGATCGTCGAAGCGGCGTGCATGCTGAATTGCGTCGAAATCCGATGAGAACAGCAAATCCTCGCCGCAGGGCGAAGCGCCTTCGAGCGGCGCGATGAGCGGGGAAAGATCGATGGGCATGTCAGTCTCCCGTAGGGCTGCCCCAAGGGAGGCTGACGCCTCCACGGGGATCCGCGAACGCAGTGCGCACAGGGGTTCGTATCATCTAGCTCACCTTGTATTCGAATTCGCCGCCCTCGAGCGCGCGCACGGCGATCTGCTCGATGCGCTCGCCTTGGGCGATGCGGCCGAGCACGTGTTGCGCGAGTTCGGGCAACAGCGTGCCGTTGAGGATGTGGTCGACGTTGCGCGCCCCCGAATCGACCTCCGTGCACCGGGCGAGCACCGCGTCGACGAGCGACTCGTCCCAAACGAACGCGGCGCGGTGGTTTTGCGCGATCCGTGCGCGGATGCGATCGAGCTTGAGCTCGATGATCTCGACCAGCACGTCGTCGGAGATCGGGTAGTACGGCACGACCTTGACGCGGCCGAGGAACGCCGGCTTGAACGCCTTGTACAACTGCGGCCGCAACAGCTCCGAGAGCGCGTCCGCATCGGGCAGCGCTTGCGCTTCCTGATTGAGGCAGGCCTGCATGACGGCCGCGGATCCGACGTTCGACGTCAGAATGATCAACGCATGGCGAAAATCGATCTCGCGCCCCTCGGCGTCATCGAGCGTGCCTTTGTCGAACACTTGGAAGAACATTTCGAGCACGTCGGGGTGCGCCTTTTCGATTTCGTCGAGCAGCACGACCGAGTACGGGTTGCGCCGCACGGCCTCGGTCAGCACGCCGCCCTCGCCATAGCCGACATAGCCGGGGGGCGAGCCTTTCAAACCCGATACGCTGTGAGCTTCCTGATACTCGCTCATGTTGATGGTGATGAGCTTGCGCTCACCGCCGTAGAGGATATCCGCCAGCGCGAGCGCCGTTTCGGTCTTGCCCACGCCCGACGGCCCCACGAACAGGAACACCCCTCGCGGCTTGTGCGGATCCTCCAAATTCGCGCTGGCCGTGCGCACGCGTTGCGCGATCGCATCGAGCGCGTGGTCCTGGCCGATCACACGCGCCGCGAGAAGATCCTTCAAACCCAGCACGGTGCCGATTTCGTCCTTGATCATTCGCCCGAGCGGAATGCCCGTCCAGCCGGCGACGATCTCCGCGACGACATGACCGTCCACCTGCAGCGGCACCATCGGGCTCGACTGCTGCAACGCCGTCAGCTTGGCCGTCGTCTCGGCGAGCGTTTCTCGCAGCGCGGCGGCGGCTGCATCGTCGGCGCCCGCCGTGCGCGCTTCGGAGGAACCGGGCTGGGTCGTCGCCGCCAGCTCACCGCGCATGGCTTCGATCTGCTGCGCAAGCGCGCGTTCTTCCTCATAGCGCGCTTCGTCAAGCGCGAGCGCGGCGACATCGGCTTCGCGCGCCGCGCGTAGCCGCGCGAGCCGCTCGTCATGCGCGCCGCCGGCGGTGCCCGTCGCGACCTCCCGCTCGAGCGCGGCAATCTCGACATCGACGCGCTCGATCCGCTTGCGCGTGTCGTCGATAACGGCTGGCGTTGAACCCTGCGCGAGCGCCACCTTAGCGCATGCCGTGTCGAGCACGCCGATCGCCTTGTCGGGCAACTGGCGCCCCGTGATGTACCGGTGCGACAGGCGCACGGCCTCGGTGATCGCTTCGTCCAAGATGCGCACCTTGAAATGCGCTTCCATGCGCTGAGCAAGGCCACGCACCATCGCGCAAGCCAACGCTTCGCTCGGCTCGTCGATTTTCACGACTTGGAAGCGCCGTGCAAGCGCCACGTCCTTTTCGAAATACTTCCGATATTCGCTCCACGTCGTCGCGGCGATCGTGCGCAGTTCGCCGCGCGCGAGCGCGGGCTTCAGCAAATTCGCCGCGTCGTTCTGCCCGGCTTGCCCGCCCGCGCCGATGATCGTGTGCGCCTCGTCGATGAACAAGATGATCGGCACGGCGCTCTTCTTGACTTCGTCGATCACGGTCTTGAGACGATTCTCGAATTCGCCCTTCACGCTCGCGCCGGCCTGCAAGAGCCCCATGTCGAGCACGTGCAGCGCGACGCCGACGAGCGGCGCCGGCACGTCGGCCGCGGCAATGCGCAGCGCGAGGCCTTCGACGACCGCCGTCTTGCCCACGCCGGCCTCGCCCGTCAGGATCGGGTTGTTCTGGCGGCGGCGCATGAGAATGTCGATCGTCTGCCGGATTTCGGCTTCCCGCCCGATGACCGGATCGATATGGCCGTCGCGCGCGCGCTGGGTCAGGTTGGTCGTGTACGTGTCGAGCGCCGGTGTCTTCGACGGCGCCGCGGGCAAGGTGGGATCGCTCGCGCTCTGCCCTGGCGCGGCATTGACCTCGCTTGCCGCCGCCCCATCGGCAACGCGCTCGACTTCGATCGACCCGGCTGTCGCTTCGTCGAATCGGTGCTTCAGCTGTTCGATCGGCACGCGCGAGAGGATCGGCGACATGCGCTCGGCGAATTGCGCGAGCTCGGGCGACGCGAGCAGCGCGAGCAGCAAATGCCCGGAGCGAATACGCGCCACATGCGAGTCGAGCGAAGCGATCAGCCATGCTTGTTCGAACAGCGCGATCAAATGCTGGGAGAACACCGGTGTGCGCGTATTGCCCGTCTTCATGCGCTCGAGTTCGCGCTCGAGATCCCGGCGCAGCGCGTCGGCGCTGAGCCCGCTCGCGCGCAGCACGACCGACACGTCGCTCGCGCGTTGCTCGATTAGCGCCAGCAGCAAGTGCTCGAGATCGACTTCGTAGTGGCCGCGCGCCAGGCACAGGCTCGCGGCGCGCGTCGCGCCGTTCAAGCACAGCGCATCGAGCTTGGCGATGAGAGTCTTCAGGGGGGTGCTCATGTTGGATCGATTCTCGCTTTATCGGATAACTGTCAGTGTCGGGTCTAGTGGATGACGTTCAGCTCGTAGCGCGCATCGTCGCGGTCGTGCTCGGCTTCGCGCGTGCACAGAAAGGCGTCGTAGCCGAGCCGCGCGCCGCCGCCCAGACAGCTCGTGCCCACTTCCTCGCGCGCGAGCACGAGCGACACCTCGTATTCGATCGTGATGCCCGCCAGCAGCGTCAATATGCGTTCGAGCGCGATAGCGCGCGATTCGCCGGGCAGGAACGCTTCGTAATCGCGCTTCGTAAGCGGGCCCACGACGATGCGGGCGCGCATGTCGCGTTGCCAAACTCGTTCGCCTGCCAGCGCGGTTGCGCCCAGCGTCGCGTTGGCGCGTCCGAGCACGGTCATGCGCTCGCCCGGCACCGCATACCACCTGCCCGCGAATTGCTCGACCTGCACGGGCACGCGAAAGTAGTCGGTCAACGTGCGGGCGAGATACGCGGCCGACATCGGCCGGTGGCGCGCCGGCAGCGCGTAGCCCGCGATCGCCTCATCGAGCAGCGCGCCGCGCCCCGCTTGCACGTGCGCGCGCGTGCCCGCATCGGACACGCCGGCCAATGCGAGCAGGAGCGGCAGATACCGTTCGTCCCGATCGAGTTCGTAGTGAAACGGCAGCCGGTACTTCTTCCACGCCGCGTAAAACAGCGCCGTCGCCCGGTTTGAAAAAACATCGAAGAACTCGCGCGCCGCGTGGTCGCGCTGCACGTGCGCGCGTGCAACGAGTTGCTCCGTATAGTGCAGCGGCAGCGCGCCTTGTCCGCCCAGGAGGCCAAAAAACGCCGGCGTGAGTTCGACTTGGCGGACCGTACGCTCGGCCAGCGCACCGCGCCGGGTATCGGCCTCGACAAGCGGCTCTCGGGCTTCGTTGTACGGCAGCGCGTGTTCGAGTTCGCTCGCCGGGAAGGTCAGGGCGAGGCTGTTGCGAAAGACGATAGGCTCGGCGGTGCGCTCGCGTTCGCGGCCGGCGTTTTCGCGGGAAAACCACGTGTCGAGGACACGTACCGCTTGGAAGAATTGGAACCGATAAGGCTCGTCGAGCAGCCGCTCGACTACGCCAGCGTCGATTGCGCGCTGCGCGGCTTGCATCGCATGATCTCCTCGCCTGTGCGGCCCGCCACGGCCACGAGTTGTACAAAACTGTTCAACCTCACGAACAGGCCGAAGAACGTATCGAGCACGCGCACGAATGTCGCGAGACTCGTCCCTACGTAATGTGCCTCGTCGAACGTCAACCGAATCTCGACCCCACGCACGAACGTCGCGAACGGACGCCCCGGCAGCCATTGCACGGCCGGCCGCTGCTCGATGCCGACGATACCCGCGATATGGCGCGCGGAGACCGCCGTGCGGCGCGTGTCATACAAAGCGAGCAATTCCTTGAGCGGTGCGAGGCCGCCGGCGGCCAGCGGCACGTGGTTCAGCGCGAGGTGCGAAACGAGCCGCCAACGCATCGACGCGCCGCGTGTGACGCGCAGGCTGGGCGTCGGCCGCGACAGCAAGCCGATCGTGCCCACGTGGAGTTCGGGCGACGCGAAAAGATCGCCGCCCTCGAGCCCGACCGCGAGTTGCGCCGGCAGGTCGCGATTCGTACACGTGAGCGCGAGGCTCAGCGTATGCGTGCCCGCGGCGAGCGGGTCGAAATCGGCGTCGACGACCGAAATCTCGGTTTCATAGCCGGGGCTATGCTGCGCAACCCAATCGTTGCGGCGGGAGAACCAGTATCGCCCCGCGCGCGCCGCTTCATCGTGATGAAGCGCATAGAACGGACGAAACTCGGTGACGGTCTGCCCGTCCGCCGCCATCTCGACGCGACGGACATCGTCGATCGAATAGACCTCGTAGGCGCGCGCGTGGCGCGCGTCTGCAATGACGGAATAGGCAACCGCCTCGTGGCTCACGTGAATCGGCTCGCCGCGCTGTTCGAACAGGTTCACGACCGGCGTGCAGAAAAGACGAACGTGGTTGGCGCTCAGCGATTCGATGAGCCGCTCGATATGCGGCTCGTCGCGCAACTCGCGCAGAGCGACGTGCAGCGTCAGACGCCGGCAGCGCCCCGCAGTCGCGACCATCGTCGCCAGATCGAAATCGACGAAGTCGAACTTCTCCGGAAAGGCGAAGTACTCGGTCAGTACGCGGTAAGCCGGATGCGACTTGGCCGGATAATCGATCAAGGCGTCTTCGTCGGCTAGCCCGGCCGGCTCGATGGGAACCTGGGGCAGCGCACGCCAAAGCCGGCTCTCGTCCGTTTCGATGTACGCGCCGATCGCCTTCATGAACAGCGAATCGGCCAGGGCCGCGATGAACGATTGTTCGCCATGAAGATAGGCCCGCAGCGACGAGAGATTCAGCGCGCCGAGCGTGCCCTCGGGCACCGTGGTCTCGAATGTAAACGAGAGCAACGCCGAGGCATCGCCGGGCAGCGTGACCGCCGAAGGCGGCACCTCCGAGAGCGGCGTATGCCGCGCGCGCGCCAGCCGCACGGGTGCGAGCGTAACGTCGTAGGCGGTGCGAAAGCGGCAACGTACGCCGCGAATCTCGCGCGAGGCCAGCGCGGCGCCGCGTTCGATCGTCACCGGATACGCCGCCCCGCCGTCGCGCGGCAAGCCCAATTGCGCGATCGAGCATGACGGAAACGGCCGCAGATAATGCGGATACATCACCTCGAGCAGCGCTTCGCTGAATTCCGGAAGATCGTCGTCGAGCTTCTTATTGACACGCGCCGTCAGTAGGGCGAATGCCTCGATCATGCGCTCGACGTGGGGATCGTCGCCCTGTTCGCCTAGCGGCGCGAGGCGCGAGGCGATCTTCGGATACCGATCGGCGAAATCGCGCGAATAGCGGCGCAGAAAGGCCAGCTCGCGCTCGTAGTAAGGCAGCAACGCTTCCATCAATGATCCCCGAGCGCCTGCTCTTTTATCGACTAGCTGTGTCCCAGTTCGCGCACGCGGGCGCGCGTCGCATCCGTGCCGCGCCGCGAACGTGTGACCGAATATTGCAGCGTGGACGCTTGCAGCATGGCGTCGAAACTGACCGGCTCTTCGGCCGGATGGACGACGAGCTTCGCGCGGATGACGAAATACAGGGCGTTCGTCGATTGCTCATTGATTTCGAGCGACACACGCACAGCGCGCAGGCGCGGCTCATGCCGTGCGATCGCCTGCCCAATGGAGTCGCAGATATACGTGCGATCGAAGTGGCTGGCGAGGCTTAAGCCCGCGAAATCGTTCAACCCGTAAGTCAACACCGAGCGCTGACACTCCGGCAGCTTCAAGAGGTCATGCTCGGTCAGCACGATGCGCGTGTTGAGCAACGCCTCGACATCGCGCGCCACACGCGCCTTGAGTTCGTCAAGCGACCACTGTCGCATCGCGGCGGGCGCCGGCGAACGCGGATCGTCGTCGAACAGCTTATCGAGCAAGCTCGGTTCGAAGCGCTTCATCGGGTACCGTGCTCATACGTCAATCGATCAATCAATGCGGAAAGGACGAAAGCGCCGCCCGCCTCGCACTGGAGGCGGGCGGCGCATCGAACGCGATGCTTAGACCGCGTACGTCTTGTCGTTCTTGGTCAGGCTCCACGCGCCTTGCACGTTGCCGCCGGCGCCGCCGCCGACTTGCTGCTGCGTGTACTTCCATTGGATCGCGGCGTACTTCAGCGAGAACTGCTCCGTCGGCAGGCCCTCACCCACCACGCTCGGCGTGACGCTCGAGACGATCACGTACTTCATCTTGATCTCGAGGTACTTGACGCGGTTGCCTTCACCGTCCGCACGCATGAAGTCGACCGTCACTTCGTCGAACGTCGTGCCGCCCGAGGCGTGCTGATAGAGCAGCGGGCTGACGGCGTCGATGTCCTTCGAGAAGGTCATGTCGCCATGCTCGCAGCGCTCGGCCGTCGCACCGCCGGCGGTGCCCGACGTGGCCGAGCGCGGCTGCGTGATCGAGTGATTCCACGAGCCGATCTCGATCCAGTCCTTGTGATCCTTGTCGGCGGATTCACCCTTGATGGCGGGACTGCCGAACTTCAGATAGATGTCTTTCATGACTACGCGACTCCCAGGTAGCGGTTATATGCGGCTCGGGCGCCATGCCCGAGCCGCGCTCGGAATAACATGTGTTTTATGCGCCCGCGGATTTCGGCAGATCCGCGACCAGCCGCAGCGAGATCGACAGCTCGTCGAGCTGGAAATGCGGACGCAGGAAGGCGACGGACCGGTACGAGCCCGGCTTTCCGGGGATCTCGGACACCTGGATCGACGCCTCGCGCAGCGGAAACTGCGCCTTCTGTTCTTGCGTGGCGTTGTCGTCTAGCAGCACGTACTGCGCGACCCAGCGATTCAAGAACTGCTCGACGTTTTGCGCCGAAGCGAAGCTGCCGATCTTGTCGCGCATCATCACCTTCAGATAGTGCGCGATACGCGACACCGAGAAGATGTACTGCAGCTGCGCCGACAGCACGGCGTTCGCGTTGGCGCTGTCCGTGTTGTACTTCTTCGGCTTTTGCACCGACTGCGCCGCGAAAAACGCCGCGTAGTCGGAGTTCTTGCAATGCACGAGCGGGATGAACCCCAGATCGCTGAGCTCCTTCTCGCGGCGATCGGTGATGGCGATTTCGGTCGGGCATTTCAGCGCGATCTCGCCATCGTCGGTCTTGAACGTATGCGTCGGCAGATCCTCGACGAGCCCGCCGCCTTCCACGCCGCGAATCGCGGCGCACCAGCCGAAGTCGTCGAATGCGGCGGTCAGCCGCGCCGCGAACGCCCAGGCCGCGTTGCACCACAGGTACTTGCTGTGATCCGAACCGTCGACGTTCTCGACGAAGTTGAAGGTTTCGGCGATGAGACCTTCCTTCGGATTGAACGGCAGCCGGCCCAGATAGCGCGGCAGCGTCAAGCCGACGTAGCGCGAATCCTCGGAATCGCGGAACGACTTCCACTTCGCGTATTCGACGGTATCGAACACCTTGCCGAGATCGCGCGGCTTGCCTAGATCGGAAAACGATTCGAGGCCGATCAGCTCGGGCGACGCCGAAGCGATGAACGGCGCGTGCGCCGCCGCGGCCACATGCGACATCTGCTCGATGAAGTACATGTCCTCGGGTTGCCGCGTCAGCTCGAAATCGCCGACGAGCGCGCCGAACGGCGCGCCGCCGAAGGTACCGAACTCCTCTTCGTACACCTTCTTGAACAACGCGCTCTGGTCGAACTCCGAGGCCGCCTTGAAATCGCGCACGATTTCACGCTTGCCCGCGTTGAGCACGCGGATCTTGATCATCGATCCCGTATTGCTTTCTTTGCAGAGATAGTCGAGCCCGCGCCACGTGCTTTCCATGCGCTGGAATTCGGGCGCGTGCATAACTTCGCTGAGCTGCGCCGACAACAGCCGGTCGAGTTCGGCGATGCGCGCGTCGATCGTCGCGGACAGGTTGTCCGACACGACCACCGTGCCGTCCATGACTTGGTGAACGAGTTCGCCGATCAAATCCTTCGCGCGCGCATGCTCCGAGTCGGATTTGGCGACCTTGCTCTTTTCGACGATCTCGTCGAGCAGCGACGTGGCGGCGCCTGCTTGCGCCTCGCCCGTCGGGGCTGCGGCCGTTTGCTGATTCATCCTCACACCCCGCTCAAGTTAATCGCCTTGCTTGTCTTCGCCGTCGCCGCGCGCACCCGTTTCGCCCGCCAGCGCCTGCAGCTGCTGCGTATTGGCCAGCACTTCGCTGAGCAGGCTTTCGAGCTTGTCGTTGCCGGCCAGCTTGTTGCGCAGATCGGCGAGCTTCGAGCGCGCTTCGAGCAAGCGCCGCAACGGGTCGATCTGCTGGACCACGGCGTCCGGCCCGAAATCGTCCATCGAACGGAAGCGCAGATCGACGCCGAACGAGCCGCCCGCATCCGTCAGCTCGTTCTTGACCTGGAACGCGGCGCGGGGCTCGAGGCCCTTCATGACGTCGTCGAAATTGTCACGATCGACGCTCACGAACTTGCGATCGCGCAACTTCGGCTGTTCGACCTCGGACTGCCCGGCCAGATCGGCGACGACGCCCACGACGAACGGCAGTTCCTTGACCTCGATCGCGTCGCCGCGCTCGACCTCGTACGTCAGTTGGACGCGCGGCGGCCGCACCTTTTGCAGCCGCTTTTGAATGCTTTCTTTCTTCGCCATCGATGGCTCCCCAGGACGACAGGATCAAATAGGCCGATCAGCGAAGTGCACTGAAGGGATCGGAGGCGCCGCCGCTCTTCGCAGCCTGGGCCGGCGCGGGTTTTTGCACCGGCGGCGCGCTCGGCGCCGCCGCCGTGGCGCCTTCCGGCGCTTTCTCGACAGGCTTTTGCGCAGCCGCGACCGGGCGGCGCACGATACGGCGTTTCTTCACTGCCGTTTTCTTCTCATCGACTTCTTCGGGAAACAGCGTGTTCTGACCGAGCGTCTCGCGCAGCTGATGCGCGAGCACTTGTGCATCGCCCTTCGCATCGCCGGCGAGCGCCGCATCCTGCCGCAGCTGGCCGAGCGATTCCGTCGCTACGCGCAGGCCGCTTACGGCCAGCACGCTCTTCG
>DATJJH010000051.1:0-25394 GCA_035492395.1 Trinickia sp. | reverse complement strand
GACCCCATGCACCGCATAGCGGACCGTCTCGGTTGACTCGACGAATTGCCTGCCGAGCACGAACAGACGTCAAAGCACGCGCTGCGATCTACTTGCGGGTCAAGCGCGCCGAGTTGGGCAACTTCGGCTACCGCCACGCCGGAGACGGCCCACGCTTAGCTTGAAGAATGACGTGCAGCCGCCTTCCGTGCGCGCCGGACTTCCGGGCTTCCTTGGAATTCTTCGAATCGGTGGACCGGGTGGGAGTCGAACCCACGGTGTCCTTTCGGAGGCGGATTATGAGTCCGCTGCCTGCTCGGCGTCCTGCTGTCTCGCCACCGCCAGCCGAGCCGGCCTCACGCGATACGAAAACGGCTCGGCACTGGACGCGGCAGAATCAAACAAGGAACTGACAAACTATCCAGTCGCAATTGGCGCTGGGACCGAAGTCCGCGGCCCGCTATATTCCCGCCTCGAGCATTGCGGCGGCGGACATACATCGTGGCGCACGCGGCTCGTCGACACCTTGTTGCGAACTTACAGCCCCCATTTTCAGGACAGCCTCCGTCTGCCAGTCAAACCGGATGGGGTTCGTGCTCGTACACCCTGTGCCGCCTGCAGCGTCTCGCCCTCATCTTTTGACGGCCGTGGAGCAGACGAAGACATCCACAAAGGCTATACTGGACCAGCGCGGCCGGTGAGCGTCACGTGACGTATTTTCATCTTAAAATCAATCGGTTAGAATTGTTATTGATGTTTGATGGAGGTCATCATGACCCTACGAGACAAATTGAGAAAGGCGCTCGGCCGGAAAAGGGCAAATGTCTTCCTGCGGGCCGATTTCTTGGACTTGGGCAGCGAAGCCCAGCTGAGCCGCGCGCTGCGCAACCTGGTCGATGAAGGTGCGGTGGTTAAAATTGGGGTTGGCGTCTACGCCAAGGCGAAGCGCAGCGTGTTGAGCGGGAAGCCGATCCCGGTCGAGCCGGTCGAGTTCCTAGCACCAGAAGCACTGAAAAAGCTTGGCGTGAAAGTGTATCCACGCCGTCAGACCGCCGAATATAACGCGGGCACGACGACGCAAATCGCCGCCGGCGTGGTAATCAATACCGGGAATCGGCGCATCTCCCGCAAGCTGGGCTTCGGACCCAAAACCATCGAATATGAAAACAATTACAACCGACCAACGGGAGTTGATCGACGCCCTACTCGCTGAAGAAGACGTCGGCGGGATTTCCGCCGCCATCCTCGAGAAGGACATTCATGTAACTGACGCTTTGCGTGCGTTGTCGGCCATCGCCCACGAGCACGTCAAATTGGTCTTCTGTGGCGGGACAAGTCTCTCCAAGGCGCATAGCATCATTGAGCGGATGTCGGAGGATGTCGATCTCAAAGTTGTGCTGGCTCCTGCACATGGTCTCAGCGACAACGCATTAAAGAAGCACCTTTCCTCGTTGAAAGGGAGGGTGGCCGCAACGCTGATGGAGCTGGATTTCCAGGAGATTCCGGAAGAGGCTCGCGCCAGAAATGCCAACCGGTATTTCGCAAGCAGCTGGATGTATTCGTCGGTTTACGGGCCGCATCAGAGCCTGCGCACTCACCTGAGTGTCGAGTTCACGGTCCGCGCACCTGCCTTCGAGACGTCCGAGCATCAGCTCGGCTATCTGATCGATCGACTGGCTGACCAGGCTGGCGAACCCTTCGCCATGCAATGTGTTTCCGTAGAGGAGACACTGGCAGAAAAAGTCCTCTCGTTTCTGCGCCGCTTTGCCGAACACCGTGCAAAGGTGCGCGAGGACTGGGACAAAGCGCTGGTGCGCCATATCTACGACACCTGGCGCATCGTGGCTGTCGACCCAGGCGCCGCTGATCGGGCAGTCGCTCACTTCAAGGATCTCGTCGATTTTGATCGAATCGAGTTTCCGAAGCACAAGGCATTCGTCGACGATCCCGCAACATGCATGAAGACCGCGCTCGGCGAGATAGAGTCCGATGCCCAAACGATCGCCGAGTTTGCCGACAAGCTCATCCCGTTGATTTATGGCCAGCACAAGCCGCCCTTCAACGAGGCATTCGGCGTGTTCAAAGACGTCGCCAATAAGTTGCTCGGCACGCTTTAGTGCCGGTCTTGAACTGGCGAAAGAGGAAGCTGAGGCGGGTTCTCTCCGCGGTGCTGGGCCCACGCGAGGTGACAGATATTCAAGTTCTACGGAGCTCGGTCGAACGCCTTCAACACCGAAGCAATCGAGGAACTCTTCGAATGGTGGGCCGGGTGGGAGTCGAACCCACGGTGTCCTTTCGGAGGCGGATTATGAGTCCGCTGCCTGCAACCAGCACGGCGTCCGGCCCGTCTCGCGCCGCGTTTGCCAAGCGTGCTTAGCTAGCGGCGGATATTGACACCCGCGATCGATGGTATCGCGGAAAGATTGCGAGTCTATCGGCTAATGCGTTCGTCTGCAAATCGAAAAACCAAACTATCGCGAATTCGCTAGCGGAGCGACGAAACGTCCGCGAGACCGACCGTCCAACACTACGAAACAACGCCCTCATCCACCCACGCCCCGACGACACGCTCCTACAAAAAAGGCCCGGCGTTGCAAGCCGGGCCCTTCGTTACCGCATCAAGCCAACTACCGACAATCAGTTCCCTTCGAGGAACGACTTCAGCTTATCCGACCGGCTCGGGTGACGCAGCTTGCGCAGCGCCTTCGCTTCGATCTGACGGATCCGCTCGCGCGTCACGTCGAACTGCTTGCCGACTTCCTCGAGCGTGTGGTCCGTGCTCATTTCGATACCGAAACGCATGCGCAGCACCTTCGCCTCGCGCGGCGTCAACGAATCGAGCACGTCCTTCACGACATCGCGCATGCTCGCATGCAACGCGGCATCGGCCGGCGCCACCGTATTCGTATCCTCGATGAAATCGCCCAGATGCGAATCGTCGTCGTCGCCGATCGGCGTTTCCATGGAGATCGGCTCCTTCGCGATCTTCATGATTTTGCGGATCTTGTCCTCAGGCATCTCCATCTTTTCCGCGAGCGTAGCCGGATCGGGCTCGAGACCCGTCTCCTGCAGAATCTGCCGCGAAATACGGTTCATCTTGTTGATCGTTTCGATCATGTGAACCGGAATCCGGATCGTGCGCGCCTGGTCGGCGATCGAACGCGTAATGGCCTGGCGAATCCACCACGTGGCGTACGTCGAGAACTTGTAGCCGCGGCGATATTCGAACTTGTCCACCGCCTTCATCAAGCCGATGTTGCCTTCCTGAATCAGATCCAAGAACTGCAAACCGCGATTCGTGTACTTCTTCGCGATCGAGATCACGAGACGCAAGTTCGCCTCGGTCATCTCGCGCTTGGCTTGACGCGCCTTCAGTTCACCGGCCGCCATCTGACGGTTCGTTTCCTTCAAATCCTTCAGCGGCAGCACCACGCGCGCCTGCAGGTCGAGCAACCGCTGCTGCTGCTCGCGGATAGCCGGGATGTTGCGCGACAGGATCGCGCTGTACGCATGGCTTTCCGCCACGATCTTCTCGGCCCACTCGAGATCGGTCTCGTTGCTCGGGAAGCGCGTGATGAACTCGGCACGCGGCATGCCGCATTTGTCCACGACGATGTGCAGAATCTGACGCTCGACCTGACGCACTTCGTCCACCTGCGCACGCAACGTGTCGCACAAACGCTCGACCGTACGCGCCGTGAAGCGGATCGACATCAGCTCGTTTTGAATCGTCTCTTGCGCCTTCAGGTAGGACTTCGACTTGTAGCCCTCCTTCTCGAACGCGCGGCGCATCTTGTCGAACCACTCGCTGATCATCGCGAACTTCTCGAGCGATACGCGCTTAAGGGCTTCGAGCTGCGCCGCGTTGGCCGTGGCCTGCGCGGTGCCGTCGTCGTCCTCTTCTTCCTCTTCTTCCTCTTCCTCTTCTTCCTCGGTCTCGTTCTCGATCGCTTCGGCTTCTTGAGCGGAGAACCCGTCCGCGTCTTCCGCGTTCGGATCGATGAGGCCATCGACGAGCTCGTCGATGCGGATTTCGTCGTTCGCCACGCGCTCGGCCATGGCGAGGATGTCGGCGATCGTCGTCGGACACGCCGAGATCGCCATCACCATGTGCTTCAAGCCGTCTTCGATACGCTTGGCGATCTCGATTTCGCCTTCGCGCGTGAGCAGCTCGACCGTGCCCATCTCGCGCATGTACATCCGAACCGGATCGGTCGTGCGACCGAACTCGGAATCGACCGTCGACAGCGCGACTTCGGCTTCCTCTTCCACTTCGTCGTCCGACGAAGCAGCGGGTGCGTTGTCGTTCAGCAGCAGCGTTTCTGCATCGGGCGCCTGCTCGTAGACCGCCACGCCCATGTCGTTGAACGTGCTGATGATGCCTTCGATCGCTTCGGTCTCGGCGAAGTTGTCGGGCAGGTGGTCGTTGATTTCCGCGTAGGTCAAAAAGCCGCGCTCTTTGCCGAGCTTGATCAGCGCGCGCAGCTTCGAGCGGCGCTCTTCGAGCTCCTCCGCCGTACCCGGCTGACTCGACGCGAACGCGTCCTTCAGCAGCGCCTTTTCCTTCGCGCGGCGATCGCGCGCCTTGGCCTTTTCGCCTTTGCCCGGAGCTGCGGCTTGTTGCTCTTCGCCCTGGGTTGCGTCGTCATCGACGGATACTTCGTTCAGCTTTTTCGTCATGGAGTTCGCCGTACCGGCTATAGTCTCGACTCGCGGCTGCTGGACTTCAGCCGGTTGCACCGTGGATACTTGGGAATCGCGCACTGCCGAATCGTCCGGCGTGGCAGCCGCGCCCCCTGCGCTTGTCGAACCGGCACGCCTTGCGGCGGCGGCTCTGGTCTCCGGCTTGGCGGACGTCTTCGCCGCCGTGGGTCTCGTGGCGGCTGCCGCCGAAGTTCGCACGGACGCCGCGCTCGCCGGCGTCTTGCCGGCTCGCTGCGCCGCGCTGGCAGCCGATGTCTTTTTGGCGACGGAAGCGTCAGCCGATCGAGCAACGACCTTGCGTACCGGCTCTGCCGAGCGCGGGCTCGAGACTTGGGCCTTGCCCTTGCTCCCCACCTTCGCACTCTTTGCAGCCGCCTTCTCGCCCGTAGTCTTTGCCATCGCTATCTCGCCTCTGCCGCAGCGTATCTGCTTCGAAAAGACAAACTAAACCGCTGAAAACCTTTTATTATAGCACACACGGCGCAGTCCCCCTTTCAAAGCCCAAGCTGCCGCTTCATCTCGGCGCGTTGCCGGTTCAGGTCCGCGAATTGTTCGATCTCGTCCGGCGTAAGCTTAGACTGTCGCGAAAGGCGCTCGAGCCGCTCGCAACACACGTCATAGCGGATCTTCAGAATGGCCGCCAGAAACTCCTCGGCGGCGATGCGCTCGCGCTCCTGCTGCTGCTCGGCCGCCGCGGCGTCTTGCGCGTCTTGCATCAGCAAATCGCGCACATTTTCATCATAGACCAGAATTTCGCGGAAAATTTCTTCGAAGGTGGCTGCATTGGCCCCATTTCGGAGCAGGTCCGAGAGATGCCTGAATTCGGCCGCGCCGCCTAGTGCCCGCGCGTGCGTGGCGGCTTCGGCGAACAGTTCACCGTGATGGCTTTGGTTGACGAGGCTCTCTTCGCTCGCCTCGTCTAACACCGACACGATGCGCGGATACATCACCAAATTGCGCAACGCGCGCTCCTCGATGCCCGTGACCCGGCGCCGATCCTTGCGCGCAGGCGCGGGCCGCGCGGCAGCGACGATGCGCGTGTCGACGCTCGAGAGCGCGGCGACTTCCTCGAATGGAATGCCAAGCCGGTCCGCGAACATGTGCATGATCTGTGCACGCAGCGCATTGGCCGGCAGCGCCTGCAGCAACGGCTTCGCGTCGAACAGCGCGCGCGCGCGGCCCTCCGGCGTATCGAGTTCCTTGCCCGCCAGCACCTCGTTCAACATGAACTGAGACATGGGCAGCGCCTGCTCGATTTGCTCCGAGAAAGCTTCCTTGCCGAACTCCCGTACGAAGCTGTCGGGATCGTGCTCGGCCGGCAAGAACAGGAACCGGATCGTACGGTTATCGGCAGCATGCGGCAGGCACGCATCGAGCGCGCGGCGCGCGGCGCGCCGCCCCGCCGCATCGCCGTCGAAGCTGAAGATAACCGTATCGGTCTGCCGCAGCAGCTTCTGCACGTGGATGGGCGTACACGCCGTGCCCAGGGTCGCAACGGCATTCGGAAAACCGAGCTGCGCCAGCGCCACCACATCCATGTAGCCTTCCACGACCAGTACGAAGCGGGCCTCGCGTATCGCCAAGCGCGCTTCGAACAGGCCGTACAGCTCGCTGCCCTTGCTAAATAGAGGCGTTTCCGGCGAATTCAAATACTTCGGTTCGCCGCCGTCGAGCACGCGCCCGCCGAAGCCGATCACCACGCCTTTGACGTTGCGGATCGGGAACATGATCCGTTCGCGGAATCGGTCGTACCGACGCGCCTGGCCTTGTGCATCCACCTTCTCGCTGACGATGACGAGACCCGCCTCGACCAGCGCGTCGCTGCGGTAATCGGGAAACACCGCCTCGAGGTTCTGCCAGCCGTCCGGCGCGAAGCCGAGCCCGAACCGCGCGGCGATCTCGCCGGTCAACCCGCGCTTCTTCAGATATTGAATAGCCTGCGGCGCACCGCGCAACGCCTTGCGGTAGTAGTCGCACGCGCTCTGCATGAGATCGGACAGCGCGGCGGCGGCCTTGCCGTCGGCCGGCGCGTATCGTTCCGAGCCCCCGGCACCGCCGCCCTGCCCGCCGCCGCGCGCGGGCGACGGCTCTTGCGGCACCGTCAAGCCGACCGATTGCGCGAGGTCGCCCACGGCCTCCGGAAACGACAAGCCGGCATGTTCCATCAAGAACCCGATGGCCGTCCCATGCGCGCCGCAACCGAAGCAGTGATAGAACTGCTTCGTGGGGCTCACGGTGAACGACGGGCTTTTCTCGTTGTGGAACGGGCACAAACCCATGAAGTTCGCGCCGCCCTTCTTGAGCTGGACGTACTTGCCCACCACGTCGACGATGTCGACGCGGTCCAGCAGATCTTGGAGAAAGGCGTGCGGAATCACGAGCGATGACGCGGGAGCCAGCCTAGGCCGCCTTCATGCGCGCCGCCGCCCGATGGGCGGCGTGGGGCGCGCATGGGCCGCCCTCGGGCTTGGCGCACCCGATTACTTGCTGAGCGCCGCCTTCACCAGCGCCGACACGGCCGTCATGTCGGCTCGGCCAGCGAGCCTACCCTTCAGCACGCCCATGACCTTGCCCATGTCCTGCGGCCCCGCGGCACCCAACTCGGCCACGGTCGCCTGCACCTGCTCGGCGATCTCGGCCTCGGACAACTGCGCCGGCATGTAAGCGGAGAGAACGGCGATCTCGGCGCTTTCCTGTTCGACGAGGTCGTTGCGCCCGGCCGCTTCGAACTGGCTGATCGAATCCTTTCGTTGCTTGATCATCTTGTCGATGACCGAGGTGATGGCCGCATCGTCGAGCGTGACGCGCTCGTCCACTTCACGTTGCTTGATCGCCGCCAGCACCAAGCGAATCGCGGCCAGCCGGCCGGTTTCGCGCGCGCGCATGGCGGCCTTCATGTCCTCGTTAATGCGATCTCTCAGACTCATCTTTCACCCGAATGCATGAAACGAATTGGAAAACAAAACTATCTGCATCGAGCGCAAAAACCCGCTTGGGATGCTTCCTCAAGCGGGTTTTGCGCGCTCTGCGCTTTGCGCTTTCGCGACACAGGCCCAACCTGGCAACCGAATCGGACGGCCGACTCGGAACGGCCACGGGGCCGATGCCGCCGCGAAATCGATCAATAGAATTTCTTGGGCAACATCTGGCTGCGCAGGCGCTTGAAATGGCGCTTCACGGCAGCAGCCTTCTTGCGCTTACGCTCTGCTGTCGGCTTTTCGAAGAACTCGCGCGCGCGAAGCTCGGTCAAGAGACCGTTCTTCTCGATCGTGCGCTTGAAGCGGCGCATCGCGACTTCGAAGGGCTCGTTTTCTTTTAAGCGGATGATCGTCATGTTTCCAAAACGAAAATTTCCCAAAGGTCGGGGAGTATAGCAGAGCTTCTGCACAATTACACGAAAGTTGTCAAGTGCTCCGTGCGAATTCGACTGCGGCTTGTCCCGCGGCCACGCCCGACGCCCAGGCCCACTGAAAGTTGTAGCCGCCAAGCCAGCCGGTCACGTCGACGGCCTCGCCGATGAAGTAAAGGCCGGGTGCGCGTGCGCTCATCATCGTGGCGGACGACAGTTCGCGCGTATCGACACCGCCCTTTGTGACCTCCGCCTTGCGGTAGCCCTCGGTTCCCGACGGCATCAAAGTCCATCGCGAAAACGCCTCGCCCAAACGGCGCAGTGTTTTATCAGACAAATCGGCCATACGCGCGTCGGGCGACACCTCGTGCGCGGCCAGCCAAGCCTGCGCCAAGCGAGCCGGCAGCCATTGCGCGAGGAGGTTGCCGATTTGCCGCTTGGTGCCGCTCGATTTGGCCTGCAGCAGTTCGGCGCACGCGTCGCGGCCGGGCAGCAAATCGATCTCGATCGCATCGCCGCTTTGCCAATAGCTCGAAATTTGAAGCACGCCCGGCCCGGACAACCCTCGGTGCGTGAACAAGAGGTCCTCTACAAAGGCGCCGCGCGCGCGTTTCGCACCACTCGCCACCTCGACTTCCAGCGAGACGCCAGCCAATTCGGAAAACGGCGCCCAATCGTCGGATGAAAAGGTCAAGGGCACGAGCGCCGGGCGCATATCGATCAGCTTGTGTCCGAACTGCTTGGCAATCCGATACCCGAAATCGGTCGCACCGATCTTCGGAATCGACAGACCGCCCGTGGCGATCACGAGCGCGCGCGCCGCGATTTCGCCCGCATTCGTATCGAGCAGGAAGTGCCCGGATTCGCCGCGCCGCACGCCCTCAACGGCGACGGGACGCCGCCAGGCGACGCGTCCCTTATCGCACTCGGCCTTGAGCATGTCGATGATCGATTCGCTCGAATGGTCGCAAAAGAGCTGGCCGCGATGCTTCTCGTGCCACGCGATACGGTGCGCCTTGAGCAACGCGAGAAAATCGTGAGGCGTATAGCGCGCGAGCGCCGAACGGCAAAAGTGCGGATTGGCCGAAAGGTAGTTGGCGGGAGCAGCCTGAAGATTCGTGAAGTTGCACCGGCCGCCGCCGGATATGCGGATCTTTTCCGCCAGCCGCGGCGCGTGATCGATCAGCGCAACGCGGCCGCCGCGCTGCCCGGCAACGGCCGCGCACATCATCCCCGCGGCCCCCGCGCCGATGACGGCGATATCGAAGGATTCCATGGCGCGCATTCTACCTGGGCGGGGGTGCCGCACGGCGCACTGCTATACTTTTGTGTTTCTCACGCGCCCTTTTTGCGGGGACGGTTCCCCCGCAAGGCGCGCTCACCCGCATCCACGCCACCATGCTCGTTCTCGGTATCGAAAGCTCGTGCGACGAAACAGGGCTCGCGCTCTACGACACCGAGCGAGGGCTGCTCGCCCATGCGCTCCATTCGCAGATCGCCATGCATCGCGAATACGGCGGGGTCGTGCCAGAACTCGCCTCGCGCGACCATATCCGCCGTGCGCTGCCGCTGCTGGAGAACGTGCTCGAACGCTCCGGCGCGGCGCGCACCGACATCGACGCGATCGCGTTCACTCAGGGCCCGGGGCTCGCCGGCGCACTGCTCGTCGGCGCCAGCATCGCGAATGCGCTGGCGATGGCGTGGGACAAGCCCACCATCGGCATTCACCACCTCGAAGGCCACCTGCTTTCACCGCTGCTCGTCGACGAGCCGCCGCCGTTTCCGTTCGTCGCCCTGCTCGTCTCGGGCGGCCACACGCAGCTCATGCGCGTAACCGATGTCGGCATCTACGAAACGCTCGGGGAAACACTCGACGACGCGGCCGGCGAGGCGTTCGACAAAACGGCCAAGCTGCTCGGCCTAGGCTATCCGGGCGGACCGGAAGTATCGCGGCTGGCTGAATACGGCACACCCGGCGCCGTCACGCTGCCGCGGCCGATGCTCCATTCGGGCGATCTCGATTTCAGCTTCAGCGGATTGAAGACGGCTGTTCTCACGCAAACGAAGCAGCTGGGCGCGAACGTCTGCGAGCAATCGAAGGCGGACCTTGCGCGCGGCTTCGTCGATGCCGCGGTCGAGGTGCTCGTCGCGAAATCGCTCGCGGCGCTCAAGAAGACGCGCCTCAAGCGGCTCGTGGTAGCGGGCGGTGTGGGCGCGAACCGGCAGTTGCGCGATGCGCTGTCGGCGGCCGCCAAGAAGCGCGGCTTCGACGTGCACTACCCCGATCTTTCGCTGTGCACGGACAACGGCGCGATGATCGCGTTGGCCGGCGCGCTGCGATTGCAGCGCTGGCCCGAACAGGCGAACAAGGATTACGCGTTCACCGTCAAGCCGCGCTGGGATCTATCGTCGCTCGCGCGGGATTAGCGAAGCGCGGCCTCAGGCCTCGGACACCGCATTGCGCTTGTCGTGCTCGATCACCGCATAAGCGCTGTGGTTGTGAATCGATTCGAAGTTTTCCGCCTCGAGCACATACGACACGACGCGCTCGTCCCGATTGAGCCGCTGCGCCACATCGCGCACGAGATCTTCGACGAACTTCGGATTCTCGTAGGCGCGCTCCGTCACGAACTTCTCGTCGGGGCGCTTGAGCAATCCCCACAGTTCGCACGAAGCCTCTTCCTCGGCCATTCGAATCAATGCCTCGACCGGCAAGTCGCCCGACAGTTCGACCTCGATCGTCACGTGCGAGCGCTGATTGTGCGCGCCGTATTGCGAGATTTCCTTCGAGCACGGGCACAAGCTCGTGACCGGCACCAGCACACGCGTGAACGTGCGCACTTCGCCGCCGCGCGACTGCCCAGCGAGCGTCACCTCGTAGTCGAGCAAGCTCGACACGCCCGACACGGGCGCCGTCTTCGACACGAAGTACGGGAAGGTCACCTCGATGCGCCCACCCGTGGCCTCGAGCTTCTCGAGCATGGCGCCGAGCAGCTTGCGGAACGTCGCCGCTTCCAGCGGCGCCTTGTTTTCCTCGAGCAGCGCGACGAAGCGCGACATGTGGGTGCCCTTTTGATGCGCGGGCAAATGCACGTCAAGGTTCCAGGTTCCCACCGTCGGTTGCACTTCGCCGTTCGGCGTACGCACCGTCAAGGGATGGCGCACCCCTTTCACGCCGACGCGTTGAATCGGAATCTGCCGCGTGTCGACCGTACTTTGCACGTCGGGCATCACGAAGGCGGGATTCATCTGGTTCATTTTTGTCTTGTCCTAATCACGCCAACAACGAAACATGGGCCCCCAGGGCCCATGCATACATCCAAGAAATATGGGCCGCCGCCTACGCGACCGACCCCGGATTAGGCGACGCGCTGCGCCGCCAGCTTGGCCGTCGGCTCGAGAAAGCGCGCGCGAATCGACTTTTCGATACCCGCGCCATCGAGACCGCACTCCGCCAACAGCTTCGCCGGATCGCCATGATCGATGAAGCTGTCGGGGAGGCCCAATTGTAGTACGGGGCGAACAACCCCATCGGCAAGGAGGGATTCCACGCACGCCGACCCGGCGCCGCCCATGATGCAGCCTTCTTCGATCGTGACGATCGCATCGTGGGTTTGCGCAAGCTCACGCACGAGTTCGGCGTCGATCGGCTTGACGAACCGCATATTGGCCACCGTCGCGTCGAGCGCCTCGGCAGCGGCCAGCGCCGGCGCGACCATCGTGCCGAACGCCAGGATCGCGATGCGGCTGCCCTTGGGCGCCGTCGACTGGCGGCGAATCTCGCCGCGGCCAACGGGCAGCGCCGTCATCTGCTTGACGGTGGCCACACCCGTGCCTGCACCGCGCGGATACCGCACGGCCGTCGGATTCGGCTGCTGCAGCGCCGTGTACAGCATTTGACGGCACTCGTTTTCATCGGCGGGCGCCATCACCGTCATATTCGGGATGCAACGCAGGAACGCCATGTCGTACGCGCCCGCATGCGTCGCGCCGTCCGCGCCGACCAGGCCCGCGCGATCGATGGCGAACACCACGGGCAGGTTCTGCAACGCCACGTCGTGAATCAACTGATCGTAAGCGCGCTGCAAGAACGTCGAATAGATGGCCACGACCGGCTTCATGCCTTCGGTCGCCACGCCGCCCGCGAACGTCACTGCGTGCTGCTCGGCGATGCCCACGTCGAAATAGCGATCGGGGAAGCGCTTCTCGAACTCCACCATGCCCGAGCCTTCGCGCATGGCGGGCGTGATGCCGACGACGCGCGAATCGAGTTCGGCGGCGTCGCAAAGCCATTCGCCGAACACCTGCGTGTAAGTCTTCCTCGCGGGCGACGCCGGCGGCTTGATGCCTTCGGCCGGGTTGAACTTGCCCGGCCCGTGGTACAGCACGGGATCGGCTTCGGCGAGCTTGTAGCCCTGCCCCTTCTTCGTGACCACGTGCAGGAACTGCGGGCCGCGCAGTTCGCGGATGTTTTGCAGCGTCGGGATCAGCGAATCGAGATCGTGACCGTCGATCGGGCCGATGTAGTTGAAACCGAATTCCTCGAACAGCGTGGCCGGCACGACCATGCCCTTCGCATGCTCTTCCAGCTTGCGGGCGAGTTCGAGCATCGGCGGCGCGACGCGCAGCACGCGCTCGACGCCGGCGCGAGCCGCCGCATAGAAACGCCCCGACATCAAGCGAGCCAAATGCCGATTGAGCGCGCCGACAGGCGGCGAGATCGACATGTCGTTATCGTTGAGAATCACGAGCAGCGGCACATCGTCGCAGACGCCCGCATTGTTCATCGCTTCGAAAGCCATGCCGGCCGTCATCGCGCCGTCGCCGATCACGGCGATGGAGAAGCGGTCGATGCCTTCGAGCTTGCTCGCGATCGCCATGCCGAGCGCGGCCGAGATCGAGGTGCTCGAATGCGCCGTGCCGAACGTGTCGTACTGCGACTCGGGGCGACGGGGAAAGCCCGAGATGCCGCCGCGTTGGCGCAGCGTATGCATCCGATCGCGACGGCCCGTCAGAATCTTATGAGGATAGGTTTGGTGACCGACGTCCCAAACGATACGATCGTGCGGCGTATCGAATACGTAATGCAAGGCGATCGTCAGCTCGACCGTGCCGAGATTCGACGACAAATGCCCGCCCGTTTGCGATACGCTGTCCAGCACGAATGCGCGCAGCTCGTCGGCAAGCGGCTTCAATTGACGGCGGTCGAGGCGGCGCAATTCCGCCGGGTCGTCGATGGTTTTCAACAAGTCGTACATCGTCGTTCCATTGTAGGAAAAGTTACGCGCCCGCTTTTTTCTCGCGCTTCTCGAGGCCTACGGCGCGCGGTGGCGGGCTTCGCGTTCAACTCACCCGGTTTACCACCAGGTCGGCAAGCTCGGCCAAACGCCGCGATTGCTCGCCGAAGGGCGCGAGCGCTTCGTGTGCGTCGCGGCGCAGTTGCGCCGCCAGTGCACGCGAGGCATCGAGCCCGATAATCGATACGTAGGTCGGTTTGCCGTCCTTCGCATCCTTGCCCGCCGTCTTGCCGAGCGTGGCGGAATCGGTCGTGACGTCCAAGATGTCGTCGACCACCTGAAAAGCCAGGCCCACGGCGGCCGCATAGGCGTCTAGCGCCTTCAGCGCCTGCGCATCGGGGGCGGCGCCCGCCAGCGCCCCCATCCGGACCGACGCGCGCAGCAAGGCCCCCGTCTTCATGCGATGCATCGTTTCGAGTTGCGACCGTGTGAGCGTGAGCCCCACGCTTGCCAGATCGATGGCCTGCCCGCCGGCCATCCCGAGCGAGCCGCTCGCGAACGCCAGCTCGCGTACCAGCGAGGCCTGGGCCCGCGTGTCGAGCGCAGCCTCATCGGTCAGCACGACGAATGCCTGCGACTGGAGAGCGTCGCCCACGAGCAGCGCGGTGGCTTCGTCGTACTGAACGTGCACCGTGGGCTTGCCGCGACGCAAAGCGTCGTCGTCCATGCATGGCATGTCATCGTGCACGAGCGAGTACACATGGATCATTTCGAGCGCGGCCGACGCCGCCTCGAGCGCCTCGGGGCGCGCGCCGGTCAGCTCGCCCGCGGCATGCACGAGCAGCGGCCGTACGCGCTTGCCGCCGCCGAGCACCGCATAGCGCATGGCCTCATGCAGCCGAGCGGGCTCCGTGGACGCTTCGGGCAAGTAACGTTCGAGTGCTTTTTCGACGCGCACGAGCACCGCACGCATCCATTCGTCAAAAATCATAGATCGTCTCCGCTGTCCGCGGGTGTCGTGCCGACGGGCAGCGGCTTGAGCGTCTCGCCATCGAGAACGCGCACCTGCTGCTCCACCTTCTCCAGCTGCTGCTGGCAATACGCCACGAGGGCCGCACCGCGCCGATAGGCGGCCAGGGACTCCTCGAGGCTCAGGGCGCCGCTTTCCATGCGGGAAACCAGCTCTTCCAACTCGGCCACCGCTGCTTCATAGTTCTGAGGCAGCGCCGCGACCTCCGGTTCGCCGCCAGGAGCAGGCGCAGCCACGCCTTCAGGTGCTGTCTTCGCCATCGGATAGGGGTGTTTTCAAAAACAAGTCGAACATTCTACGGCAAAAGCGCCTAACCCGACCCATCCGCCCCCCGCCACGGGTATCGCGACGGACGGCAAAAAAACAACACTCGCCTCGTCGCCACCCCGCAAGGGATTGCTCTTTGCTCCGGCTTTTTTGCCCCAAATCATGGACTTAGTTGGCCTAAGGCGGGTCTAGCGGGTATAATCGCCGGTTCCCTAAATCGAATCTTCGATGGTTGGGTTGTTCGCTGCTTTCACGTTTTCTCGGGAGTGGGAATGTCCAATCTGAGCACTGCTTTGCAGCTCAAGGCCATTTCGAGCCAGCTGCCGGTCACGGCTTACTTCGACGAAGCGCTTCTGGCGCGAGAAGTCGAAACTCTTTTCAAGCAGGGTCCTCGCTACGTCGGGCATGAATTGATGGTGCCCGAAGTGGGGAATTATTTCGCACTGCCGAGCGAAAACGAAGGGCGCGTGCTCGTGCGCAACCCACGTTCGCAGGTGGAGCTGCTGTCGAACGTCTGCCGTCACCGCCAGGCGATCATGCTCAATGGGCGCGGCCAAGCCCAAAATATCGTCTGCCCGCTGCATCGCTGGACCTACAACCTCGACGGCGAATTGCTCGGCGCGCCGCACTTTGCCGACAATCCGTGCCTGAACCTGGGCGCCACGCCGTTGCGTAACTGGCACGGCTTGCTGTTCGAAGCGCAGGGCCGCGACGTGGCGAAGGATCTCGCGAAGCTCGGCACCCAGCATCACTTCGATTTCACGGACTACATGTTCGATCACGTCGAAGTGCACGAGTGCAACTACAACTGGAAGACATTCATCGAGGTCTACCTCGAGGATTACCACGTCGTCCCGTTCCATCCGGGCCTCGGCAGCTTCGTCAATTGCGACGATCTCACCTGGGAATTCGGCGAATGGTACAGCGTGCAGACGGTCGGCGTTCATAACGGCCTCGCCAAGGCGGGCAGCCCCACCTACCGCAAATGGCATGACCAGGTGCTGCGCGTGCGCGACGGCGCGCCGCCCGAGTATGGCGCGATCTGGATGGTGTACTACCCGGGGCTCATGATCGAGTGGTATCCGCACGTGCTCGTCGTCTCGTGGCTGATTCCGCGCGGGCCGCGCAAAACCACGAACATCGTCGAGTTCTACTACCCTGAGGAATTCGCCCTGTTCGAACGTGAATTCGTCGAAGCCGAGCGCGCGGCCTATATGGAGACGGCTCGCGAGGACGACGAAATCGCCGAGCGCATGGACGCGGGCCGCTTGGCGCTCCTCCAGCGCGGCGAATCGCAGGTCGGGCCGTATCAGAGCCCGATGGAAGATGGCATGCAGCATTTTCACGAGTTCCTGCGGCGCGAACTCGGCGAAATTTGACGGCGTTCACCGGCAGCGGCCTGCGGGCCGCCAATCGGAAGGCGGGCAAGACGGCGAACACGCCTCTTGCCCGTCTTTTTGTTTAGACTGCAAATAATCATTCGCTGTCCACGCGCGAGCGTGCTCGCCAACGAGGAGCCCATCATGCCGCACACGCACTACACCACGCTGATTTCAGCCGACAATCTGGCCGAGCGCTTGTCGAGCGCCCCCGGCAGCGTACTCGTCTTCGACTGCGGCTTCGATCTCGCCAATCCAAGCGCGGGAGAACAAGCCTACGCGGCAGGCCATATACCGGGCGCCCACTACCTGCATCTGGACCGCGACCTATCCGGTGCGAAGACGGGCAAAAACGGCCGTCACCCGCTGCCCGCGCGCGATGCGCTGGCGGACACCCTCGTCAAGCACGGCTTGAAGCAGCATCAGCAAGTCGTCGCCTACGACGCACAGGGCGGCGCCTACGCCGCTCGGCTCTGGTGGCTGCTGCGCTGGCTGGGCCATGATTCCGTGGCCGTGCTCGACGGCGGGCTGCAGGCATGGCAGGCTGCCGGGCAAACGCTCGAGACGGCCGCCCCGCCCGCCGCCGCGCGCGGCGACTTCAAGGCGGGCGCCCCGCTCGCTGTCACCGTCGATGCCCAACATCTGCTCGACAACCTGAAGACGGGCGAGCAAGTCGTGGTCGATGCGCGTTCCGCGGATCGCTACCGCGGCGAAAACGAAACGATCGACCCCGTGGCAGGCCATATTCCGGGGGCGCTCAACCGCTTCTTCAAGGACAACCTCACGGCCGACGGCCGCTTCAAATCGGCCCACACGCTACGGGACGAATTCGGCGCCGTGATCGGGCAAAAGGCGCCCGAGCACGTGGTGCTGCAGTGCGGCTCCGGCGTCACGGCCTGTCATAACGCGCTCGCAATGGAAGTCGCCGGATTGCATGGGGCCGCGCTCTATGCCGGCTCTTGGAGCGAGTGGTGCGCGGACCCGGCTCGACCTGTCGCCACCGGGCCCAACCCGTAACGCCAGGGCCCGCTCCGATGCGATAGGCGATATGGCCGCCTCGCGATATCGGGGCGGCCGGCCGGCGTTTGCCCTTGGCTGTTCGCCTATTAGCCGCCCGGCGTGTCCTTCTGAAAACGCACGCCGGCCGTGGAGCTTCGGTTTACCTGCGCCTGTGTAGTGAACTCGCCGTTCTTGATTCGATTGGCCGGCGCGCTGAGGTTGCGTATCTCGACCCCCTGTCCCATCGGTAGATCCAGAAGCCATCGCCCCAATGGCGTAACGGTAATCGTGTTGCCGGCGAACGCCGACGCCGCGCCGTACTCGAGCAAAATGCCCGATTGGTGGTGAACGGACAGCAACACTCGAATGGTGACGACATCCGAAGCGGACCGCTGAAGCAAGCGGCGCGGCAAACGGCTCGTCGTCGACGTCTCGCCGTCGAGGACGTGAAGAAACTCTGGCTGACCGGGCAGCTTCAGCCATTTCACGACCACCTTCGTTCCTTTCAACGCCCATCGAGACCAGCTTTGGCCGACCGGAACGAGCGTCGTCGAAACATCGGGGTTGCGCGACGTACTTTGACAGTAGCCGAGCGCGTTATTGCCCGTTTTGCCGTCGGGAAACGACACCATGTGAGTGGCGAGAGGGGGATGGCTCATGGGACCGGTCAATCAGGCCAGCGCCTGATGCGTGATGGAAAGCGGCAAGCCTATTCCGTCTGGCCCTGCCGAATGCCCCATAGCGCTTAAAATCAGACCAAAGGAAGGGCGCTTACCGCCACGCGCACGGTTCCGCACCCACCCTCGCAGCTAGTGCAGCTTCACGCGAGGCAACGTCGTACGTCGCAGCCAATGCGCGACCGTGTCGAGCATCATCCGCGGATACCCGTGCAGCGCCGCAATATGGAGCCGATACAGCGACATGTACATGAAGCGGGCGAACAGCCCCTCGACGAGCATGCTTCCGCCGATGACGCCGCCCATCAGGTTGCCCACGGCGCTGAAGTGCCCGAGCGATACGAGCGAGCCGAAATCGCGGTACGTGAATTCGGGCAACGGCTTGCCGGCTAGCCGGTTCGACATCGCCCTCATCAGAAAACTCGCTTGCTGATGCGCGGCTTGCGCGCGCGGCGGAACGTTGCGCTCCTGCCCCGGCCAAGGGCAAGCCGCGCAATCGCCGAGCGCGAAGACATCGTCGTCGAGTTCCGTTTGCAACGTGCGGCGCACGCAAAGCTGGCCCAAACGGTTGACGGTCAGCCCGCCAAGCCGGGCCAGCACGGGCGGCGCCTTGATGCCGGCTGCCCACACGGTCAGATCGGCGCGCACGGTCTTGCCGCTCGCCGTGCGCACGGCGCCGGGTGCGACCTCGGCCACCGTTTCGCCGATCATCAGCTTCACGCCGAGCTTGCGCAGCAGTTCGGCCGTCGCGCTCGATACGCGCTCCTGAAGCGCCGGCAGGATACGCGGCCCGGCCTCGATCAACACGATGCCGATGTCGTGCTTCGGGTCGAGTTTGTGCAGGCCGTAGACCGAGAGCACCTGCGCGGTATTGCGCAATTCGGCGGAAAGCTCGACGCCCGTCGCGCCGCCGCCGACGATCGCCACCTGGATACGCGGCTCGGCATCGGCGGACGCGTCCATGCCCGACTCCACCGCCTCGTGCGGCTGATGCTCGGCCCGCATGCACGCCGCGATGAGACGCTTTCTGAACCGGTCGGCCTGCGCCACGGTATCGAGCGCGATCGAATGCTCGGCCGCCCCGTTCACCCCGAAAAAGTGCGTCGTACTGCCGATCGCGATAACTAGGGTGTCGTATTCGAGCTCGCGCTGCGGCAGCAGCTCCGCGCCGTCCGAATCGATGACGGGTGCGATCGTGATGCGCTTGGCCGCGCGATCGATGCCTTCCAAGTCGCCCTGCTGAAACTCGAAGCCGTGCCAACGCGCCTGCGCCGCGTATTCGAGTTCCTGCGTGAACGGATCGAGACTGCCTGCCGCCACTTCGTGCAGCAACGGTTTCCAGATATGCGTCGGATAGCGGTCGACGAGCGTGACGAGCGCACGCGGCTCGCCGCCGCCTTTGCGCGCGACATAGCGATCGCCGAGGCGGGTCGCCAATTCGAGCCCCCCAGCCCCTCCTCCCACGACAATGAAACGATGCATGCCGATACTCCCTATGCCGTTGATGATTCGGTTCGGTCGCGCTAGCGGTGCGGCGCACGCGCTTGTCTCGGCTAGCGCGCGAGTTCAGCCATTGTCGGCGCGGAGGCGCGCTCGCGACAACCCCTCAGCACTTATCGAAGCCATGCGGGCGAACCCATGCGCGCGGGAACGGCGCATCAATGCGCCTCTTCCCAATTGGCGCCCACGCCGACTTCCGCGACGAGCGGCACTTTCAGCGCCGCCACGCCGCACATCAATTGCGGCAGCTTTTCGCGAACGACCGCCAGTTCGTCGTCGGGCACTTCGAGCACGAGTTCGTCATGCACCTGCATGATCATGAGGCTCTTGGCGTTTTCACGTTCGAGCCAGGCCTGAACCGCGATCATCGACATCTTGATGAGATCGGCCGCCGTGCCTTGCATCGGCGCGTTGATGGCGGCCCGCTCGGCCGCTTGCCGGCGCGGGCCGTTGCCGCCGTTGATCTCCGGCAACCATAGCCGGCGGCCGAAGACCGTTTCCACGTGGCCTTTGACCTTCGCGCTCGAGCGCGTGTCGTCCATGTAGCGGGCCACGCCCGGGTAGCGTGCGAAGTACCTGTCGATGTAGAGCTTGGCCGCATCGCGCGTAATGCCGAGATTCGATGCGAGCCCGAACGAGCTCATGCCATAGATCAAGCCGAAATTGATGACCTTGGCGATGCGCCGCTGATCGTTCGACACCTCGAGCGGCGTGACGCCGAACACCTCGGCGGCGGTGGCCCGGTGAATGTCCTCGCCTTGCGCGAACGCGCGCAGCAGCGATTCGTCGCCGGAGATGTGCGCCATGATCCGCAATTCGATCTGCGAGTAGTCGGCCGATATGATCTTGCTGCCTTCGGGCGCGATGAACGCCTCGCGGATGCGACGGCCTTCGGCCGTTCGAACGGGAATGTTTTGCAGGTTCGGATCGTTCGAGGCAAGACGGCCCGTGACCGCGACGGCCTGCGCATAGTTCGTATGCACGCGCCCGGTCTTCGCATTGACCATGCGCGGAAGTTTGTCGGTATAAGTCGACTTCAGCTTCGACAACCCGCGATGCTCGAGCAGCAACTTCGGCAGCGGGTAGTCCTCGGCCAGCTTTTGGAGCACTTCTTCATCGGTCGACGGTGCGCCGCTCGGCGTTTTCTTGACGACGGGCAACTGCAGCCGCTCGAAGAAAATCTGCCCGATCTGCTTGGGCGAACCGAGATTGAACTCGCCGCCCGCCAGCGCGTAGGCTTGCGTTTCGAGTTCGATGAGCCGAGTGGCGATCTCGCTGCTCTGTCGACGCAGCTTTTCGCTGTCGATCAGCACGCCGTTGCGTTCCATCTTGCGCAGCACGCGCGCCGTCGGCAGTTCGATGTCGCGATAGACGTGCAGCAAGCCCGGCTCGCGTTCGACCTGGGGAAAGAGCGTCTCGTGCAATTGCAGCGTGACATCGGCGTCCTCGGCCGCATACTCGGCCGCCTGCGCGAGCGGCACTTCATCGAAACCGATCTGCTGCGCCCCCTTGCCCGCGACCTCTTCGTACTTGATCGTCTTGACGCCGAGATGACGCGACGCAAGGCTATCCATGTCGTGCGTGCGATGCGATTCGAGCACGTACGATTCGAGCAGGGTGTCGTGCTCGACCCCGTTCAACTCGATTCCGTGATTGGCAAGCACCTGCTCGTCGTACTTTAGGTGTTGGCCCAGCTTTTTCTTATCCTTGCTTTCGAGCCAGGGCTTGAGCTTGGCCAGCACTTCGTCGCGCGGAAGCTGCACGGGCGCGTCGGGCCCACGGTGAGCAAGCGGAATATAAGCCGCGCAACCGACGCCGACCGACAGCGAGATGCCGACGATCTGCGCCACCATCGGGTCGAGCGAAGTGGTTTCCGTGTCGAAGGAAGTCAACGGCGCACTGTCGATCTTCGCGAGCCAGGTATCGAAATGTTCCCAGCTCTGCACGGTCTCGTAGCAGCGCTCGGGGGCGATCAGCGGCGCGGGCTCGGCAGCCAGCACGCCTGTCGGCTCGGCTTGACCCGCCGCGGCTTGGGCGTCCTGCGCGCCTTCGATCAACGCTTCGACTTCGCGCAGCCAAGTCTTGAAGCCGTGTCGCATGAATAAATCGCGCAGCTCCAGCGGCGACTCGTCGCGCGCAGGCAGCGTCTCGTCGATCGACGCGACGTGTTCGGTCAAATCGCATGCCCGCTCCACCGTCACGAGCTTTCGTGCCATGGGCAGAAAATCGAGCGCGCGGCGCAGGTTCTCGCCGACTACGCCCTTGATCTCGTCCGCATGGCCAACGATGCCGTCGAGCGTTTCGTATTGCGCGAGCCACTTGACGGCGGTTTTCGGACCGCATTTCTCGACGCCGGGCACGTTGTCGACCGTATCGCCGATCAGCGAAAGATAATCGACGATGCGCTCGGGCGGCACGCCGAACTTGGCGATCACGCCGTCCCGGTCGAGCGTTTCGTTCGTCATCGTGTTGACGAGCTTGACGTGATCGCTCACGAGCTGGGCCAGATCCTTGTCGCCCGTGGACACGACCACCTGCATGCCTTCGCGTTCGGCCTGGGCGGCGAGCGTGCCGATGACGTCGTCGGCCTCGACGCCGTCGACCATCAGGAGCGGCCAGCCTAGCGCGCGCACGGCGAAATGGATCGGCTCGATCTGCTTGGCGAGATCCTCGGGCATGGACGGACGATGGGCCTTGTAGTCGGGGTACCAATCGTCACGGAACGTCTTGCCCTTTGCGTCGAAGACGCACGCGCTATACTCTGCCGTGACATCCTTGCGCATGCGTCGCAACATGTTGATGAAGCCGTAAATCGCGCCCGTCGGTTCGCCGTCCGGGCCGCGCAAATCAGGCATCGCATGGTAGGCCCGATACAGATAGCTTGATCCGTCGACCAATACGAGGGTCTTACCTTTCAGGTTCCGTTCTGCAGGCATTATGAACAAGAGAAAAGTGATTCCGAGTCTGCGATCGCTCGCAGATCAAGAACGCGCAACGGCCAAGAAGGCCCGCGCGTCGTGGCAGATGTTTACGATTATGGCAGAGTTCATCGAGGCGACCGAGTACCTTTCGGAGATTCGCCCGGCCGTCAGCATCTACGGTTCGGCACGCCTCAAACCGAACTCGCCCTACTACAAGCTCGCGACGCAAATCGCGCGCAAGGTCTCCGATGCAGGCTTCGCCGTCATTTCCGGCGGCGGCCCCGGCATCATGGAGGCCGCCAACAAGGGCGCCCATGCCGGCAAGGCGCCCTCGGTGGGGCTGAACATCGAGCTGCCGCACGAGCAGTCGGGCAATCAGTGGCAAGACATCTCGCTGCGTTTCCGCCACTTCTTCACGCGCAAGGTTACGTTCGTCAAAAATTCCGACGCGGTCATCGTGATGCCGGGCGGCTTCGGCACGCTGGACGAATTGGCCGAAGTGCTGACGCTGATCCAAACCAAGAAGTCGCGGCACGTGCCGATCATCCTCGTGGGCAGCGAATTCTGGAAAGGGCTGCTGCACTGGTTCGAGACCGCGCTCGTGCCGATGGGGCTCATCAATCCGGAAGACATCAACCTCATGCAGGTGATCGACGATCCGGATCACGTGCTCGAGGCCGTGCTCAAATTCTACGAAGATCGTGGGGAAGTCGAGCCGCATGCGGCCAAGTCGGATGAGGATCGGATGTTTTATCTGTGAGACGGAGCGGCCGGACGGGAAGGCGAAAGCGCGCGGCAGCGCGCTGCTCCCCTGCTCGTTCGGATTGCCTCGCCATGGGAGCAGCCTAAAGAATAAAATGACGCGCCGTTAGCCCAGGGGGAGTTCCGAATCGCGAACTCGACACAAAGCCGTGCAATATAAAACAGATAACGAACATGAGAGCGCTTATCAAATACGCGGTCGCGCTGTTTCTAGCCGCGATCACCGGGGTGTCCTTCGCGCAAACGCAAGCGACGAAAGATGAATTGAAAGCGGCCGTTCAGGAAGCGAACGCCGCCCTCGTCGCAGGTCCCCACAAAATCGAGGTTCTGGACCAGGCGAGTTTCGCACTGCCCGCCAGCGCGGGCTTCGTGCCGGCGCCCGCGGCCATTCGCTACCTGCGCGCGCTAGGCAATTCGGTCGACGAAAAGTCGCTCGTCGGGTTGATCGTGCCGCAGACCAATGGCGAGCAGTGGATCGCCGTGCTGACTTTCGTGAAGTCCGGCTATGTCCGCGACGACGACGCGCGCAATTGGAAGCCTGACGAGATACTGAAGAACCTGCGCGACGGCACCGAACAATCGAACGCGTCGCGCAAGGAGAAGGGCTTGCCCGAACTCGAAGTGACGGGTTGGGCCGAAGCGCCCGCATATGATGCGAATACGCATCGCCTCATATGGTCCGCCGTCGTGCGCGCCAAAGGCCAGGGCGCAGCTCCCCAAGACGACGTCAACTATCGGACGATCGCATTGGGACGCAACGGCTATCTGTCGCTGACCATGGCCAGCTCGCTCGCCTCGCTTGCGCTCAACAAACCGACGGCGAATGCGCTGCTGGCCGACATCAGCTATCTCGACGGCAAGCGCTACGCCGATTTCAACGCATCGACCGACCATATCGCCGAGTATGGGCTTGCCGCTCTGATCGCCGGCGTGGCCGTCAAGAAGCTGGGCCTGTTGGCGGTCATCGCGGCATTCGCGGCGAAGTTCTTCAAGATCGGCCTCATTGCACTGCTCGCGTTCAGCACGAAAATAAAGGCCCTCTTCAAACGCAAGCCGAAGACGGCCCGCTCATCGGCCCCGCGTGTCGATTTCGTGCCGCCTTCGGTGTTCAACGATCCGAACAGCGAGGCGCCCGGCTCCGATCACGGTCAAACGTCCTCGCCCGAGGCAGCCGATACCCATTCTCAACCGCAGTCGCCGCCGCACGCATCGCCGCAGGCTCACTCTGCGCCGAGCGACTCGTCGCAGCCCCCGTCGCCCCATGGTTAAGCTCCTGTTCCTGCTGGTCAAGGGCCTCAAGCTTGGCAAGATACTCACCACGACGGGCACGATGCTGCTATCGATCGCGGTCTACGCCATGTTCTACGGGTGGCGGTTCGCCGCGGGCTTCGTCATCTTGCTGTTCGTTCACGAGGCCGGGCACTACATCGCAGCGCGCAAACGGGGCCTCGATGTCGGCGCGCCCACGTTCATCCCGTTCGTCGGCGCGTGGATTCAGATGAAGCAAATGCCGCATGATGCCGAAACCGAAGCCTATGTCGGCTTGGGTGGGCCCTTCGCGGGTACGTTGGCGGCGCTGGCCTGCTATTTTCTCGCACGCCACTTCGATAACCCGTTGCTGCTGGCTTTGTCTTATGCCGGATTCTTTTTGAATCTGTTCAACATGATTCCCCTGTCGCCGTTCGACGGGGGCCGCATCACGGCGGTTCTCTCGCCCCGGATATGGTTCGCCGGCGTGCCCGTGTTGGTCGGCTTGTTCTTCGTGCGGCCCAGTCCGATCTTGATCGTGATGGCTGTCTTGGCGCTGCCGCAACTTCAACGGGCATGGAAGTACGACCCGTCCAGCCCGGAGAATCTGCGCTACTACGGAATCGAGCCGTCGGTGAAAGTCACCTACGCTTTCTATTACCTGGCGCTGTTGGCCTTTCTTGCCTTGATGACGTTTGGCGTGCACGACATGCTGGGCTCGGCGCGCGCAAGCATGCAGTGAGGTCCGCTGACGTGCGCTACGTGTGTCTTGATCGGCGTCGAATCAGTGCCATTCGGCACAGCGCAGTTCACTTCAGGCGTGATCGAGATAGGCCATCAGTTGCCATACGACCCTTTCGCTGGACCCGCGCATTTCTCTCCAACGACCGAGCAATCTTGACTGGCGCGGCGCCTGAATGATCAGAGGCGGCAGTGTTTCACCTTTTGCAAATCGGCGCTGCGCTCCGTCAATCGCCTGCTTTGCGCCCAGATTGGCGCACCAGAGTCCATCTTCCGGACAAGCATCGCCACTGTAAGCAACTGTGCCGATGGGGGAAAGACCAGCGATATCCGCCCGCGGTTCTTTCGACGAGGGCTCGGTCACTTCGGACGCCGCGCTCGCCGAACCGGGCAGCGGCAAGCCGGTTGCCGGATCGAGATGCTTCGCCTTGGCCAGCCGGTCGACCAGTTCTTCCGAAGGCTTTTCAGGTGCAGCGGCAGCCGCCTGCTCTTTCTCCCATTGGAAGGAGCCGTCCCATGGCGGCAGTTTGGCCGGGGGCAACGGGACGATCTTGTCGATGTCGGGAACCTTAGGGTTGCGGCCTTCGTTGTTGCGTAGAAA
>DATJJH010000050.1:0-23267 GCA_035492395.1 Trinickia sp. | reverse complement strand
GTTGCTCACCCCAAAACGAGATGCAACAAGTTGCACGCACGGAAGCCGTGCCCGGCAGGGACAGCGCCCAGAGGCGCGTTCGGTCGAAGCGGCTCCGACGGTAACGGAACTTTGGTCAAAAAGAATTTGACCGGCGCGCCTCACTTCGATTCGAGGCGCACCGGTGGCGAAAATACGGCGAGCGCCCATGGCGTCCTGCGAGGAAATGCAGGACTTGGCGACGTCAAAAAATCAGGCGAGACAGCTTCGAGCGGGATATCGCGATGCATAAGCGAATCCCACGCGTCAGACCGCAGCCTTCGCCCGTCCGGTCATGCGCCCAGTTGGCGCACCGGTGGGAATGGATGAAGGCACAGGCAGACGGTCGGCCGGGCTCGGGCGTGTCGCGCCGTTTATTTGAAGCCGTGTTCGCATGTGCCCTGCGGCAGTCGTCCTTGTGCTTTCTTGCGGACGGCGCCCTCTTAAGGCAATTCTCCCGCCACTTTTCCCGCTCCAGCGTGCTTGTGAAAACACAATAAGGCGCGGCGTGCCGCTGCCTGTCGTTTGGCGTTCTGTTTTGCAGCCGGGTTGCGAGGTGCAACCCATTGCAACCCGAGACGCCGGATGCCGGGCCGCGCAAAGCCGCTCTGGAGCCGTTCAATGAAACGCATGCTGTTCAATGCGACGCAGCAGGAAGAATTGCGCGTCGCCATCGTCGATGGGCAAAAACTCATCGACATCGATATCGAAACCGCCGGCCGCGAACAGCGCAAAGGCAATATCTACAAGGGGATCGTGACGCGCATCGAGCCCTCGCTCGAAGCGTGCTTCGTCAATTACGGCGAAGATCGTCACGGCTTCCTGCCCTTCAAGGAAGTCGCGCGCCAGTATTTCAAGGAAGGCGTCGACATGCGCTCCGCGCGCATTCAAGACGCCTTGCGCGAGGGCCAGGAACTCATCGTCCAGGTGGAGAAGGAAGAGCGCGGCAACAAGGGCGCGGCGCTCACCACCTTCATCTCGCTCGCCGGCCGCTACCTGGTCTTGATGCCGAACAATCCGCGCGGGGGCGGCGTATCGCGCCGCATCGAGGGCGACGATCGGCAGGAATTGCGCGAGACGATGGCGCAGCTGCAGTTGCCCGACGGCATGAGCATCATCGCGCGCACGGCCGGCATCGGCCGCAGCGCCGAAGAGCTGCAGTGGGACCTGAACTACCTGATGCAGCTGTGGCGCGCGATCGAAGCGGCGTCGCAAAGCGGCCAGGCCGGCCAGCCGATGCTGATCTATCTCGAATCGAGCCTCGTCATTCGAGCGATTCGCGACTACTTCCAGCCCGATATCGGCGAAATCCTCATCGACACCACGGAAATCCACGACCAGGCCCGCGCCTTCATGGATATCGTGATGCCCGACAACGTCGGCAAGGTGAAGCGCTACCACGACGACGTGCCGCTGTTCTCGCGCTTTCAGATCGAGCACCAGATCGAAACCGCGTATTCGCGCACGGTGCCGCTGCCTTCGGGCGGCGCGATCGTCATCGATCATACGGAAGCGCTCGTCGCGATCGACGTGAACTCGGCGCGCGCCACCAAAGGTGCGGATATCGAGGAAACCGCCACGCGCACGAACCTCGAGGCGGCCGACGAAGTAGCGCGCCAATTGCGATTGCGCGACCTCGGCGGCCTGATCGTGATCGATTTCATCGACATGGAATCGGCCAAGAGCCAGCGCGAAGTCGAGCAGCGCCTGAAAGACGCGCTCAAGCACGACCGCGCACGCGTGCAAATGGGCAAGATTTCGCGCTTCGGCCTGATGGAGCTGTCGCGCCAGCGTCTACGCCCGGCTTTGTCCGAAGGCAGCCATGTGACCTGCCCGCGCTGTAACGGCACGGGCCACATTCGCGATACGGAATCGTCCGCGCTGCAAGTGCTGCGGATTATTCAAGAAGAGGCGATGAAGGAAAACACCGCGGCGATCCACTGCCAGGTGCCGGTCGAAGTCACCGCCTTCCTGCTCAACGAGAAGCGTCAGGAAATCAACAAGATCGAGTCGCGCTTCAAGGTGGGCGTCGTGCTCATCCCGAACAAGCACCTCGATACGCCGCACTACAAGCTCGAGCGCCTGCGTCATGACGATGCGCGCTTGGACGAGCCGCGCGCCTCGTGGAAGATGGCCGAGGAAGCCGCTCGCGAACTCGAATCGGAGACGGCCTACAGCAAGCGCACCGAAGAGGTGAAGCCGAAGCAGGAAGCGGCGGTCAAGGGCATCACGCCGGAGCGGCCCGCGCCCGGCGCGCCGGTGCGTCCGGAAGTGGCAAGCGCGCCGGCTCCGGCCGTCTCCGCCCCCCGCACGGGCGGTTTCTTCGGTTGGATCAAGAGCCTGTTCGGCGCCCAATCGACCGCCCCGGCACCCGCGCCCGAACCGGTCCAGCCTGCGCGTCCCGTCCGCGGTGAACGCGGCGAGCGCGGTGAGCGTCAAGAACGCGGCGGCGAGCGCAATCGCAATCGCCGCGGCGGCGCGCCGCGCGACGGCGCCGGTCGTCAGGAGGCGGCCGTCGTCGGCGGACGCGGCGCTCAACAGCCGTCGCAGCGGCCCGCACGCGAGCCGCGCGAAGGACGCGAAGGACGCAGCGAGCGCGGTCAAGAGCGTGCCGAGACGGTGGAAGCCGGAACTCGCGGCGAACGTCAGGACCGCCCGGAACGTCGCGACCGCGGCGAGCGTGCGGAACGCGTCGAGCGAGGTGAGCGCGGCGAGCGTGCCGAGCGCGGTGAACGTCAAGACCGCGCGGAACGTCCCGAGCGCGGCGAGCGTCGCAAGCCGCAACCTGAAGTAGCCGTGGAAGCGGCTGCGCGCGTCGAGCCGCAGGACGTCGAAAACGCGGTCGCCGCAGGCGTTCCCGCCCCCGAACAGGAAGCAGCAGGACGCGATGGCGAAGAGCGCCGCCGCCGCCGCCGCGGTCGTCGAGGCGGCCGTCGCGAGCGCGAGGAAGAAGGCGCGAACGCCACCCTGGCCGCCGACGTGGCGGAAGCAGAAGGCGCCGTGGCCGAGGTGCCGCCGCAAGCTGTGCCTGTCGTCGAAGCCGTTCAAGCGCACGACCATGCCGCAGCGCACGAGCGTGTGCAGCAGGCTGAAGCCGAACTGCCGGCCGAAGCACGGGGCGAACCGGCGGCCGTGACGCCGGTGCCTGCCCGAGAGGTTGTCGCGACGCCGCTGGCCGAAACGCCGGCTGTCGAGGCCGCCGAACCGCTCACCCTCCCTTCGTCGAGCCCCCTCGCCGCGCCGGTCGAGCGCAAGGCCGCGGTGCCGGCCGCGCCCGCGCCGATTTCCGCTGAACCGGAATCGGCCGTCGCACCGGCCATCGAGACTGCCCCGACTGCTCCGGCCACCCCGACTGCTCCGGCCACCCCGGCTACTCTGCCGGCAGAACCGGTGCCCGCGGCGGAAGCCGCCCAGGTAGAAGCGGCAGCGGCCGCCTCGCCCGTCGTGATTCCCGTGCCCGCGCCGATCGAAGCGGCCAGCGCGGTGACGGAGGTCGCACAGCGTCCGGAGGCGTTCGAAACCATCGCCACGCGCGCGCCGCGAGCGAACGGTTTGTCGGTCTCCGAGCTGCAGCCGATGCTGGAATCGGCCGGCCTCGTCTGGGTCAACACCGACGAGCAGAAGCTGCATGCTGCGCGCGAAGCGGCCGCGCAAGCGCCTGCCCCCGTGCGCGTGCCGCGCGAGCGCAAGGCGCTGCCGCCGGTCGACCCCACGCCGATGCAGCAAATCGAAACGCACAAGGACGCATAAGTTGGTCCGAAGGGCGCCAAGGCGCCCTTCCCGTGCCGCCGGCCCGCCCTTCGAGGCGGGCTTTTTTTTGAGCCGGCGCCCGCCTCCGCATCTTTTTGGGGTTTCGCGACCCGATTTTTGATTCACGTCAGACATTTCGCCGTTATCCTCAGCGTCAGGCGGGCCATGTCGTCCGGCTGAGCGGTCATTCCGTTAGAATGGGCTTCTGCTCGTTTATTGCCTCATCATGTCCCGACGCATCATTCCCGTGGCCGACGTCAGCGCGATTCCCGATGTCGCCGGCGCGCCGTTCGCTCCGCGCGGGACGCTCACCGATACGCTTGCGAGGCCGCTGCGCGACCTGCGCATCTCCGTCACCGATCGCTGCAACTTCCGCTGCGTCTACTGCATGCCGCGCGCCGTCTTCGACAAGGACTACCCGTTCTTGCCGCACGGCGCATTGCTGACGTTCGAGGAAATCGAGCGGCTCGCGCGGCTATTCGTCGCGCACGGCGTCGACAAAATTCGCCTGACGGGCGGCGAGCCGCTGTTGCGCAAGGACATCGAGCGACTCATCGAGCGCCTTGCAGCGTTGTCCACGCCCGACGGGCGGCCGCTCGACCTCACGCTGACCACGAACGGCTCACTGCTCGCGCGCAAGGCGCGCAGCCTCAAGGCGGCCGGCTTGACGCGCGTCACGGTCAGTCTGGATGCGCTCGACGACGCGCTTTTCAAGCGGATGAACGATGCCGACTTCGCGCCGGGCTCGGTGCTCGACGGCATCGAGGCCGCGCACGCCGTCGGGCTCGCGCCGCTCAAAGTGAACATGGTGGTCAAGCGCGGGACGAACGACGGCGAGATCATCCCGATGGCCCGCCATTTCAAAGGCTCGGGCGCGGTGCTGCGGTTCATCGAATACATGGATGTCGGTGCGTCGAACGGATGGAACATGACGGAAGTGTTGCCGTCCGCCGACGTCGTCGCCCGGATCGCCGAGCACTTTCCGCTCGTTCCGCTCGAGGCTCATACGCCGGCCGAAACCGCGCAACGCTGGGGCTACGCCGACGGCGGCGGTGAAATCGGCGTGATTTCGAGCGTCACGCGCGCCTTCTGCGGCACCTGCACGCGGGCCCGGCTCTCGACGGAGGGCAAGCTCTACCTCTGCCTGTTCGCCTCCGGGGGCCACGATCTGCGCGGCCTCGTGCGCGGCGGCGCGACCGACGACGAAATCGCCACGGCGATCGGTCGCATCTGGCACGCGCGCGCGGACCGCTATTCGCAATTGCGAGGCAGCGCGGCAGCCGACACCGCGCCGAACGGCCACGCGCGCGTCGAAATGTCGTACATCGGCGGCTAGCCTCCCCCGGCAATGGACTCGGTCACGCGCACTCGCATTACCGGCATCGTCTTGGCCGGCGGCCGCGGCACGCGCATGGGCGGGCTCGACAAAGGGCTGCAGCCGCTCGCCGGCGCGCCGCTCGCGGTTCATGTCGCCAGGCGCTTAGCGCCGCAGGTCGACGCCCTCTTGATTAGCGCGAATCGCCATCGCGACGACTACCTGCAGTTGGGGGCGGCCTTCAAGGCATGCATCGTCGGAGATGCGACGGACGATTTCCCCGGACCGCTCGCCGGCCTGCTCGCGGGACTGCGCGCAACATCGAGCGAACTCGCGCTCTGTGCGCCCTGCGATACCCCGAACTTGCCGGCCGATTTGGCTGATCGACTGCTCACGGCGCTCGACGCCGCTCAGGCCGACATCGCCGTCGCCGCAACGGTGGACGCGGCGGGCCGCTCGAGTCTGCACCCTGTGGTCGCCCTCGTACGCACGGCGCTCGCCGACGATCTGGCCGCGTATCTCGATGCCGGCGAACGCAAGGTTCGCACGTGGTACGCGCGCCACAAGCACGTCGAAGTGCCCTTCCGCGACGAGCGCGCGTTTTACAATGCCAACTCTTTGCATGAGCTTGCCGAGCTCGAGCGAGCGTACGGCGACCAGCCCGAGCGCAAACAATAATTCGGCCAAGACTCGAAGCGCGCGACCTGCCTGGCATGCGGCGCGCACGACCCTCGATGACGATCTCCAACGACATGTCCGGCCAGTCCGCCTCCAATCCGCTTCCCGTCGATACCGCACGCGCGATCATCGGGCGCGCGGTATCGCGCGTGGCGACGGTCGAGCGCGTTGCCTTGCGCGCGGCGCTGGACCGAATCCTGGCAGAGGATATCGTCTCGCCTATCGATGTGCCGGCGCATGACAACGCCGCAATGGACGGGTATGCATTCGACGGGGCGCTCCTACCGCAAGGTGGTGCGCCGCTCACGCTCGCCGTGGCCGGGCAAGCGCGAGCGGGCCATCCGTACGGCCAAACCTGCCGCGCCGGCGAATGCGTCAGAATCATGACGGGCGCACCCATGCCGGCCGGCTGCGACACCGTCGTGCCGCAAGAGCTAGTCGCGCGCGTCGATGCGGCCGTCACCTTCGACGCCCACCGAATAGAGCGGGGGGCCAATTGCAGGCGCGCGGGCGAGGACATCGCACGCGGGGGCGCCGCGCTGAAAGCGGGACGTGTCGTGCGCGCATCCGACCTCGGCCTGCTGGCATCGCTCGGCATTGCGGAAGTCGCCGTGCGGCGGCGCCTGCGCGTCGCCTTCTTTTCGACCGGCGACGAACTGCGTTCGGTCGGCGAGCCGCTCGACGCCGGCTGCGTATACGACAGTAACCGATACACGCTCCATGCCATGCTCGCTCGGATGAACATCGACGCCCTGGATCTAGGCGTCGTGCGCGACGAGCCCGACGCGCTGGAAGCCGCCCTTCGCGCGGCTGCCGCCAGCGCCGATGCCGTGCTGACCTCGGGCGGCGTGTCTGTAGGGGATGCCGATTTCACGGCGCGCATGACCTCGACGTTCGGCGACGTCGCCTTCTGGCAGCTCGCCATGCGTCCGGGCCGCCCACTCGCGTTCGGTCGCCTATGGCCCGGCGAACGCGGCGCGAATCAGCCCAGCGCGTTGTTTTTCGGCTTGCCGGGCAACCCCGTCGCCGTCATGGTCACGTTTTACCAGCTCGTGCGCGAAGCGCTCATGACGATGTCGGGCGCAACCGCGAGCGCCCCGCTACAATTTGCGGCCGCGAGCCGCGTATCGATCAAAAAGCGACCGGGCCGCACAGAATTCTTGCGCGGCGTCGCCACGCGCGATGCGGCCGGGCATTGGAGCGTCGCGCCGACGCGCTCGCAGGGATCGGGCGTACTCAGTTCGATGAGCGAAGCGAATTGTTTCATCGTTCTCGATCACGATCGAGCCGATGTCGCTTCCGGCGACGCCGTCGAGATCATGCCCTTTGACGGGCTCATTTGATCGGCATCCGAAGATCGGCTGCCGAGCTTCCGGGTTAGCACACCAGAACATCCGCACATCGTCTCTCAACGAGGCTTCTTTCAATGAAAAAACAAATCTTGTCGATTGCGCCCGGACAGACCGCGAAGGCGCTCATCCTCGTCTATCTGACGTTCAGTATGCCGATCGTCCTGCTCGGTATCCTCGTCGCGTTCATCCGCCACGGATCGGTCGAACTCAGCACGATTTTCAGCGCACTGCTGCTGAACGCGATCCTCGGTTTCGTCTTGCTTTGGATCGCCTGCCATGCCTACAACTGGGTGGCCGGGCGTTTCGGCGGCATCGAGATCGTCCTCTCCGACGTGCCGGAGGAAGCATGACGGCCGACATCATCCGCGCCGCGGCGCCTCAGGATGTGAGCGCGATGCTCGGCCTCATGCATGAGCTGGCGGAATACGAGAAGCTCACACATTTGTTCGTCGCCACCGAGGCGTCGCTGAACGACGCACTGTTCGGCGCACGGCCCGCCGTCGAAGCGCTCGTCGCCGAACGAGATGAGCGCGTAGTCGGCTACGCGCTGTTCTTCCACAACTTCTCGACGTTCCTGAGCCGACGGGGCCTCTACCTCGAAGATCTCTATGTGCAGCCGGCGCTGCGAGGAAGCGGGCTGGGCACCGCCCTGCTGCGCCGCGTGGCCGCGATCGCCGTCGAGCGCCAATGCGGGCGGTTCGAATGGTCGGTGCTCGACTGGAATCAAAGCGCAATCGACTTTTATACGAAAATGGGCGCGACGGTCATGCCTGATTGGCGCATCGTCCGGGTGACCGACGACGCGTTGACACGGCTCGCCGGCAGTGCCTGATACGTCGCGCGGCGGCCCACGCTGGTCCGCCGCCGCTGAACGCGCTGCGGGCGACGCGCGCCGAATCGCCCGCCAGCGCGCTAGCACCGCTCAAACATCGGGCTCTTGCAAGCCTGCATAGGCGTCGCCGAGCAACCCTTCCGTTTGGTCGCCGGGTAATGCCTCCACCTCGCGCAGCCTCGTGCTCATGACGCGCGTGCGCCGCTCCGCCGCTTCGATCGACCTCGTGACCGTTTCAAGCTGCGACTTGGTCTTCGCCAGCACATCGCCGAACTTGCCGAACTCGGTCTTGACGGCGCCGAGCACCTGCCAAACTTCGCTCGAGCGCTTCTCGATAGCGAGCGTCCGGAACCCCATCTGCAGGCTGTTCAAAAGCGCCGTCAGCGTCGTGGGGCCCGCGATCGTCACGCGATAGTCGCGCTGCAATTGATCGGTCAGCCCCGGACGCCGCAGCACCTCGGCGTATAGCCCCTCGGTCGGCAGAAACAGTAGCGCGAAATCGGTCGTATGCGGCGGCGCCACGTATTTTTCAGAGATCGTACGAGCCTCGCCGCGCACACGCGCTTCGAGGGCGCGCGACGCTTCCTCTACCGCCGCGGGATCGGCACGCTCCTGCGCATCGATCAAGCGCTCGTAGTCTTCGCGCGGGAACTTGGCGTCGATGGGCAGCCATACGGGCGTGGCCACCCCCTGCCCGCTTGCGCTTTCCAAGCGACCGGGCAGCTTGATCGCGAACTCGACGCGCTCCGCGCTCTTGGGCACCGTCGGGACGTTTTTCGCGTATTGGTCGGGCGTGAGAATCTGCTCGAGCAACGCCTCGAGCTGGACCTCCCCCCACGTGCCGCGCGTTTTGACATTCGTCAGCACCTTTTTCAGGTCGCCGACGCCGGCGGCCAACGTCTGCATCTCGCCAAGCCCGCGATGCACTTGCTCGAGCCGGTCCGACACGAGCTTGAACGATTCGCCGAGCCGCTGCTCAAGCGTCGCGTGCAGCTTTTCATCGACAGTGCGGCGCATCTCTTCCAGCTTGGTCGCGTTGTTCGCTTCGATATCCTTGAGCCGCGCCTCGAGCGTCGCGCGCACCTCGGCGAAGCGGCGGTCGTTTGCCTCGACGAGCTGCGCGAGCTGCTGGGCGAGCGTGTCGCCGAAACGCTTGAGCGCGGCAGACTGTTCGTCGCGCGATTCGTGCGAGTGGCGCTGCAAGCTCTCGCGCATCGCGTCGAGCTGCACCGCGTTCGTTTCGGTCAGCTGAGCAAGACGCATGGCGAAACCGTCGATCTGCTGGTTCTGCACGGTGGCCACGCTCGTCAATTGCGCGGCAAGCGTTTGCTGAAACTGCGCGAAGCCGCCCCCGAGTTCGACGCGGGAAAGACGCGACGTCTCGGTGATTTCGCCCCGCAGCTCGCGTTCGAGCCGTTCGTAGGCGCGCCCTTGCGTTTCGCCAGCCCTCTCGATGCATTCGCCGAGTTCGGCCAGTGCCGTGCGATCGCCGCCCCTGATCGCCAGCGCGAGCGCGATCGCCAAGATCACCACGGCCAGCGCGAGCGCCGCAATCAGTATGGTCGTCATGAACGCGTCCGTCCCAGTACTTCAGGGTTGATCGGATTCGGCGGTTGCCCGGCGCGCGGCCCCAAGCCGAGCGCGGCGATGAGATTGTCGGCCGCGAGATTGGCCATGGCGCGGCGCGTCGATTCGGTCGCGCTCGCGATGTGCGGCGTCAGGACCACGCTCGGCGCCGACAACAGCCGAGGATGCACCTTCGGCTCGCCCTCGAATACGTCGAGACCCGCGGCCGCGATGCGGCGCTCGTGCAGCGCGTCGGCCAACGCGGCATCGTCGACGATGCCGCCGCGCGCGATGTTCGTCAGCGTGGCGGTGGGCTTCATCAGCGCGAGTTCGGCCGCGCCGATCGTGTGATGACTTTGGGCGCTGTAGGGCACGACAAGCACGACGTGATCGGCCTGCCGCAACAGGTCTTCCTTCGACAGATACTGCGCACCCAGTTCGCTCTCGATCCCCGGGGCCACGCGCGAACGGTTGTGATAGACGACGCGCATCGAGAACCCGAGCGCGCGCCGCGCGAGCGCTTGCCCGATCCGGCCCATGCCGATGATGCCGAGCGTCGAACCGTACACATCGCCGCCCAAAAAGCCGTCATAACGCCAGGCGCCCCACTTGCCGGCGCGCAGCCAATGCTCGCTCTCGGTGACGCGCCGCGCCGCCGCCATCATGAGCGCCCAGCCGAAATCGGCCGTCGCTTCGTTGAGGACATCGGGCGTGTTCGTCGCGATGACATTGGCCGCGTTGAACGCGTCGATATCGAAATTGTTGTAGCCGACCGCCATGTTGGCGACCGCGCGCAGCCGCGGAGCGGCCGCGAAGACCGATGCGCCGATCGGATCGCCGGCCGTCAATGCACCGTCCTTATCGGCGAGCCTGCGCGCCAGTTCTTCGGCCGGCAACGCGGGCCCATCGTTCCAATCGACGTCGAAGTGTTGCCTGAGACGGTCGACGACATCGGGAAAGATCGGACGTGCGACGAGAATCTTCTGCATGACATCTCCAGAACTAAAAAAACAGCCACGACGTCAGCAGGAACACCGGTATCAGCACGGCGCCCGACCACCCGAGGTAGCCAAAAAAGCTCGGCATGCGCACGCCGCGAGACTCGGCGATCGCCTTGACCATGAAATTCGGCGCATTGCCGATGTAGCTGTTGGCCCCCATGAACACCGCGCCGGCCGAGATAGCCACGAGCGTCGAGGCGCCGGTATCCATCAACACGCGAGCGTCGCCGCCCATCAAATTGAAGAATACGAGGTACGTCGGCGCATTATCGAGAAACGACGACAGGATACCCGTTGCCCAGAAATACATCGCGTCGATCGGCCTGCCCTGCGTGTCAGTGACGACGTGAAGCACGGACGCGAACGCGCCGCGCTCGCCGGCTTTCAGCATCATCACGACGGGCGCGATCGACACGAAGATCGCGGCGAATAGCTTGGCCACTTCCTCGATCGGCGCCCAATTGAACGCGTTGCCCGTACGCGCGGTGCGCGGTGTGATCGCAAGCGACACGAGCGTCAGCACGGCAAGCGCCGTATCGCGCACGACGTCTTGCAGCGCGAGATGCGCGCCGGCCACGTCGAACACGACGCCCGGCTTCCAGAGCCCGCTCATCAGCACGAGCGCGATGGCGAGCGCGAGCAGAACGAAATTGCGCTTGCCTTCGATGACGATGCCGATCGAATCGGGCGACGGATCGAGGCCCGGCGCGCGCTCTTCACCGGGGCGCTTATAGAAGTAGGCGTCGAGCGCGTAAAACACGGTAAGCAGGATCGCGGTAACGAACAGCATCGGCAGCGCGAGATGGCGCGTCGTCCAGAAGAACCCCACGCCGTTCAAGAAGCCGAGAAACAACGGCGGATCGCCCAGCGGCGACAGCGAGCCGCCCACGTTCGCAACGAGGAAGATGAAGAACACGAACACGTGCACCACGTGCCGGCGGTTGTCGTTCGCGCGCAGCAGCGGCCGGATCAGCAGCATGGCCGCGCCTGTCGTGCCCATGATGCTCGCGAGCGCCGTGCCGAGCGCGAGCATCGCCGTGTTGACCAAGGGCGAGCCGTGCAGATTGCCGCGCACGCAAATCCCGCCCGCAATCGTATAGAGCGCGGTGAGCAGGACGATGAACGGGATGTACTCCGCGACGAACGCATGCGCGAGCGCCAGCGCGGCGGCGGCGGCGCCGAACGCGTAGGCGAACGGCGCGAGAAAAGCGATCGCCCAGAGCGCCGCCACTTTGCCGAAATGCCGATGCCAGAACGCGGGGGCGACCAGCGGAATAACCGCGATGGACAGCAAGATGCCCGCGAAGGGCAGCGCCCAATGCGGCCCCAGCGTCGCGCCGTCCGGCAGCGCGGCCGCCCACGCGCCGGCGGGCCACGCCAGCGTTACCGATGCAAATGCCCCCGCCGCCGCCTTGCGCGAGCAGGCGGCCCGTGGTTGGACCATGTATTCCTCTCTTGAATGACGAAGGCGCGCGCATGCCGCGCGCGCCGCGAATCAACCGCCGCGCACGACGATCGCATGAACACGGTACGGGCCGTGTGCCCCGAGCACGATCGTTTGCTCGATATCGCCGGTACGCGAAGGGCCCGACACGAAGTTGACGGCGCGCGGCAGCTCGCCACGTTCGGCGCGCATGATCGCGAACGCTTCCTCATGGCCCGCGACGATGCGCGAAGCAGGCACGACGGCGATGTGCGTTTCCGGTAGCAGCGCCATCGAGGCCTCGGTATCCGGACCCGACAGCAGCACGAGGGAACCGGTCTCGGCCGTCGCGCAGAAGCAGCCCGTGATGCCGACGAGATCGCCGTTCTCGGGCTTGCGAAACTCGACCGACACGCCGGCTTGGGCCCAAGGCAACGACTCGAGCGTGGCCCAAGCCACGGCGCGCGGCGCCATGCCGAATTGGGCGAGATAGCGTGCGGCGGCAGCCGGGACTTCGTCGAGCGATTCGACGATCTCGACGGTACTCGCCATCAAACGCGCTTCATCGACGAAACGCGCCGTGAGCCCTTCGCGATCGGCGGGCATGTCCGGACGTGGACCGCCCGGATGCCGTTGCAGGTAATCGGCAACCGCTTCTCGCTCCGAAGCTTCGGGCTGCGCCGAGCGGCCCGAGGCCGCGCGAATGCGCGCGAAAATGTTGCGCCGCGCCGCCGATGTATCCATTGCGTTCCCCATCACGAGACCAAACGAATGGCCGATTATACGGACGTTCTTTTTTGGGATACACCGGCCGGTCGGCCAGGCCGCTCGATCAGTCGGGGCCGTCGTCCACCGGCGTTTCGATCCCGAAGACTTGCCGCAGATAAGCGAGATATGCCTTGTCGTCGCACATATTCTTGCCCGGCGAATCGGATAGCTTGGCGACGGGCTGTCCATTGCAGCGGACCATCTTGATGACGATCTGCAACGGGCTGTAGCCGAGGTCGTTCGTCAGATTCGTGCCCACGCCGAAGGCAAGCTTGCAGCGTCCGCGGAACTGCTCGTAGAGTTGGAGCACTTTCGGAATATCGAGCGCGTCGGAAAAGACGAGCACCTTCGTGCGCGGGTCGCATCGATTCTCCTCGTAGTGGCGCAGCAATCGCTCGCCCCACTCGAAAGGATCGCCCGAATCGTGACGCGCGCCGTCGAACAGCTTGCAGAAGTACATGTCGAAGTCGCGCAGGAACGCCTTCATGCCGTAGACGTCCGACAGCGCGATGCCGAGATCGCCGCGATACTCTTTCGCCCAAACTTCGAAGCCGTACGTCTGCGAATCGCGCAGCCGCGGGCCGAGCGCCTGACAGGCCTGCAGGTACTCGTGCGCCATCGTGCCGAGCGGGGTCAAGCCGTGCTTCTTCGCGTAGTAGACGTTGCTCGTGCCGGCGAGCTGCTCGCCGATGCCGCCCATCAGCGTGAGCACCACCTCCTCGTGCCAGCGTTTCGAGAAACGGCGCCGCGTGCCGTAATCGGCGATCTTGCAATCGGCGAATTCGGGACGGGCTCCGAGCAGCGCGATCTTTTCGCCCAGACGCTCGCGCCCGATCGCATAATCGGGCTCGCGCTGCGTATTGCGGAAATAGACCTCGTTGACGATCGCGAGCACCGGGATTTCGAAAAGGATCGTGTGCAGCCACGGTCCCGTGATCGAGATTTCGATTTCGCCGTTGCGCTTCGCCGATTCCTCGATCGAGATGTACTTCTCGTTCAAGTGAAACAGCGCCAGAAAATCGACGAAATCGCTCTTGATGAAGCGCATGCGCCGCAGGTAATCGAGTTCGTCGTCGGTGAAGCGCAGCTCGCAGAGCTGGCGCACCTCGTCGCGAATCTCGTCGACATAGGGCGCCAAATTCACGTTCGGCGTGCGGCAGCGGAAGCGGTATTCAACGCTCGCCGCGGGAAACTGATGCAGCACGACCTGCATCATCGTGAACTTGTAAAGATCGGTGTCGAGCAGCGAAGTGATGATCATGGTGGCAACCGAAACACGTGACGGGCGGCGCGCCTTGCGCCACGGCACTCCGACGAATCGCCGCATGTTACCGCATCGGCGGCGGCGATAGCCCACGCGCCGGGCCGGCGGCCTCGGTCCTTCATAAACTAATCACGAATCGATCTAAACGGCGCTAAGACCCCGGACGCAACGGGGCCAGGACGTTCAGTTACAATACACGTTTTGCTATTTCGGCATTTTTCCCCGATATCCCCTGCAGGAGCTTGAATGACTCACGTTGTGACCGAAAGCTGCATCAAATGCCGCTATACCGACTGCGTCGACGTCTGCCCGGTGGACTGCTTTCGCGAAGGTCCCAACTTCCTCGCGATCGACCCCGATGAATGCATCGACTGCGCCGTGTGCGTGGCCGAGTGCCCGGTGAACGCGATCTACGCCGAGGAAGACGTGCCCGGCGATCAACAACAGTTCACGCCGCTGAACGCCGAGTTGGCGAAGATCTGGCCGAGCATCACCAAAACGAAATCGCCGCTGCCCGAAGCCGACGAATTCAAGGACATTCAGGAAAAGCTCCAGTTCCTCGAGCGATAACGCGCTTACGCGCCGGCCTGCGGGCGCAGCGCGCCGCCTTTCCGGCCTCGCGTTCGGCCATCGCCGTCGCGAAGATGCCTCGGGGTATTGACAGGGCGAGAACCGGTACATAAAATCTCGCTTCTCTGCTGTTGTTGTTCCCCGATAGCTCAGTCGGTAGAGCGCCGGACTGTTAATCCGTAGGTCCCTGGTTCGAGCCCAGGTCGGGGAGCCAACCGCTCCATGTAAAAGGGCCCGTCGTATCGTCGACGGGCCCTTTTGCGTTTGGCGCTGACCATTCGCACACTGCATTCGGCGCCTGCCCGCCGGCCGTGCGGCCCAGGCGATCCGCGGCTAACCGTTGTGATACCGTGTCGCTTTACACGTCATCGTGTCAGCCGCCTCGCGCAGGCAGTCGCCGCAGGATCGTCATTTCGCCATGAGCCGCCTCGCCTCCTTACCGTTCCAGATCATCGCACTCGCGTCCACTGCCTTCGCCTGTGCGGCCCTGCCCGCAAGCGCTCAGGAAATCGGCAGCGTCAATACGAACTTCCGCGTGACGGGCTCAGACCGCGTCGTGGTCGAGGCGTATGACGATCCGGCCGTCGACGGCGTCACCTGCTATGTCTCGCGCGCCCGAACCGGCGGTATCAAGGGCACGCTCGGCATCGCCGAGGACCCGACCGAAGCGTCGATCGCCTGCCGCCAGGTGGGCCCGATCAAATTCTCCGGCCCCTTGAAGCGCCAGGCGGACGTCTTCACCGAGCGCATGTCGTTCATCTTCAAGACGCTGCACGTCGTGCGCATCGTCGACGAAAAGCGCAATGCGCTCGTCTATCTGACGTATAGCGACCGCGTCGTCTCGGGCAGCGCCAAGAACAGCGTCAGCGCCGTCCCATTGCCGGCCGGCACGGCGATCCCCGTGCGCTGAGGCGCGCGGGCGGCCATTTCGCACGCACGGTTGGATGCCGACCATGGACGAGCCCCGCTTCCGCGATTGCGCCCGCTATTGGCGCTCGCCGCTGCTGCCAGGCGCGGACATGCTCACGGCCGAGTATCGCGAGCACGAATTTTCACCGCACTGGCACGAGGCCTACACGGTGCCCGTCATCGAGGCGGGAGCGGAAGCTTACGCCTACCAAGGCGCCCGGCACGTAGCCGAGGCCGGCACGGTGCCCGTCATCAACCCAGGGGAAATTCACACGGGATCGCGCGCCATGGAAGGCGGCTGGCGCTACCGCGTGTTCTACGTACCGATCGATTTCATTACGCAGTTGGCGGGCCAAATCGCATCGACGCCTCAGCCGATGCCGTGGTTTCCCGTCGACGTGATCCGCGACCCCGATCTAGCCGAGCGTGTCGCGCGCGCGCATCGCCTCATGGAAGGGCTCGGGGCCGCGCACGGCAAAGGCAAGGTGTTGCCGAACGGCGATTGCCTCGCGGCTGAGATGGCGCTCATCGATGCCATGTCGACGCTGCTTGTTCGCCATGCCTTGGGGCGTGCCCAAGCGCACCGGCCCGGGGGCGATCCGCCGCGCGTCGCGCTCATGAAGGAACGGCTCGCCGCCGATCTGCTCGAGCCGCTCAGCCTGACCGAACTTGCCGCCAGCGTCGATCTATCCGCGTTTCATGCCGCGCGTCTGTTCACGCAGGCGACGCGGATGCCGCCACATGCGTGGCGCAACCAGCTGCGGCTGCAGCGCGCGCTCGCGCCGCTGCGCGAAGGCGCGCCGGTCGCCGATGTGGCCGCCGCCTGCGGCTTCACCGATCAAAGCCACTTCACGCGGCACTTCCGGCGCATGTTCGGCGTGCCTCCGGGCCGCTGGCAAGCGGGCAACGCCGGATAGGCGCGGCGTACGCGGCCCAAAGGCGACGCCCAAAGCAAGAACGTACAAGCGCCGCACACCGCGCCGCCGCTATCCTGCGCGCAGTAGGAGGACTTTCCCTTGAAACCGCGCACCCCACTCAACGAATTCGTCGACGGCGCCCGCGACACGATCCCCATGATGGTGGGCGCGGCGCCGTTCGGCGTCATCTTCGGCACGCTCGTCACCGCCGGTCCGCTGCACCTGTGGCACGGCCAGCTCATGTCGCTCGCCGTCTTCGCCGGCTCCTCGCAGTTCATCGCATTGGGGCTCATCGCCTCGCACGCGAGCTTCGCCGTGATATGGGCGACGACGCTAGTCGTGAACATACGCCACGTGCTGTACAGCGCGACGCTGGCGCCGTATGTCGCGCGCCTGTCCCCCGCGTGGCGGCTTGCGCTCGGCGCGCTGCTCACGGACGAAGTGTTCGCGGTCGCCTACGCGCATTATCGACATGCGGGCCCGGGCCAAATCGGGCCGCACTATTTTCTTGGCTCGGGCTTGTCGATGTACGTGAACTGGCAAATTTGGACGCTTGCCGGACTCCTGTTCGGCGCGGCGTTCCCGCGCCTGCAATCGCTCGGGCTCGATTTCGCGATGGTCGCCACGTTCATCGCGATCGTCGTGCCGCAGCTCGTGTCGCTGCGCTACATCGCGTCGGCCGCCACCGCCGGGGTCGTCGCACTCGCGTGCGCCGGCCTGCCCTATAAGCTTGGCCTGCTGGCGGCCGTAGCCGCCGGCGTGGCGGTCGGCGTCGCGCTATCCCGGCCCCGGTCGGCCGACGGCGACGCCGGGCGCGGAGGGCGACGGCGAACGGATGGGCGCGTGCCCTCCACCGACGCCAGCCGCCAGCATCGGCCTCGGCCTCGGCGGGCCGATAGCGCCCCCGCACGGGCCGAGCGCGGCACGGAGGTGACGTCATGAGCTACGTTCTGCTGATTCTCGGTATGGCCGCCGTGACCTTCATGATTCGCGCGACGGTGTTCATGCTGGGCGAGCGCATCGTCTTTGCGCCGCTCGTGCGCACGGCGCTCGGCTTCGTACCGGTGACCGTGCTGACGGCGATCATCGTGCCGATGGCTGTTACGCCCCATGGTGGTGCGCCGGAGCTAACCTGGCGCAATCCGCAACTCGTCGGCGCGCTTGCCGCCTGCGCCGTCTCGGCGTGGACGCGCCGCCCGCTCTTGACGATCGCTGTCGGCCTTGCCGTGTTCTTTCTGTGGCAAGGACTGATCGTTCACTAAATTCGCTATTTGTCCGACGGGATCCTCCAAACCCCTCAAGTTCCGCGCGCGATCGCCGTTATTCAGTCGAAGCGCGTTTTTTGGCCGCGCGGCGCAGGGGCGCGCCGTCGCCTGTCGTCGGTAGCGGCTCGAAAACGCATGCGAAAACCGCGAGGCGCGCCGTTTCGCGCCGGCGCGTCCGATTGGACGTCGAGCCGGCTCGGCCAGGACTGCCCTAGCGACCACCGCGGCGTGAAGCCGTCGGCGGGGCGAGCGATCAGGACAAGCCATGGGTCAAATCACCCTTTCTCTACGAGACGAGACGATCTCTTCGCTGCACAAGGACTTCGAGGCCTTCGTGCGGGTGTCGCTCAAGCTCGATCCGCAGTTCGCGACGCCGTCATTCGAAGATTTCCTGCGCGCGAAGTTGCTGGACAACATGATGCCCCTCACCGAGCATGCCGTGCAGCGCATGCTCCAGGGTGGCCAGTACGCGTGGGCCAAACGTACGCTGGAAAAAGAATTTCCGGACGTGGTGGCGATTCTGATGCGTCAGGCCGAGGAGTTCGGCTTTAGCTTCGCCGTACGCTCGGAGTGGACGCCGGAGGAACTCGCGAAGGCCTCTCGCGATTGGGCGGGCGCTATCGTCAAAGAAGCCGGCGGCGACCCGGCGCTCATCGATCCGCTCGCCGCTCAGATCAAGTCGACGGCACGGGACATCCAATCGCTCGAGGAAAAGATGCAGACGCCGGCCTGGCGGCTGGCTGAATCGCTGCGCCAGCGCGTGTACGAGGCGAAAATCGCCTGCGAAACGAGCGTCGGCAGCACGGCGCGCGAAAAACTCGGGGAATTGCGCGGCCTGCTCAAGCTCGGCCTGGCGCACGGCTCGTTTCAAAAGCAGGAAGCGCAGCAGATCATGGAGTATCTGCGACTGCTCAAGCCCGAGATTTTCGTCGAAGAGCCGTACGACATCTTCGCGCGCATGGCGACTTGGATGCGCAACTTCTTCATGCCGCCCCAAAGGCCGGCGCAGCCCCGCATCGAACCCCGCCGCCCCCGCTGACCGGACCGGCTCGCGCGGCGCAACCGACCATGCCTCTAGCCGAACATCGGCCGGCGTCCGGGCATTGGGGTATGGGCGACCGCGTGATCGCACCGGAGGCGCGCTACCGGCGAGACATTAATCCCACATCGCCTTGAGCTGCGCCGCAATATCGATGCGCGCCTTCGCGGCCGCGGCGAACCCCGAGGCCGTCGGCGGTGCGAGCGGTTCCACGCGGGGCCACGCGTGAACGTCGAACAGCGGCAGCAGCGATGCGGGGATGAACCGCGTGCGCGAGGCCCAGACGTGCCGATCGCCAAGCCCGCTCTGGTTGTGCACGTAGAAGCGCTGCGGGACGACGATATGCAGATCCTCTTTTGCACGCGTCATGGCCACGTAAAGCAGGCGTTGCTCCTCGTCGATCTCCTCTTGACTGCCTGTGCCCAAGTCCGATGGGATACACCCGTCGACGCCGTTGAGCACGAACACGTTGCGCCATTCCTGCCCCTTCGCCGAATGGATCGTCGAGAGAATCAGGTAATCCTCGTCGACGAGCGGCACGCCCGATTCGCCGCTGGTCGCATCGGGCGGGTCGAGGGTCAGCTCGGTTAAAAAGCGCTCCCGCGATGCAAACGTGGCGGCCACGCTTTCCATCTGCAAGATATCCGCATGGCGCGTAGGAGCGTCTTCGTGATTGCGCTCGAGATGCGGCTCGTACCAGCGCCGCACTTGCTCGAATTCGGCCGGCCATGGCGTGCGCGAGGCGCCCGCCTCCATCATCAGCGAGGCAAACGCCGGCCAATCGGCCAGTGCACGCGCCGGCGGATCGTATGCCCCGATCGCCGCAGGCAGCTCGCAGGCGTTGGCCACCGCATCGAGCACCTGCCCGGCCGTCGCGGGGCCTACGCCGGGCAACAGTTGCAGGACGCGAAACCCGGCCACGCGGTCGCGCGGGTTTTGCGCCCATCGCAGCACGGCGAGCACGTCCTTCACATGAGTGGAGTCGAGAAAGCGCAGCCCCCCGAACTTGACGAACGGGATGTTGTGCCGCGCGAGTTCGATCTCCAGCGCCGCGCTGTGGTGCGCCGCTCGAAACAGCACCGCCTGGGCCTTGAGCTTCATGCCCGCTTCGCGCGCCGCGAGCACCGATTCGACGACATACCTCGCCTGCTCCAGTTCGCCCGCCACCGATACGAGCCGGGGCCGTTGGGCCGACGCTTTGTCGGTCCACAGATCTTTCGTGAAACGCTCCGCGGCCAGGCCGATCACGGCGTTCGACGCCGCGAGGATCGGCGCGGTCGAGCGATAGTTGCGCTCGAGCGTCACGCGCGAGGCTTGAGGTTCGAAATGCCCCGGAAAATCGAGGATATTGCGCACCGTCGCCCCTCGGAACGAGTAGATCGACTGCGAGTCGTCGCCGACCACTGTGAGCCCGCGGCCGTCGGGCTTCATCGCGAGCAAGATGGTGGCTTGCAGTCGATTGGTGTCTTGGTATTCGTCGACGAGCACATGGTCGAAACGTTGCCCGAGATCGGCGGCGATCGCGGGCTCCGACGCCATGCGCGACCAGTACAGCAGCAGGTCGTCGTAGTCGAGGACGTTTTGCGCCTGCTTGGCGGCGACGTACGCGGCGAACAAAGCGCGCAGATCCGGTTCCCATTCGCGGCACCAGGGGAAGGCCTGCTCGAGCACCTGCGCGAGCGTCGCGCCCGTATTCACGACGCGCGAGTAGATCGCGAGACACGTACCCTTCACCGGAAAGCGCCGCTCCTTGGCGGACAACCCGAGTTCGTGCCGCACGACGTTCATCAGGTCCGCGCAGTCTTCCCGATCGTTGATCGTGAACACGGGCGACAGCCCGATCGACTCGGCGTATTCGCGCAGCAGACGCGCGCCGACGCTGTGGAACGTGCCCGTCCACGTCAGCGCCTGCGCCAAATCGGCCCGCGTGCCGAGCGCATGCGCGGCAATGCGCGTGGCGCGCCGCGTCATGTCTTGCGCGGCGCGCCGCGAGAACGTCAGCAGCAGCACGCGCCTCGGATCGGCCCCTTTCACAAGCAGATGCGCGACCCGATGGGCAAGCGTATTCGTCTTACCCGAGCCCGCGCCGGCGATCACGAGCAGCGGGCCGCCCGGGCTCGCCCGCTCGCCGACGCCATGCTCGACCGCTGCGCGCTGCGCCTCGTTGAGCTTCTCGAGATACGGGATGGCCGAAGCGGGCGAAGCCGAGGGGGCGGCAGTGGAAATGGCGTACACGGGGCGATCGTCGATCGAAATGTTGGGCAGCGAGACGGGCAAGCGAGCGCCCAATTGGACGCTCGGCTGGCGCCTCATGCGTACTGTATAAGCATACATACCCGCCCGGCAAGGGCTCCAAATTAGGGCCACGTCGAATGTCGCACGCACCGGTTCACTCCGCGGCCCAGGTGGCTTATGATGCCTGCCCTAATCGCTTACAGGCCGCATGTCGGCTATCGCCATGGCCAATCTCAATTTCACGCTTACGGGCGATTACGTCGAACTGCACAATCTGCTCAAGCTGATGGGTTTGACGGGTAGCGGCGGTGCCGCGAAGATGCTCGTCGCGGCGGGCGAGGTCACCGTCGACGGCCGCGTCGAATTGCGTAAGACCTGCAAGATCCGCGCGGGCCAAGTCGTCATGCTGGGCGATACACGCATCGCCGTCCACGAGGGCGCCTGAGCCGCACGCCTTCGAAAACGCGGGCGCGCCGCCGTCCACTACGCGCTTGCGCCATCGACAGCCGAGCGCCGAAGCAATAAGCTCTTCATTTCCGACGAAAACAACATTGGGCCCGGCGCAGGTCATGCGTCCGCGCACCATTGCGCCTCGATCGCCTCGCCATGTCCGAATCAGCCTTCACACGGGCCGCCGCCGCGCCGGCCCCGCCGCCGCTGTCGCGCCATGCCGCCGACACGGCACGCCTGGCCGCCCCGCTCGCCATCGCGCAACTGTCGCAGATGGCCATGGGCGTCACCGACACGATCCTGCTCGGTTCGCTGAGCGCGGACGCCCTGGCCGCCGGCGGTCTGGGCGCCGGGATCTTCTTCGTCATCGTCACGCTGCTGCAAGGCGTGCTCAGTTCCGTCAGCGTCACGGTGGCCAATGCGCGCGGCGCGCAGGCCGAGCACCGTGTGCCTCACATCTACTGGACGGGCCTCGCCTTGTCGGTGCTGCTCTCCGTGCCGGCGTTCGCCCTGCTTTCTTTCGCCCACCCTATCCTGCTCGCGTTCGGCGAGCCGCCGGCGCTCGCGCGAGACGTAGGCGCATACACGGGGGTGCTGCGCTTCGCCTCGCTCGGCAGCCTCATCGGCATCGGCATGATGCGCTCGTTCTTGCCGGCGATCGGCGCAGCCAAGCGCCTGCTGTGGGTCTCGCTCATCGGCGTGCTCTTCAACGGCTTGCTCAACTATGGTCTCATCCACGGCGTCTACGGTCTGCCCAAGCTCGGTATGCTCGGCTCGGCAACGGCCACCACGATCACGGTATGGCTCAGCGCCATTGCGCTCGTCGCACTGCTGCACGGCCGGCCGCGCTACCGGCACTTCGTGGCCGCCAAGCGGCCGACGATGCCGCTCATGAGCGAGCTGTTCGCGATCGGCTGGCCCGTGGCGATCACCTACGGCGTGGAATCGATGCTCTTCCTATGCACTGGGCTTTTTATCGGCTTGATCGGCGAAAAACCGCTCGCGGCGCACCAAGTGGCGATGAGCGTCAGCTCCGTCACGTTCATGGTCCCGCTTGCGATCGGGCAGGCCGCGAACGTGCGCGTCGGTTACTGGATGGGCGCCGGCAATCGCGTCGCCGCCCGGCATGCGGGGTTCGTCGCGCTCGGGCTCGGCGTCGCCTACATGTCGATGACCGGCCTGCTGTTCATCGTCGCGCCGCGCGCCATCATCGGCCTCTATCTGCACCTGGACGATCCTGCCAATGCGCAGACCGTCTCGATCGCGGCCTCGTTGCTGGGCGTCGCGGCGGTCTTTCAGATCGTCGACGGCATGCAGACGATCGGATCGGGGTGCCTGCGCGGGCTGAAGGACACGCGCGTTCCCATGCTGGCCGCGGCGTTCGGCTATTGGGGCGTCGGCTTCCCGATCGGGTACCTGCTCGCGTTTCACGCGGGGCTCGGCCCGCGCGGGCTCTGGTGGGGGCTCGCCGCCGGGCTCGCAAGCGTCGCGGTGCTCATGACGCTGCGTTTCGAACGCCGCACGCGCCATCGGCCCGACGCATAGATAAGCAAAGCACCCTTTATTGGTTGGGCGGCGCCCGCCATGCACCTACGATAGGCATCGACTCTTCTGACAGGGTGTTCGGCCCGCGATTTCGGCGGGCCATTTTTTGTCCGGCGCAGACGGAGCGCGTGCGCCGACGCGCACGTATGCTTGGCGGGTATCGTGCGCCGGCTTCCCCTAGAATGCGATTATCGGTGCCGATACGAGCATCCGCCGGTTCCGGTCTGTCCGTCAGCGAGGGAAGAGTCCGACGTGTATCACGAGCCATGGCCGCGGCCCCCTGCCGCTTTGCGTCGAACCGCGCATCGCTTTGCGGCGCGCGTGACTGCCGGGCGAGTCCTTCGGCTCGGCACGCCCGCGGGCGGGGGGG
>DATJJH010000049.1:0-5554 GCA_035492395.1 Trinickia sp. | reverse complement strand
CGCGTGGCGGATGGTCACGCCCGGGTGGGCGGCGCGACAAGTGTCGAGGATGACGGGAAGATCGCGCCGCACATGGCCGCCTTGGCCGAAGAACACGGGCACGACCGTAATCGACGCGCAACCCGCGGCCACTTGCGCGGCGACGGCGGCCGGCAGATCGGGCGACATCAATTCGAGGAAGGCAAGCGAGACGTCGACGCCGGGGCCCGCGAGCGTGCGCAGCTTTCCGGCCAGCCGTTCGAACGGCTCGGCCCAGCGCGCATCGCGCGCGCCGTGCGCGAATAAGACGATGCCGCGTGCGTTCGTGCTTGCGTTCACCGTTGCCTCCGCTGCCGGCGTCAGTGCCGGTCGACCCACTTGAGCCCCGCGAGCCCAAGTACGAGATAGATGAGACTCGGCAACGCGGCCGTGACAGGCGCGGGCCACGTGTTGAGCATGCCGATGTGCGAGAACAGCGTGTTGATGAGCTGGAAGCTCATGCCGAGCATGATGCCGCCGAACACCTTCACGCCGACGACGCCGGCCCGCGTATGCAGGTAGCCGAAAGGCAGCGACAGCACGAGCATGACCAGCACGGCGAACGGATAAAGCAGCTTCTTCCAAAGCGCGATGTCGTAGCGCTGCGTGTCTTGATGGTTTTCGACCAGATGCTGGATGTAGCGGAACAGATTGAACATCGACATCCGATCGGGCGCGACGAGCAGCACCGAGAGGATCTGCGGCGTGAGTTCCGAGCGCAGCGAGTATTGCGGCAGGTCGGTTTGCGTCGCGCGATAAGCCGGTGCGAGCGCGTCGGCGGGCGTATTGGGCGTATTGGCCGGAGGCGGCAAGCTGGACAGCTTCGTATCGGTGACGCCTGTCAGCAACCAATGGCCGTTGCCCTCGTAGCGGCCCGTCTGGGCCGTTCTCACGTTCGTGAGCCGCAGGCTCGGATCGAATTCGTAGATGCGGACGTTGCTGATCGTCGCGTCGGGCATCAAAGAGCCGACATTGACGAAGCGCGTGACTTGCTGGCCGTCCTCGCGCGCCGTGAGCGTGTCCTTGACCCACACGCCCGAGGCGAAGTTGGTCGACACGGCCGAACCGAGCGCCTCGAGACGCACGCGCTCGGAGAGCTGATCGGAATAGGGCCCGACGACCTCGCCGATGAAGTACGTCACGGCGACGAGCGGAATGCCGATCTTGACCAGCGAGCGCAGCGCCTGCCTGGTGGAAAGCCCCGACACGCGGAAGATGGTGTATTCGGAGTTCGCCGCCATTTGCGCGAACACGTAGATCGCGCTGATCAGCGCGGCCACGGGGATGATCTCGTAAAAGCGCGACGGCGTTTGCAGCGCGACGCGCAGCACGGCGTAGCCGAATTTATAGTTGCCGTGGCCGACCGTGTTGAGCTCGTTGATGAGATCGAAAAAGAAGAACAGGCCCGAGAACGCGAACAAGATGAAGATGAACGCGAGATAGACCTGACGGGCGAAATACCGTTCGTAGATGCGCATGGCCTCAAGCTCCTCGCGAGGATGCGAACCACGTACGCGGAATCAGCGGACGATTGCGCACGCGCAGCCAGAACACGACGACGACAAGCGCCGCCGCGACGATATGCAGGCCGACCAGACCGAGGACGAACGACATCTTGCCTTGCTCCAGCCACGACTGCACGACGTTGAGCAGGTTCGAATACGTCAGGAAGATCAAGACCGCCATCACGAGGTTGATCGTGCGGCCGCGCCGCGGGTTTTGATAGGCGAGCGGGATGCCGAGCAGCATCAGATTGATCGCCATGAGCGGCAGGCCCGTGCGCCACGCGAATTCGGCGAGCCTGTCGCGCGTGGGATGGCGCAGCAGGGCCAGCGTGGACATGCCGGTGGTCGTCGTGGCGTTGACGACCGGCTGATGGGTCATCTTTACGCCGTAGTGCGCGAATTCCATGATGCGGAAATCGGGTTTGCCGGGCTCCCCGTCGTAGCGGCGGCCGTTGTCCAATACGACGAAGCGCGAACCGTCTTTCATCGTCTCCGTATGGCCGTTTTGCGAAACGACGACGCTGACCTTGCCGTGTTCGGTGCTGGCGACAAAAACGTTCTGCACGCGCGATTGATCGGGCGTCATCTTTTCGATGAAGAACACGCGGTTCGTGGCCGGCGATTCTCGAAATTGGCCCGGCGCGAGCAGCGAGACTTCGTCGCGCTGCTGAAAGCGGGCGCGAATCAGTTTGCTTTGCGCGTTCGACCAGGGCCAGCCCACATAGGCGAAGAAGGCGATCAGCACGATGAGCGGCGCGGCGAACTTCGCGATCGGCTTGATGAAGCGCGTCAGGCTCACGCCCGAGGCGAGCCAGACGACCATCTCGGAATCGCGGTACCAGCGTGTGAGCACGAACAGGATCGACACGAACATCGTGACGACGAGCATGACGGCGATGTAGCCGATGACGGTCAGACCGATCAGGACGACGACGTCCTTCGGATCGACTTCGCCGGATGCGGCATACCCGACGATGCGTATCATCATCGTCGTGAGAAAGATGGTCAGCAGCACCATGAATACGGCGCCTGCCGTATAGGCTAGCTCGCGCTGCAGGGAGCGTTCGAAGATCATCGTCGGTGCGAGAGGGCGGAGGCGGCGGCGCATCGAGCGCAGCGCAATCCGACGCCGGAGAAAAAATAGCGGATAATTGCGGCTTCGTTTCGAGACTTAAGCCGATTTTATCCGAGGACAAGCGCGATGGACTTTAGCATAAAAGCCTGTGACTGGACGAAGGGCACGACGGGTAGCTTCCTGACGGGGAAATCCGATTGCATCGTGATCGGGGTGTTCGAAGGGCAGTCTCTGTCCGGTGCGGCGCTCGAGATCGACGCGGCCACCAAGGGCTTGCTCACGCGCATCGTCAAGGCGGGCGATATGCAGGGCAAGAGCGGCACGACGCTGTTCCTGCACGAAGTGGAAGGCATCGGCGCCTCTCGCGTATTGCTCGTGGGGCTCGGCAAGCAAGACGCATTCGGACAAAAGGCTTACAACGAAGCCGCGCGCGCCGCGTGGCGTGCGCTGCTCGGCACGAAGGTCGTGCAGGTTACGTTCACGCTGGCGCAACTGCCCGTCAACGAACGTTCGGCCGATTGGGCCGTACGCGCCGCGATCCTCGCGCTGCGCGGCGAAACCTACCAGTTCACGCAATTGAAGAGCAAGCCGGAGCCGGCGAAGTACGCGCTCAAGCGCATCGTGGCGTCGGTCGATCCCGCTGACGAAAAGCTTGCGAAGCTCGCCGCCAAGCAAGGGATGGCTGTCGCGAACGGGATGGACTTCGCCCGCGATCTCGGCAATTTGCCCGGCAACGTCTGCACCCCGAGCTATCTTGGCGAGACAGCCAAGAAGCTCGGCAAGGAATTCAAGCTCAAGGTTGAGGTGCTCGGAGAAAAGCAGCTCGAAGCGCTGAAAATGGGGTCGCTGCTTTCGGTCACGCGCGGCTCAGCCGAACCCGCGCAGTTCATCGTCATGCAATACCAGGGCGGCGGCGCCAAGGCCGCGCCGATCGTTCTTGTCGGCAAGGGCGTCACGTTCGACAGCGGCGGGATCTCGCTCAAGCCCGGCGAAGGCATGGACGAAATGAAGTACGACATGTGCGGCGCGGCCTCGGTGTTCGGCACGCTGCGCGCGGTGGCCGAACTCGGGCTGAAGCTGAACGTCGTCGGCATCGTGCCGGCCGTCGAGAACATGCCGAGCGGTCAGGCCACGAAGCCCGGCGACATCGTCACGAGCATGTCGGGACTCACGATCGAAGTGCTCAACACCGATGCGGAAGGGCGCTTGATTCTGTGCGACGCGCTCACCTACGCCGCGCGTTTCAAGCCGGCCGCCGTCGTCGACATCGCGACGCTCACGGGCGCTTGCATCATCGCGCTCGGCCATCACAACTCGGGCTTGTTTTCGAAGGACGATGCGCTGGCCGGCGAATTGCTCGATGCGTCGCGCGAAGCGTCCGACCCCGCTTGGCGCATGCCGCTCGACGACGAGTACCAGGAGCAACTGAAGTCGAACTTCGCCGATCTCGCGAACATCGGCGGCCGCCCGGCCGGCAGCGTGACGGCCGCGTGCTTCTTGTCGCGCTTTACCGAAGGCTATCCGTGGGCGCACTTGGATATCGCCGGCACCGCTTGGAAAAGCGGCGCGGCGAAGGGCTCGACCGGGCGCCCCGTGCCGCTGCTGACGCAGTTCCTGATCGACCGCGCGGGACAGTGATGGCGGTAGGCTGGATGCCGCGCGAGGGCGGGCGGTGACGCGCATCGATTTTCATACGAACGTCGGCGACGCGCTGCTTTACGCGTGCCGGCTCGCTCGCAAAGCCTATCAGGCCGGCCAGTCGCTCGTCGTGGTGGGCGATCCGGGTCGGCTGCGCACGTTCGACGAGCAGCTTTGGACGTTCTCGCCGCTCGATTTCCTGCCGCACTGCATGGCCGACAGCGCGCTGGCCGAACGCACGCCGATCGTGCTCACGACCGATCTTGCGCACGCGCCGCACCATCGGATCTTGCTGAACCTCGCGCCGGCTGTGCCGGCGCAATTCGCCCGCTTCGAACGGTTGCTCGAAGTGGTCGGCAACAGCGAGGATGAGCTGGTCGCGGGCCGCGAGCGCTATCGGTTCTACCGCGATCGCGGCTATCCGCTCAACAATCACAAGCAGGGCGGGTAGCGAACCGGTGCGCTAGGCGCGCGCGGCCATTCGCGGCCCGGCCATTCGCGGCCCGGCCATTCGCGGCCCGGCCATTCGTGGCCCGGCCATCCGTGAAACTAGGGAGGCAAGCATGACCGATCCCCATGACCCCGATTCGATCCCGATGTTGACGGACGTCATCGTCCCCGGCCGCCCGCCGGTCGGCCGCCCCGCGCAGCCGCATGAAGATGCGTCCGCCGTTCCCGCGCAGGCGCAGGCCCACGCTCACGCGCCTGCCGCCGAGCCGCCGCCGGTCGCCGCGGAGCCGTCGCCTCCCGCGACCGAGGAGGCGGCCACGTTTGCCGCGTCGGGATCGGTCGAAACGATGCCCCAACGCCCGCAGGCCACGCCTAGATCGGACGATGCACCGGTTCCCCGCGGCGCTGCCTTCGACGCACGCGACGTCGAATTCATCGCCGAGCGTTTGCGGGGGCGGTTTTCGAGCTATTTGCGCGAGGACGCGCGCCGCGTGATCGAAGCGCGTTGCCGCGACGCCATCGAGGAACACACGAATTGGCTCGTGCGGCAAGTCACGCGCGAAGTCGTCTCGGCGCTCGAGGCCGAGGTGGCCGGCTGGGTGCGCGACGCCGTGCGCGAAGAACTCGCACGGCATACGTCTTAAGCGGTACTCGGAATCAGGCGGCCCTCGGAGCCGCCTACCCGGTCACCGCGCCCTGATGGGCCGGACGCGCGAGCGCAGCGTATTTGGCGAGCACGCCGCGCGTATAGCGCGGCGCGGGCGGCGTCCATGCCGTTCGACGACGCGCCAGTTCCGCTTCATCCACGTTCAACTGCAGCAGCAGCTTGTGCGCGTCGATCGTGATCGAATCGCCCTCCTGCACGAGC
>DATJJH010000048.1:0-15181 GCA_035492395.1 Trinickia sp. | reverse complement strand
GACATGGCCCGGTCCCCGCGGTGGGGCGCGTGCCGAAATCTCGGCGAGCCCACGCATCGCGCCGGATACGTCGACGCTTGCAGCGGATGGGCCGTGGGCATTGATGCGTCTACTCCACAAGGGACACGTGGTGGAGACGGCTACGCTCGGCCGTACGCGCGTGGCGTTCGAATTCGATGGGCGAAAGGCGGCGCTCGACATTGTCAGCGCGGCCAGCGTAGCCAATCCGCTCACGAGCGATGTGCTCCCGACGTTCCAGTGCCCGACGTCGATGCCGATGTTCAACTTGACCGATAGCGGCCCGCCGCCCGGATTGCCGAGTGGCGGTGTACCGATGCCGATGCATGGATCGAAGGTTCCGCAATGAAGGGAGCGAACGGGCTGGCATCGCTCGCGCGCTCATCAACTCAGCTTAAACAAACTGACCGCACATGCATCTCTCGCCCTTGCACCTTCAACGACTGCGAGGCAGCCGCGATGTCTTTCGGGGGGGCAGGGTGTCGATAGGCAGCCTGGCGACGATCGAGAACCCCGAGCCGAGCGCGCTGTGGATCGACAGCGTGCCGTGCAGCTGTGCCACGCGGTCGGCGATGCCCGGCAGCCCCATGCCTGTCGAATGCACGAGCTGGCGCGCATTCGACGCGGCGCCGATGCCGTCGTCGGCAATTCGAAGCACGCAGCGTTCGCCGTCGCGAAAGAGGTCGATCGTCACCGTTTTCGCCGCCGTTTTGCGGGTGAAGGCATCAGGCGGCGAAACGCGTTCGCTCCGTGCTCTCCGAAGTAGCCCCACAACCGTTCCGCGACGGGACCGTGAGGTTTGTCGCCACGGCGGGCGACGACGATTTCCTCGCAGGCGCCGGGCAAATGGCGGCCTGCCAGCGAGCGCAGCCGATCGGCGCGCAAATCGTCTTCGATCATGTACCGGGGCAGATGCCCCCAGCCCAACCCGTGCAGGATGATTTCCCGTTTCATCGATTGATCGGCCACCGTGCATTGCGGCGCCCCTTCCAGCACGAAGTAGTCGCGCGGCACGGTGTGGCGCGCCGTGTCCCGCATCACGCATTGCGTGAGCTCGCGCAGGTGCTCGGGCTTGATCGTTCGCGGCAGACCGGCGGGCAGCAGCGCCGGCGCGATGACGGGGATCAGTTCGACCTTGCAGAGGTCGGCCCATTCGAGGCGAGGGTCGGCTTTGTCGATGCGGTGGACGATCAAATCGGCGTCGCCGTCGAGCAGGCGCTCCTGCGGCCCGGCAACCGCCTCGACGTGCAGATGCATTCGCGTGCCCGGCCATGACCCGAAGAAGCCCGCAAGCAGCGCGAGCGTCTGGTCTCGCGGGCAGAGATCGCCGATGACGACGTGCAACTCGCTTTCCTCTCCCATCGCCAATTGCGAGGCGTACGTGCGCAGCCCGTTGAATTCGGTAAGCAGCGTTTGCGCCTTGCGGTGGAAGGCGCGACCGTCGGCCGTCAATTGCACGCGGTACCCGCTGCGGTCGAGCAAGGCGATGCCGAGTTGCCGTTCGAGACGCGCCACGGCCGAGAACACGGCCGGATGCGAGCGATGGAGCGCCGTGGCGGCCGCTTGGAAACCGCCGGCGCGGACCACCGCATCGAAGCAATGCAGATCGTGCAATGTGAATTCATTCATTGGCGGACTCGGGAGCGGGAGCGGCGAATAAGGAGGGTTACAAAGAATATCAAAACTTTGTAATGTCTTTCCGCGACGTACGCCTCTACGATTGATCCGTCGAACCGAAGTAACCAACGGCTCAACGCTTCGATCAAGGAGAAATCGTCATGGAAGGTTTATCGTTTTTCATCGCCGGCGACGGCGCTCGCATCGCCTATCGCTTCGATGGGCGCGAGGATGCGCCCGTGCTGATGCTGTCCAATTCCATCGCCACGACACTACGCATGTGGGACGGGGTGACCCCCGATTTGGCGGAGCACTTCCGCGTATTACGCTACGACACGCGGGGCCATGGCGCCTCCGATGCGCCTGCCGGGGCCTATTCGATCGATCGATTGGGGCGCGACGTGATCGAACTGCTCGACGCGCTCGAACTCGAGCGTGTGCATTTTCTCGGGCTTTCGCTCGGGGGCTTCATCGGCCAATGGCTCGGCGTTCACGCGCCGGAGCGGATCGATCGCCTCATTCTCAGCAACACATCCTCGCACCTCGGGCCGCCCGAGCTGTTCGACCAACGAATCGCGGAGCTCGCTCAGACCGACGACATGAGCGCGATGGCGGAGATGTTCATGAGCAACTGGTTTCCGGCGCGGATGATCGAAGCGCGGCTGCCGGTGGTGGATGCGTTTCGAACGATGGTGCTGAGCACCCCGCCGCAAGGGTTGGCCGGCAGCTTCGCCGCCGTGCGCGACGCCGACCTGCGCCGTCCCGTTGCGCTGATTGCCGCGCCGACGCTCGTCATTGCGGGCGAGTACGACACGGTGACGGCCGCGAGCCACGGCGAGGCGATCGCGGCCGCCATACCGGGCGCACGCTACCTGTCGCTGCCGAGCGTGCACATGCCCAATGTGGAGACCGCGCCGGCGTTCGTCGGAGCGGTGCGCGAATTTTTGGTCGACCGATAGAAAGCGAGCGGGCGCGGGCTCGACAAAGCCCCCGCCGTTATGCGGCGCGCGGTGCGGAATGATGATCCGGGCCGCTTTCGGCGGCAGCGGGAAACTGCAGCGTTGCAACATCGAGGGCCGCTTCGCGCCACGCGTCGATGCCGCCCTTGAGCGGCAGGACGTCGCGAAAGCCGGCATCCATCAGTTTTTTCGCCATCCAAGCCGCCGACACTTCGTTGGGGCACGAGCAATAGATGACGAGCTTCTGGTCGGGCCGGTACGTGGCGATGATCTCGTCGAGCAGGCGTTCGTCGGCGAACAAGGCGCCCGGTATGACGTAGGGGTCGAGCCGGCGCTTTTCTTCCGATCGAATGTCGAAGATGACGGGCGCCGTCTGCGCCGACATCAACGCGTAAAGCTCGTCGACACCGATGCGCGCGTTGGCGAGCTTTTTCATCAGGGCTCGCCTGCGCATCCACCGGTAGGCGGCGTACAGCGCCAACAGCACCGCGACGACGAGCAGGCTCGCGTGACCCAGGCGGCCCGCGGCCGCGAACATCCAATCGACCTGACGCGACACCAGCACGCCGATGGCCAAGCCGAGGCTGGCCCAGATCGCCGCGCCTATGCCGTCGTGGGCGACGAATGCGCGATACGGCGTGCCGAGCGCGCCCGCCAACGGTACGGACAGCAGAGACAGACCCGGCACGAGCTTGGACACCGTCAGCACGCGTACGCCCCAGCGGCCGAAGAAACGCTCGGTCTTCTTGACGCACGTGTCGCGCGACAAGGACAGACGGCACAACGTCTTGAGCGTCGCGCCCCCGTACCGCCGGCCAGCCAGGAACCACACGCTGTCGCCGATCACCGACGCGAGCACGGCAAGGGCGAGGACGGGCATCAGCTGCGCCCCGATCGAGCCCGGGTGCAGCGCGGCCATGGCCCCGAACAGAACGAGCGTCGGCATGGCCGGCACGGGCAGCCCCAGCGACGCGGCGAGCGCATTGACGAAGACGAGCGCCGGCCCGTAGCGCGCGACCAAATCGTGGAGCATCGGAAGTTTCCTCGTGACGAGCGACCGCTCGAAAGACGGCGATTCCGAATTATGCCGCGATCGGCGCCCTGTGTGCCGGCGCGGCGATAACGCGCACTACGCGCCCGCGCGCGTTGCCGCCCTCGCGGAGCGCCGAGGTCGAAACCGAATCGTCACGGAAAAAACGCCTAGCCGCATCGGAGGCTAGGCGAAACCGCCGGTAACCGGCGGCGGAGGTATCGATGCGCGACGGCCTGCCGTCGCGGTCACGAAAGCAGGCCGAGAATCGTTCGATGCGGTGAAGTTGTTTTCATCGCGCGGCGGCCTCGATCATGCGTAGAGGGCGCCGCCGTGCGATGTTCGACAGCGGCGCGAATCAATGGCCGCCGAAGTACAGCGGTTGGAGCCCGTCGTTCTTCACGGGCGCACCCGAGGCGGACGTGCCGGCGTGCGTGCCGCCGAAGGCTGTGCCATTGCCGTTTTGCGCATCCACCCGAGCTTGCGCCGTCTGCACGTCGTGCGGATAGTACGGATCGTTGCCCGTGCTGCGCAGGCCGCCGGCTTGCTGGAATTGCGTGAGTTCGGCCTTGACTTGGTCGCGCGTCACAGGTGCGTTCGACTGCGCGAATACGGCGACCGGAGCGGTCAGGGCGGCGGCGATAACGATGGATTGAATGAGCGACTTCATGATATTTACCTCCAAGAGTTGGTATGTACTGCGTGTCCGTCGGTCTTGCGTCAAGTTCGTTGCGTTGAACCGATGACTGCAGTCTAGCGATCGAACGCTCTAGGGTTAACGCCTAGTTTGATAAATCATCGTTACGGATTTGGTCATAATCGACGCATCCGGGCGGGGCATCGCGGCTTCTTTTGCGGAGTGCGGCATGCGGTATGGATTACAAAAAGCTTTCGTTTTAGCGGCCTTGCTGGGGCCGGCGTTCGCGTCGGCTCAGGCGCCGAACACTGTGCAGCTCGAGGATTTGACGTGGACCGAGTTGCGCGACGAGATCGCCGCGGGCAAGACGACCATCCTCGTGCCGATCGGCGGCACCGAACAGAGCGGGCCGTACGTGGCGCTCGGCAAGCACAACGAGCGAGCGCGGTTTCTCGCGACGCGCATTGCTCAGGGGCTCGGCAATGCGCTCGTCGCGCCCGTCATCGCCTATGTGCCCGAGGGCGGCTATGCGCCGCCCACCTCGCACATGCGTTTCCCGGGCACCATCACCGTGCCGGACGATGTCTTCGAAAAGACGCTCGAATCGGCCGCGAACAGCTTCGCCGTGCACGGCTTCAAGAACATCGTGTTTCTCGGCGATCACGGCGGCTACCAGAACGACATCAAGCAAGCGGTCGCGCGTTTGAACAAGGCCTGGGCCGGCGCGAAAGCGCGTGCCTTCGTGCCGGCCGAGTACTACGGCGAAAGCGCCGAAGGGTATGCGCGCACGTTGCGGCAGAAGGGCTTTCGCGACGATGAGATCGGCACCCACGCGGGGCTGGCCGACACCGCGCTGATGTTGGCCGTCGATCCGCATGCGGTGCGGCTCGAGGCGCTGCGCCGAGCGCCGAAACTCGGCGCGGCCGACGGCGTGTACGGGGGAGATCCGCGGCGCGCCAGCGCGGCGCTCGGGCAGCTCGGCGTCGATGCGATCGTCGAGCACACCATCGAGGCCATTCGCAAAGAGACGGCGGGCCGTTGAAGCGCCGGGTGTGCGCCTAGCGTCGCACATCGATCATCGACAGGGAGGAGGAGCAATGCGATTGAACGAAAACGGCCGCCGCGTTTCGGGGACGGCTTCGCCGGTGCGGTTGACCTCGTCGATCCGCGGCGCGATCGTCGGCGCATGGATCGCGCTGGCGCCGTGCGGCGCATCGGCGGCGGGCATTCAAACGGTGGACGGCATGCCGCCGGTCGTCGATCCGTCGAACCTCTACGGCGAAGCGCGCGCGAATCACCTGAGCGCCGCCGTGAACGGCGCGCTGTCGCGCGTGTACGTGCCGAACCTGCGATCGAACGACGTCTACGTGATCGATCCGTCGACGTTCAAGGTTGTCGACAAGTTTCCCGTCGGACGCAGCCCGCAGCACATCGTGCCGTCTTGGGATCTGCACACGCTGTGGGTCACCAACAACGCGGAGGGGCGCAGCGACGGCAGCTTGACGCCGATCGATCCGACGACCGGCAAACCCGGCGCCGCCATCACGGTCGACGATCCCTACAACATGTACTTCACGCCCGACGGCAAGGATGCGATCGTCGTGGCCGAAGCGCACGCACGGCTCGATTTCCGCGATCCGAAGACGATGCTCCTACGCTCGAGCCTCGCCGTGCCCGAGTGCAAAGGCATCAATCACGCCGACTTTTCCATCGACGGAAAATATGCGATCTTCACCTGTGAATTCGGCGGCAAGCTTGCCAAGATCGACATGACGCAGCGAAAGGTGGTGGGCTACTTGGAGCTGCAAAAGAAGGGCATGCCGCAGGACATCCGCGTGTCGCCCGACGGCAAGGTGTTCTACGTGGCCGATATGATGGCCGACGGCGTGTACGTCGTGGATGGCGACAGCTTCCAGAAGGTGGGTTTCATCCCGACCGGGGTCGGCACGCATGGTCTCTATCCGAGCCGGGACGGCGCCAAACTCTATATCGCCAACCGCGGTTCGAACCATGTTCATGGCGGCCGGCACGGCAACGGCAGCGTGTCGGTACTCGACTTTTCGACGCGCAAGATCGTCGCGACGTGGCCCATACCGGGAGGCGGCAGCCCCGATATGGGCAATGTCAGCGCCGACGGCAAGACGCTATGGCTATCGGGGCGGTTCGACGACGTGGTCTACGCCTTCGATACGTCGAGCGGCGCCGTGAAGTCGATTCCCGTCGGCATGGAGCCGCATGGGCTGACGGTATGGCCTCAGCCCGGGCGGTATTCGCTCGGGCATACGGGCAACATGCGTTAGCGCGGCACCTTCAGGCGCCTCGCTTGGCGGGGCGCAGCGCATAGGCGCCGTCGCCGAGCAGGAACAGCACGACGAGCGCAATCGCCCAGAACGCGGGGTACTCCCAGCCGCCCCCCTTGTTCGTGAAGAGCCACCCGTTTGCCCCGTGGACGAGCACGATCGTGCCGAACATTTCCAATGCCAGGGGCACGGCCACCCACGACGCGTAGACGCCCAGGATCAGCGCGAGGCCGCCGACGAGTTCGAGCGCGATCGTCAGATAGGCCGCAATGGCCGGCAAGCCCAGCGAGGCGAAATAGCCGACGAAGCCGGGTACGCCGAACACGAACACCTTCAATCCCACGTGCGCGAGAAACAGAATGCCCAGGCTCACGCGTAGGAGCAGCGCGGCCAGCGGGGCGGTTTTGTCGTTGATCATGATGGTTTGGATTTCCTTGACGAGTCCGGGGATAGGAAGATCGGTAACGATACGATCGTCGGCGGTCCTGAACAACTCGGCTATGATTGATCCATCATTTACTGCTGGTTGACGATCGGATGGATACGCTCACGAGCATGCGCGTCTTTCGCCTCGCGGTGGAGTTCAAGAGCTTTGCGGCGGCGGCTCGCAGGCTCGACATGTCGCCGGCGATGGCCAGCAAGCACGTCATGCATCTCGAGCGGCGCCTGGGGTCGCTGCTGCTCAATCGGACGAGCCGCCATCTGAGCCTGACCGAATCGGGCGCGACGTATTTCGAGCACGTTCGCCAACTGCTCGACGAGCTCGACGACGTCGAAGCGGCGGTCAGCCAATCGACTGCCTCGCCGCACGGCACGCTCAAGCTTAGCGTGCCCGTTTGGATGGCCAATCCAGATTTCGTCGGCATCCTGAACGATTACCGCGCGCGCTATCCGGACGTGCGCCTGGATGTCGATTTGTCGGGCCGATTCGTCAATCTTGTCGAAGAAGGTTTCGATCTCGCGCTGCGCGTGACGAATCCGCTTTCGCTGGGGCCGGCGCTGATCGCGCGCCCGATCGCGCCGGTGACCTTTCATCTCGTGGCCGCACCGAGCTATTTGCTCAAGGCCGGCGCGCCGGCCGATGCGCAAGCGCTCGGTGGGCACGCGATGCTCGGCTACTCGATGCTGCCCGCCAATCATTCGCTCGAAGTGGAAGGGCCGCGCGGCGTCGAAACGCTCAAGTTCGATCCCGCGCTCCAAACGAATAACGAATCGCTGCTGCGCTTGGCCGCCCTCGAGGGCATGGGGCTCGCGTTCTTGCCGAAGGCGTTGATCGCCCACGATCTGCAAGCGGGTGCGCTCACGGCCGTGCTCACCGATTATCGATTCTTCGGCACCAAGCTCTACGGCGTTTATCGCCACCGTCAATACCTATCGCCCAAGGTTCGCTCGTTTCTCGATTTCATTTCGGACGACGCCCGCTTGCGCTAAAACACTGCTTGCATCGGCCTTACATGCCGGTTCGGTAAAGGCGATCCCCACCCCCTGCCAATTCTTTTCAATCAATTTGAGTAAGGTAATCGGGGATTGAACGATTAATGCGAGCTACCAAAAAAGGCGGGGATTAATCGTTTCGTATTGCTTTGACAAGATCCAATTTTTAGCTAGACTGGTTTTGCGCTCGGCGGATGTTCGGCATCGAGCGAAATTCGATGCGCATTTCGCGTTTCAGTTGATTCTTAAACCCTGCAAGAACTGGGGGGGAGCGGCCGCGACCGGTCCGTGTGCACACACGCGTCCGGCTTGCGGCGCGCGCCAGCGAGCAGCGTTCCACCGTCAAATTCGAGGGCTAGGCCATGAAACAGATTTTCGATAGGATTCGCGTTGAGAAAGCGGCGCTTTTGAGTCATCCGGTATTCGGACAGCTGGAAAATATAACGGTTCCGCAAATCAAGGAATTGATGCGAATATGGTCTCCGTTGTTGATTCATCTGTCGATGACATTCCGCGACATCAATAAAATGTACTACCACTATGAGCATCCGGAAACCGAACTCGAGCGCGCGATCAACGCTCATGTGAACGTGGACGCCGAGCACTGGCGCATGATGGTGTCCGATATCAAGACACTCGGCGTGAACGAACAAGCGAACGATTGCGAGAGCGCGATTCGCATTATTTGGGACGACCTCGGGTACACGGTGCGCAAATACATGTACTCGCTGATTTCCCGCGCGCGCCGGTGCGGGAACGATCCGCTCTTGAAGATGGCGCAAATGGAGGCCGGCGAAGCCACGTCGAAGGTATTTTTCACGACCTCGCGCAAGCTGGCCGCGCTGTACGAAGCCGATACGGGCAACGTGCTGCGCTATCTCGGGGCGGAGCACATCGACGACGAACTCGATCATTCGATCGATTCCTCGGTTTTCCTCGAACAAGTGCTGTCCGACGAGATGCGGATGAAAGCCGTCGAAATCGTCGACGACCACTTCGCGAGTTTCCGCGAATTCCTCGATCACAAGTACGAGATCAACAAGATCGCGCTGGGCGACTTGCAGGCGGCGGCGTAGCGGCCGCCGCGAGGCATCGGCGCCCGGCGCATTGGCGCCGCGATCCATTCATTCTTGAGGAGGCAGCATGTCGTTACCGCATCGCACGAAGGTTCTCGTGATCGGCGGCGGCCCCGCCGGGGCCACCACCGCCGGTTTCTTGGCGAGGGAGGGCGTTGAAGTGACGCTCGTCGATCGCGAGGTTTTCCCGCGTTATCACATCGGTGAATCGCTGTTGCCTTCGTGCCTGGAGATTCTGGGCCTGATGGGCGCGCGCAAGCTCTTCGACAGCTACGGTTTTCAGCGCAAGCCCGGCGCCTATTTCAATTGGAAGGGAGAGACCTGGACGCTCGACTTCGGCGAACTCGGCGGCTCGTTCCGCTACAGCTATCAAGTGCGTCGCGAGGAGTTCGATCACTTGCTGCTGCGGCATGCCCGCACGCAAGGCGCTTATGTGTACGAAGGCGTCTCGGTGCAGCAGTTGGAATTCGAGGATGGGCGCCCTCGGCGCGCCGTATGCCTTTCAAAGGGCAGCGACGCCCCGTCGACGATCGAGTTCGACTACCTCGTCGATGCGTCGGGGCGCAACGGAATCATGTCGACGCATTATCTCGACAATCGGCAATATCACGACATCTTCCGCAACATCGCCGCATGGGGGTACTGGGAAAACGTGACGTGGCCCGAGGATTGCGCCGAGGGGGCGATCATCGTCAGCTCGATTCCGGATGGATGGTGGTGGGGCATTCCGCTCTCGGACGGACGGGTGAGCGTGGGGGTCGTCCTGCATCGCGACGCATTCGCGCAAGCCCGCAAGAAGCGCTCGCTGGAGCAGTTCTACGACGACGCGATCGCCATGAGCCCCGTGATCGCGAGCCTCACGCAGCATGCGCGGCTCGTTACGCCGATCAAGACCGAGCAGGACTACTCGTACACGAGCGATCAGTTCGCGGGCAAGGGCTTCTTTTTGGCCGGCGACTCCGCGTGTTTTCTCGATCCGTTGCTGTCCACGGGGGTGCACCTCGCCATGTACAGCGGCATGTTGTCGGCCGCCTCCATCGCGAGCATCTTGCGCGAGGAAGTGACCGAGGAAGAAGCGGCCGCCTACTATGGAAGCAGCTATCATCAAGCGTACCTGCGCTTCCTCGTGTTCGTGCAGACCTTCTACGAAGCGCACGGCAAGCTCGGTTACTACAGCAAGGCCGACGAGCTCAGCCATTACACGGTCAAGACCGGCGATATCCGGCGGGCTTTCCTCAATCTCGTGTCGGGTCTGGAAGACATCGCGGACGCTGAGCAGGCCACCTCGCACCTGATGGGCGAGATGGCGCGCCGCGTCGACGAGAATCTGGCGCTGCGCAAGGATAAGGACGCGTTGGGCTCGACCGTCGGTTCGAAACAAGCCGAGGATAATGCGCGCTTCTTCGATGCGATCGAAGGGCTGCCGTGCTTGTCCGCCGACATGGCGCTCGACGGTCTCTATGTGGCGACGCAGCCTAGGCTGGGGCTAAAACGTGTCGCCGTGACGGTGTAAAGGCATCACTTCATGTCGAATTGGATGCTACAGCTGTGCGTCGCGATCGTCGCGACATCGGCGTGCGGCGCGGTGGCTCGGCGGCTCGGCCAGGGCAAGGTCGTCGGCGAACTCGTCGCCGGCCTGCTGCTGGGGCCGTCGGTGCTCGGGGCCGTGGGCGGAGCGGATTATCAGGCGCTGTTCAACCCTGCCTCCGCGGCGACGCTCTCCAAGCTCGGGGAGCTGGGCCTCGTCTTTCTCATGTTCCAGACGGGGGCGCATATCGTCGGGGAGATGCCGAAGACGCGCTCGTCCGCCTGGGCGCCGGTGTCGATCGCCGCGCTCGGCATGGTGTGTCCATTCGTCATGGGGTGTGCGCTTGCGTGGTTCGGCGACGCGTCGTTCGCATCGCCGAGCGTGCCGCGCATCGCCTACCTCTTGTTCTGCGGCATCGCGCTGTCCGTTTCGGCATTGCCGGTGATGGCGCGCATCGTCGCCGAAGCCGGCATCGCGAGCCACACGTCGGCGAGGATAGCGATTTTGGCCGCGACGATCACCGATACCGCGGGCTGGCTCATGCTCGCGGCGGTCGGGGCGCTCGCCACGTCGGGGTTCGCCCCGTCCTCGGCGCTGCGTAGCCTGCTGATGCTGGCCGCGTTCTTCGCGCTCTCGCTCACGATCGTGCGCGTGGCAGTGGGCGTGCTGCTCGATGCAGCCAAGCGGTGGAGCGGTCATTCCGCCATGCTCGTGCTCGCGCTGTGCTATGTGCTGCTCTCGGCATGGGCTGCCACGTCCTTCGGTTTCCATAGCGCATTCGGAGCGCTGATCGCAGCGGTGAACATGGCGTCCCGGCGTGAGCTGCTGCAGTGCTGGCAACGACGGTTTTCCGGCCTCGCCGATCTCGTGCTCACGCCGCTGTTCTTCGTCAGCGCGGGGTTGCAGGCATCCGTTTCGGCGTGGCATTCGCCCGCGCTTTGGGGGTGGGTCGGGTCGTTTCTCGTCGTCGGCATCGTCGGAAAGTTCGGCGGCTGCTACGTGGCCGCGCGCTGCGCCGGCATCGATCACGAGCGTTCGTGCGTGATCGGGGCGTTGATGAACAGCCGGGGGACCGTCGAATTGATGGTGCTCAGCATCGGCTTGCAATTGCAGTTGATCACCGCGTCGCTCTACACCGTGCTGCTCGTTGCGACATTGGCGATGACGGCCATCAGCGCGCAATTGACGCACAAATGGGCGCGCGAGGGTCGCGATGCGCTTCGTCCCGCCATGACGACCACCACCGGATAGCGCTTTCCGTCGTCGATTGCCCTCTCTTAGGAGAACGAATCAATGGACGTGCAGGATGAAGTGTATGTACCGATCGTCGGCCTTCCCGCCGGACCCGGGCCGGCGCGTTGGTGGCCCCTCGCGTTGTCGGAGCGCGTCGGTGGATCGCGGCCGCTTGGCGTCGTCTGCGACGGCACGCCCATCGTGCTTTATCGCGATGCGGCAGGGCAGGTGCGTGCGCTCGAAGACCGGTGCGGCCATCGCCGTGCGCCGCTCTCGCTCGGGCGCGTGACGGCGGACGGGCGGCTGCAGTGCGGGTATCACGGGTGGACGTACGACGGCCTGTCCGGCACGTGCACGGCCATTCCCCATCTCTCTGCGAGCGAACGCGTGCCGTCGCATTATGCGGTGCATGCCTACGACGCGATCGAGCGCGACGGCTTCGTATTCGTGAGCGAGCGGGGACCCAACGAAGAGGCGCCGGTGCAAGGCCCGCTGTCGCAGCTGGGGGACGGACGGGCCTTTTACGGCTGCACGAGCGTCAGTCTTCCTTACGAGCACTACGTCGCGGCGCTCGCGGACGGTCCTCACCTGCTGATGCGGTTCGCGGGTCTGGCCGTCACGAACTACGTCAGCGCAGATCCGGCCGAATGCGACGAGGGCGTCGCCATGGAGCGCGGCGTCGTATGGGCCGCGCGACGGCTCAATCATCGTTTCGTCACGGAATATCCCTGGACCCTTCGCCTCACGGGTCGGGCCGACGGCGCGACCACGACTGTCGAGCTTTTCACGCGCGACCAAGAATGCGCGCTCGTCGCGAGCATCGCCGTCGCGCCCGCGGCACGGGGCGCAACCTCGGTGCATTGGCGCGGCGCCGTGCTGCCGAGCGCGGGGGGTGTCGGCGCGATGCTGCTACGCGGGTGGTCGCGGCTACGCGGCGCGCCGTTGCGCATGCGCTCGTGTATCGACGGTCATGCGCTCGCGCGGTTGGAGCGCCTTTACTCTCCCGCGTGGATGTCGTGCCTGCCCAAGCTTCGCATTCAGGAGTGACCGATGACGACTACGTTTGACGAGATGTCCAGCGCCCAGCGTTCGATCGAGCGCGATTGGGTGCCGAACCGATTCGAGCCGCGCGACACCTGGCTGCCGATTGCGCATGGGCGCGACATCGACGCGTTCGCCTCCCGCCGGCAAGTTTATTCGGCTCCGTGTTTCCTGTGGCGTGCGAAAGGCAAGCTGCACGCATCGCGGCGCCATCCGGACGTGCCTGCGCATCGGCGCGGGTCGGCGCGATCCGAGCGTGAGGATTCATGGACGGGCGACTACCCGGTGCTCGAACGTTACGGCTATGTCTGGGTGTGGCGCGGCGATCCGAACCGCGCGGACGCATCGCTGGTTCCCGACGTGCCGTACTTGCCGTTCGATGCCGCGTTGCCGGCGTACATGCAGGGGACGGTGCGCTTCGATTGCTGCGCGCCGCTTTTGATCGAGAACTTGCTCGATCTGACGCATGCGGATTTCTTGCATGCCGGCGTATTGGGCGATGCGCATTCGGACGAAGACCGGATCGACGTGCAGTACACGTCGGAGACGGTCACGATGATCCGTCATTGCAAGAACAAATCGGTCGCGCCGATCATGCGCTGGTTCGGGGGCGTGCAGGCGAAGTACCAGGACGTTCGCGCGGTCATTCACGTTCATGTGCGCAGTGCTGTTGCGCTGGCTTATGGCCGTTACACGCCCGGCATCGATTTGAAGCTGTTTCATCCCTGCGTGCCCGAATCGCGCGATCGGTGCAGGCTCAATTTCACGCTCGATGCTCGCTCGGCGCCGTTCCCGTTGCGCTATCTGATGCCGATCACGCCGTACATCGTGGGGCCGCAGGACAACGTCATGGTCGGTCCGCAAAACAGCCGCTATGCGCGGCCCGATCCGCGGCGCGATTTGTTTTCGCGTTTCGACGGCGCGGGCGCGCGCTACCGGTTTCTGTTGCAGCAGATCGCGAGGCGGCAGGATGCGGGGGACTTTGCCTATGCGCCCGATGCACGGCCCGATCGCGACATGCGCGCGCTGCTTGGGATGACGGAGTGAATGTGATGACAAGCGGCCGACCAAGGAGGCCTTTCTGGAGAAATCGTGACGTGACGAGCCGAAGGCGTGAGCCCATCGCCTGTCAGATTTAGCAGTACGCTTCGCATTTTCGACGTTGCAATCTTGACCGAGCACTACTATCGTTGGCTCGGCGCCTCGGCTTCCTTGAGCGCGGGTATGTGTCGTCTTTACGGCAGCATGCAAAGGAGGCGCAATGAGGACGTCGATTCATTCGGGTAAGGGCTGGCTCGTGGGCGTTGCGTTACTGGCTGCGACGGTCGCCGCGCGCGCTCAAGGCACGGTGAATCTCTATGGGATCGTCGACGGCGGCGTTTCGTTCGTGACGAACGAAAGCGGAAAGCACGCTTGGGTGCAAACGAGCGGCGTCGGGCAGTCCGATCGCTGGGGACTGCGTGGGGTCGAGCCGCTCGGCGACGGATGGCGAGCCGTGTTTCGCCTCGAGAACGGCTTCACGATCAACGACGGGCGGCTTTCGCAGGGCGGGCTCGAATTCGGCCGGCAGGCGTTCGTCGGCCTCGCCAGCGACCGATACGGCACATTGACGTTGGGCCGCCAATACGACTTCATGTCGACCAACCTCACGCAGTTTGCCGCGGGCACGCTGACGCCTTCCGTCTACGCGTTCCATGTGGGCGATCTGGACCGGCTGGGCGCCGAGCGCATCGACAACGCCGTGCGCTATGTGACGCCCGAGTTCGGCGGCCTCCAGTTCGGCGGGCTCTATGCGTTTGGCGGCCGGCCCGGCAATTTCGTCGCGAACAGCGCCGTGGCGTTCGGGGCGACCTACGCGCATGGGCCCTTTCGCGCGGGCGCCGCTTATTTGGGCATCCACAACTACACGGCGGCGTTCGGTATCGGCACGACCGTATTGGGTGCGCCGCTTGTCGGCACCGGGCCGCAAGGGCTCTTGTCGCCGTTTCGCGTATTCGACAAGCTGACGGTCGCGGGCGTCGGGGCGGGCTACCAGTGGGGGCCCGCCTTCGTGCACGGGTTGTTCACGCTCGTGAACTTCACCCAAAACGGAGCGGGCGCATCGTTGCGAACGGCTGAGGGCGGCGTTAAATATTCGGTGAACTATGCGTTTTCAGTGGCCGGGAGTTACGCTTACTCCAAACTCGGGCAAGCGCATTGGAATCAAATCGTGGGCGGTATCGATTACGCCTTGTCGAAACGCACGGATGTGTATTTAAACGCGGTTATGTTGCGTGCCAGCAGCGGCGTACGCGCACAATTATTTTCC
>DATJJH010000047.1:0-21480 GCA_035492395.1 Trinickia sp. | reverse complement strand
TCGTCGATGCTGCGCCTCGTCAACTGGCAAACATGGCCAGCGGTGACAGGCGGTTTCACCGGCGCCGATCGCTATCCTACGTTCGATTTCGACGACCCGGCCTTTGCGAGCGTCGAGCGCGTCTTGCTCGCATCGGAGCCTTATCGCTTCACCGAAAAGCACCGCGACGCACTCGCCGCCGATCCCAGGCTCACCGGCAAGAAGCTGCAGCTCGTCGACGGGGAAATGATCTCTTGGTATGGCTCGCGCGCGATTGACGGGGTCGACTATCTGCGCGCGCTCGCCACGGCGGCGCTCACCGAGCCCTGACGGCACGCCACTATCCTGGCGGTCCCACGTACACCGCGGCCTACCGCCCGCGCCCCCAAATCCACAGCCCAAACGAAGCCCATCTACCCCTTCCCCCCATATCGATATAAGGGGCATATCGTTGTCGACCGGGCGCGCTTCGGCTAAGCTCGTTGACTCGCCCGTTGCAGCTTTGATATCCGGCCGTCCCTTCGTCTCACTCGGAGAACCCATGCGCGCCACATTGCTCGCCGCTACGCTCGCTGTCTTGCCCGCTCTCGCCCTCGCCAAGCCGCTCACGGTTTGCACCGAAGCGAGCCCCGACGGCTTCGACGTCGTTCAATTCAACTCGCTCGTCACGACGAATGCATCGGCCGACGTCATCTTCAACACGCTCGTCGACTACGACGAGGCGGCCAAGAAGGTCGTGCCGTCCCTCGCCGAAAAATGGGATGTCAGCAGCGACGGCCTGAGCTACACGTTCCACCTGCGCCCGAACGTTGCGTTCCAAACCACGGACTACTTCAAGCCGACGCGGCCCATGAACGCCGACGACGTCGTCTTCACGTTCGATCGGATGCTCGACGACGCCAATCCGTGGCACAAGGTGGCCGGCCCGAACGGTTTTCCGCACGCGCAATCGATGGGGCTCGTCAAGCTCGTCAAGGCGATCAAGAAAGTCGACGACCGCACCGTGCAGTTCGACCTGAACGAGCCGAACGCGACCTTCCTCGCCATGCTGACGATGGGTTTTGCGTCGATTTATTCGGCCGAATACGCCGACGAGCTGCAAAAAGCCGGCAAGCAAACGGACATGAACGCCAAGCCCATAGGCACGGGCCCCTTCGTGCTCAAGAGCTATACGAAGGACGCCACGATCCGCTACGACGCGAACCCGACTTACTGGGGGCCCAAGCCGAAGGTCGAGCGGCTCATCTATGCGATCACGCCCGACGCGTCCGTGCGTATGCAGAAGGTCAAGGCTAACGAATGCCAGATCGCCCTCTCGCCGAAGCCCAGCGACGTCGCGAGCGCCAAGGACGACAAGGCGCTGGCCGTCGTGCAAACACCCGCCTTCATGACGGCGTTCGTCGCGCTGAACACGCAGCACAAGCCGCTCGACGACGAACGCGTGCGGCAAGCGATCAACATGGCCTTCGATCGCGCGACCTACCTGAAAGTGGTGTTCGACAACACGGCCGCGCCGGCCACGAACCCCTATCCGACCACCACTTGGAGCTACGACAAGGCGATCTCGCCCTATGCCTACGATCCGGCCAAGGCGAAGGCGCTGCTCGCGCAGGCGGGCTATCCCAATGGGTTCTCGACGACGATCTGGGTGCGTCCGCAAGGCAGCGTGCTCAACCCGAAACCGAAGGCGGGCGCGGAGCTGCTGCAGGCCGATCTCGCCAAGATCGGCGTGAAGGCCGAGGTCAAGGTGATCGAATGGGGTGAACTCATCAAGGAAGCGAAGCAAGGGCAGCACGACATGCTGTTCATGGGATGGGCCGGCGACAACGGCGATCCCGACAACTACCTCACGCCGCTGTTCAGCTGCAACGCCGTGAAATCGGGGATCAACTTCGCCCGCTTCTGCGATCCGCAGCTCGACAAGCTCATCGCCGACGGGCGGGCAAGCGCCGATCAAGCCGCCAGGTCGAAAGACTATGAGGCCGCGCAGAAGATCATCCACGATCAAGCGCTCTGGATCCCGCTCGGTTATCCGACGGCCAGCGCCGTCACGCGCAAGTCGGTGGCGGGCTACAAGGTCAGCGCCTTCGGCAGGCAAAACTTCGACAAGGTCGCGGTCGAATGAGGCCGCGATGAAGCCGGAATGACGGCGCAGCAGCGCACGGGGCGGCTCGTTGACGCGTGTCACACAGCCGCCTTACTCTAGGCGCTCGTCGTCAAGAATCGATCAGGGCAGTTCATGCGAAATCTCGGCCGCACGGTGGCGGCATTCACGATCTGGAGCGCGGCGGCTAGCGCCATCGCACAAACCGCCGCCCCCGATGCGGCCGATAGTCGAACGGACGACACGTCGATCGCCGTCGCGCCGATGATCGTCACGCAGGTGAGCGTCACGACGGGCACGGATACGGCAGCCTCTTCTCCCGCCACGCCTCGCCCACCCGCGCCCCCAGGGCCGCCCCCGATGGTGGCGGTGCCGCAAGCGGTCTACGTCACGCATTTCGTCGCCGTCCCGGCCGGCGCGCCGCCGTCCGGCCTGCTCGCCCGGCTGCGCGCGGCCTTGCATGCACATGCCGCCGGACGCGACGCGGGACTCGTCGCCCAGGCCGTCGTGCAACGGCTCAACCATGCGGGCTTGGCCGCGCGGTACCTCGCGCCGGGTGAAGCCGTGCCGGTGACGGGCTGGCTCGTCAGCGGCGTCTTCCATTTGTCGGGGCAACCCGCTGCAGCGTCGGATAGCGGCACGGCACAAGCGGACATCGAGGCCGCCGGCGCCGACGTCTCGATCGCCGTCGCCGATCTGGAACACGGCCCCGATACGCCGTTCGCGGTGTTGGGCGCGGCGAGCGCCGCGCAAGCGACGGAATCGTTCGCCCAGGGCGACTGGCGCCCGTACGTCGTGCCCGCCAAGCTTTCGTTCGAACGCGCCGATCGAAACACGGCCGTGGCCGCGCTCGCGCAGCAAATCGTGGACACCTTTGTCGGGAACATGCCCGCCCTGCGCCAAGCCGACGCGCGTGCCATTTCCCCTTAGTCTCTCCACTGCCTTACATAGCGGCCGGTCTTACGAGGTCGCCCGGTAGCAACGCACGCGCGGCTGCTCTATCCTTCAGGAACATTACGGTGCCCCCCCAGGCGCGCCCCTCCCGCGGAGTTCGACATGTCTTACCTGCTGTTGATCATGGAACCGATCGGCCAGCGCGCCGAGCGCACGCCCGAAGCCGGTCACGAGGCCTACGATACGATGGTCCGCTTCGGCGAAGATCTGAAAGCGCGCGGCTTGCTCGTCGCCGCCCAGTCGCTTGCCCCGACCAAGGAAGCCGTGCGGGTCGAGGTGCGCGGCGGTGAACGGCGCTTCATCGACGGCCCCTTCGCCGAAGCCAAGGAAATGGTCGGCGGCTTCTATCTGCTCAATTGCGATCGCGAGGAAGAAGCGTTGGCGATCGCCGCCGAATGCCCGGCGGCCGAGTGGTGCACGGTCGAAGTCCGCCGCTTGGCGCCCTGCTACGAATCCTAGCGATCCCAGCCCGATCCGCCGATGTCGAAAATCGAGGCGCTCGCTCGTCGTACGGTTTAGGAGCCCGATGAACGGCCTCCCTCACCTTCGAGGAGCGAAGCGATGCGATTCATGATCATGGTTCGGGCCAACGCCCAAAGCGAATCGGGAGCAATGCCCGAGGAATCTCTCGTCGCCGCGATGGCGGCCTTCCACGAGACGCTCGCCAAAGCCGGCGTGCTGCTCGACGCGAACGGCCTGCAGCCGAGCGCAAAGGGCTGGCGGGTGCGTTATTCGGGCGGCAAGCGGACGGTTATCGACGGCCCGTTCGCGGAAACCAAGGAATTGATCGCCGGTTATACGCTGATCCAAGTTCGCTCCCGAGAAGAAGCCATCGAATGGGCCCGGCGTTTTCCCGCGCCGTTCGGCGATACGGCCGATGGCGAAATCGAGGTGCGCCCGCTGTACGAATTCGACGATTTCGAACCGAGCGAAAGCGTCGAGCGCTTTAGAGCACTCGACGCGGGCCTGCGCTAAGCGATGTCCAATCCCACTCATCAAGCGATCGACGCGGTCTGGCGAATCGAAGCGGCCCGCGTGGTCGCGCACGCCGCGCGCTTCGTGCGCGACATCGGCCTAGCGGAGGAACTCGCGCAAGACGCGCTCGTCGCCGCGCTCGAACACTGGCCGAAGGAAGGCGTGCCCGACAACCCGGGCGCCTGGCTCATGGCGACGGTCAAGCATCGGGCGCTCGACAAGCTCCGGCAAGATGCGCTGCACGCCAAAAAGCACGAGGCGATCGGGCGCGACATGGACGCGCTCGAAGCCCACGTCGTGCCCGATTTCGTCGATTCGCTCGATGCCGCACGGGCCGACGATATCGGCGACGATCTGCTGCGACTCATTTTCACCGCCTGCCACCCTGTGCTGTCCACCGACGCGCGCGTCGCGCTGACGCTGCGCCTGCTCGGGGGCCTCGCCACACACGAGATCGCCCGCGCGTTTCTCGCGCCCGAGCCGACGATCGCGCAGCGCATCGTGCGCGCGAAGCGTACGCTGCGCGAGGCACGCGTCCCGTTCGAGGTCCCCCAAGCCGATGCCCGCGCCGCTCGCCTGGCGTCGGTGCTCGAAGTCGTGTATCTGATTTTCAACGAAGGGTATTCGGCCACCGCCGGAGACGATTGGATGCGCCCCGCCCTGTGCGACGAGGCCTTGCGCGTGGGCCGTATTCTCGCCGAACTCGCGAAAGAGGACAGCGAGGTGCACGGGCTCGTCGCGCTGATGGAGCTGCAGGCGTCCCGCCTGCACGCGCGCACGGACGCGAAAGGCCGCCCCGTACTACTTGCCGATCAAGACCGCTCGCGCTGGGACCCGCTGCTGATTCGCCGCGGCCTCGCGGCGCTGGCGCGCGCGCAAGCGCTCGGCGGCGCACTCGGGCCTTACGCTCTCCAAGCCGCGCTCGCGGCCTGCCATGCGCGTGCGCACCGTGCGCAGGATACCGATTGGGCGCGGATCGTCGCGCTCTACGATGCGCTCGCGCAGATCAATCCGTCGCCGGTCGTCGAACTCAATCGCGCAGTGGCCGTCGGCATGGCGTACGGTCCGCAGGCTGGTTTCGCCATTGTCGAGGCATTGGCTGCCGATCCTACGCTCGCCCGCTACCACTGGCTGCCAAGCGTGCGCGCGGATTTCCTGGCGAAGCTGGGCCGGCGCGAGGAAGCGCGCTCGGAATTCGAGCGCGCGGCCGCCATGACCCAGAACGCACGCGAGCGCGAGCTCTTGCTGCTGCGCGCCGGGGAAATGCTGGGCAATCCCTAAACGTCGATACGACGACGATGCAACGACGCCGGCCGCTGCCGGGAACGCTTCATGCTGGGCAAGCTTTCTATTTGCTTTCACGACGAGCACATAGGAGCGCTCATGAGACATGCCCGATGCACGATGTATCGTTTTGGTTTTGTCGCCGCGTTGCTTTCGCTTAGCCCCGCGCTGAGTATGCGGGACGTCCGCGCAGAGGAAAGCGCCGCCCCGCCCAACCGAGAGGTTGTCACCCAGCTCATCGTCAAAGTGCGGGAGATGGCGACGCGCCAATCGGCGCATGCCGGCCCGAGGCCCGAAGAAGCGCGCGCATCGCTGGCCCGGCGCGTCGTGGAACGTGCACTAAACGAGCACTCGAACGCTGGAAATCGACCATCGCGGACGCGCCGATCGGCCGATAGCGTCATTGACGTTCGCCCCATGTCGGGCGCCGCATATGTCGTCAAGCTCGACACGACGTTCGCCGGCGAGGCCGCCGAGATGCTCGCCCAGCGCGTGCAGGCGCAGCCCGAAGTCGAATATGCCGAACCCGACTATCTGCTGCATCGGCAGTCCGCGCCGACCGATCCGCTCTATCCGGTGCAATGGGCCTATCGAGACGGCATCGGCGCGGCGCGCTTTCAAACTGCGTGGGAGACGACGACCGGACCGAGCGGCATCGTGATCGCGGTGGCCGACACTGGCTATCGCCCGCATCCCGACCTCGTTGCAAATCTGCTCCCAGGGTACGACTTCCTCACCAACCCTTTCTACGCCAACGACAGCGACGGCCGGGACGCCGACGCATCGGACCCGGGCGATTGGATAACGGCCGAAGATTCGCAGCGGTGCGACGGCACGGATCAGTGGATCGACAATAGTTCGTGGCACGGCACGCATGTCGCGGGCACGATCGGGGCGGTGGCCAACAACGAGATCGGCGGAGTGGGCGGCGTCTGGCACGCGCGCATTTTGCCGGTGCGTGTGCTCGGCAAATGCGGCGGACCCGTCAGCGATTTCGTCGACGGCTTGCGCTGGGCCGCCGGGCTGTCCGTTCCGGGCGTTCCCGACAACCCGCACCGAGCCAAAATTGTGAACGTGAGCTTAGGCACATCGCTCCCATGCAGTCGCATGATGCAAGCGGCCGTCGACGATGTCCTCGCGCAAGGCGTGAGCGTCGTGGCGGCCGCCGGCAACGGCTGGGGCGAGGTGGGTCAACCCGCGAGCTGCCGCGGCGCGATCGCGGTGGCGGCTATCGACGCCAAGGGCAACAAATGGGCGGCGAGCAACGCCGGCCGGCGCATCGATTTGGGTGCGCCGGGCGTCGATATTCTGTCGACGGCGAACGCGGGCCGCACCGTCCCCACCCAGGACAACTACGCCAGCCACGACGGCTCCAGCATGGCGGCGCCGCATGTGTCGGCGGCTATCGCGCTCATGTTGGCCGTCGAGCCGAAGCTCACACCGGCCGGCATCCGAAAGAAATTGATGGCATCGGCGCGCCCCTATCCGGACGACTCGAACTGCTCGAAGACGACAGGCACGGCGCTATGCGGCGCGGGCATGCTCGACGCGGCAGCGGCCGTTGCGGCGGCAAGAACGACCACGGCCGAGACAGCGATCGAGTAGCGATCGAGTAGCGCGATGCATTAGCGCATCCGGCGCGCCAAGCCGAGCGGACTGTCCGGCCGCGGGAGGCCGGACACCGAGCGCGACGGTCTCAAGCCGTAGGCGTGGCGCCGTCGCCGGCCCGCACGGGCGAAAACCGCACGATGCCGTCCTCCCCCTCGCGGCGTTCGAGCTCGCCCGCCAGCCACAGCACATGCAGATGGGCGAGCGCCTCGCCCATCGCGAATGTCAATTGGTGGACGTCGAGCGCGCGCTTGAACATGAGCGGCACGATGTCGGCCGCGCTCATCGGCCGCTCGGCGCAAGCCGCGCGCACTTCGGCGAGCCGCGCCTCATGGTGCGCGCGCAGTTGCGCGATACGGGTATGCAGGCCACGAAACGGCTTGCCATGCGCCGGAAGCACGAGCGTCTCGGCCGGCATGGACTCATAGCGCCCGAGCGATTCGAGGTAAAGCGCAAGCGGATTACCCTCGGGCTCGATGTCGAACACCGATACGTTCGTCGAAATGCGCGGCAACACCATGTCGCCCGAGATCAGCACGCCCGTCGCTTCGCAAACGAGCGCGGCATGCTCGGGCGAATGCCCGTATCCCGTGACGACGCGCCAGCCGTTCCCGCCGATTTGCAGCACGTCGCCTTCGCGCAACCGCCGGTATTGAGACGGCATCGACGGCACGAGCTTCGAGTAGTAGTCGCGCCGATTGCGCAGCTTGTCGAGCGCGACGGAATCGGCCAACCCATGACGAGCGAAATGGCGTGCGGCGCCTTCACCGCCCGCGTTCGACCCGTCGCCGGCCGCCATGACGCGGCCCAGCATGTACTCGCCGAGCGTGATCCACAGGCGCACGTTCCAGCGCCCGCGCTCACCGCCCTTGCAGATCCAATCGGCCAGCCCGAGGTGGTCGGGGTGGCAATGCGTCACGATCGTGCGCAAAACCGGCAGGCCGCCCAACTCATGCTCGAAGATGCGCTCCCAGTTCGCTTTGATCGTCTCGTCCGCGATGCCGCAGTCGATCACCGTCCATCCGGCCTCGCCGTCGATTTCATCGCGTAACAGCCATAGATTGATGTGGTCCAGCGCGAACGGCAGCGGCATGCGCACCCAAAAAATCCCGGGCGCCACCTCGTGTAGGCGGCCGGCCTCGGGGAGGGTGTCGGCGAACGGATAGTCCAGCTGGTGTTCCAACGCATTCATCGGATTAATTCCACTCAAAAGCAACCGGCGCAACCGGCTTGACCGACTCAGGCTGCCCAACCGGCCAGTTGCGCTTTGTTGAAGTTGACGATAACGTAAACGTCCATCGATTCTACCCGATCGGCCGCGCTAAAATCGTGAGTCCGATCGGCTGCGGGCCTATTCGCCCCCACCGACGCTTCCCACCCGATGCGATGACCATGAGCCAGCAATTCACGATCACCGAACTCGCGCGCGAGTTCGACGTCACGCCCCGGGCGATCCGATTCTACGAGGACCAGGGCCTGCTCGCGCCGCGCCGCGAGGGGTCGAGCGGCCTGCGGCGCGTCTATTCGAGCCGCGACCGCACGCGCCTGAAGCTCACGCTGCGCGGCAAGCGGCTCGGCTTCACGTTGTCGGAAATTCGCGAGCTGCTCGATCTGTACGAATCGCCGACCGACACCGTACCGCAACTGCACGCGTTCCTCGCGACGATCGCCGAACACCGGCAAGTGCTCGAGCGCCAGCTCGAAGATTTGACCGCCACGCTCGAGGATCTCGCGCAGTACGAAGCCCAATGCCGCACGATGCTCGAGGAGAACGGCGTCGCCGCCTCGCGCGACGGCGTGGCGAACGATAGCGTCGCCCAGTCAGAGGGCACATGAAGCACTTTCCCAAACTGCTGTCGTCGCAAATCGGCTTCGACGTCGCGCAAACGATGCTCGAGGGGTTCGATCGCCACTACGGTAATTTTCGTGACGCGGCCGTGCGCGCGAAAGCGCTGTTTCAGGCCGGCGATTGGCTCGCGCTGCAAAAGCTCGCGCGCGACCGCATCGCCTCGTACGACGATCGCGTCGAGGATTGCGTGCGTCTGCTCCAAGACGAATACGATGCGGAAAACATCGACGACGAAGTTTGGCAGCAGATCAAGCTGCATTACATCGGCTTGCTGACGCGCCATTTGCAGCCCGAGTGCGCCGAGACGTTCTTCAATTCGGTCTGCTGCAAGATTCTGCACCGTTCGTACTTCAACAACGACTTCATCTTCGTTCGCCCCGTCATCTCGACGGAATATCTCGAGAACGAAGAGCCGGCCGCGAAGCCGACCTATCGCGCGTATTACCCAGGCAAGGACGGCCTGGCCGCCACGCTCGAGCGCATCGTCACGAATTTCCAGCTCGAGTGTCCGTTCGAGGATCTGACGCGCGACGTCGCCTGCATCATCGATGCGATCCACGATACGTACGGGCCGTTTCCGGAAGCGTTCAATTTCCAGGTGCACGTGCTGTCGTCGCTGTTCTTCCGCAACAAGGCGGCGTACATCATCGGGCGCATCATCAACGGCGAAGTGCTGCTGCCGTTCGCCGTGCCGGTGCGCCATGCCAAGCCCGGACTGCTCTCGCTCGACACCGTGCTGCTCAAGCGCGAGCAGCTGCAGGTCATCTTCAGCTTTTCCCACTCGTATTTTCTCGTCGACATGGACGTGCCCTCGGCCTACGTCGATTTCCTCGGCACGATCATGCCGGGCAAACCGAAGGCCGAAATCTACACGTCGGTGGGATTGCAAAAGCAAGGCAAGAACCTGTTCTATCGAGACTTGCTCAAGCATCTTTCGCATTCGAGCGATCACTTCATCATCGCCCCCGGGATCAAAGGGCTCGTGATGGTCGTGTTCACGCTGCCCTCGTTCCCGTACGTGTTCAAAATCATCAAGGACGCGTTCCCCGCGCCGAAGGACACCACGCGCGAGAAAATTCAAGAGAAGTACCTGCTGGTGAAACGGCACGACCGGCTCGGCCGCATGGCCGACACGCTCGAGTACTCGAGCGTCGCATTGCCGCTCGCGCGCCTGGATGAACAACTCGTGAAGGAGCTCGAGAAAGAAGCGCCTTCGATGATCGAGTACGAGGGCGACTGTCTCGTCATCAAGCACGTCTATATCGAGCGCCGCATGGTGCCGCTCAATCTGTTCCTGCAAAACGGCACCGAAGCCGATATCGAGCACGCGATCAAGGAATACGGCGACGCTGTCAAGGAACTCATGCAGGCGAACATCTTCCCGGGCGACATGCTGTACAAGAACTTCGGCGTCACGCGGCACGGCCGGGTCGTGTTCTACGACTACGACGAGATCGAATACTTGACCGACTGCAACGTGCGACACGTCCCGCAGGCGCGGACCGAGGAGGACGAGCTGTCGGCCGAGCCCTGGTACGCCGTCGCGCCCAACGATATTTTTCCGGAAACGTACACCACGTTCCTGCTCGGCGATCCCACGGTCCGCCAGTACTTCATGCGCCATCACGCCGACTTCTTCGACCCGGCGCTCTGGCAAAGACACAAGGAGCTTTTGCTCAAGGGCGAACTGCCCGACTTCTTCCCCTACGACCAAAGCATCCGCTTTTGCCGGCGCTATCCGGCGCGCTTCGCGGCCTCGCGCGACGCCGAGGCAGGCAAGGCCGCAGATGCCGCCCAGCCCGCTACGCCGCCGGCGGACGCGCGTGGCGCGAGCGCCGCGCGCGCGGCGTGAGCCGGCATGTTCCGACGCAGGTCGCCCTCCTTCATGGCCTAAGCCCCGCGGGCCTCAACTACCACAACGCACTATGAACGATCAGAACCATCCGCTCGCCCAACTCTTCGTCAATAACGAAGCGTGGGTCGCGCGCAAGCTCGCCGAGGACCCCGACTACTTCGCGCGGCTCGCCGATCAGCAGGCGCCGGAGTACTTGTGGATCGGCTGCTCCGATTCGCGCGTGCCCGCCAACCAGATCATCGGCCTGCCGCCGGGCGAGGTGTTCGTCCATCGCAACATCGCAAACGTCGTCGTGCATACGGACTTGAACTGCCTGTCGGTCATCCAGTTCGCTGTCGATTTGCTCAAGGTCAAGCACATCATGGTCGTGGGCCACTACGGGTGCTCCGGCGTCGGCGCGGCGCTGCACGACCGGCGCGTGGGGCTGGCCGACAACTGGCTGCACCACATCCACGACGTTCGAGCCAAGCATGCGGCGCTGCTCGAACAGTGGCCGATGGTGGCGCGCCATCGCCGACTCGTCGAATTGAATACGATCGAGCAAGTCGTCAACGTCTGCCGTACGACCATCGTGGGCGATGCCTGGGCGCGCAGCCAGCCGCTGGCCGTGCACGGCTTAGCCTACGGCGTGCACGACGGTCGCGTGCGCAATCTCGGCATGACCATTTCGAACACGGACATGCTCGACGAAACCTACAAACGCTGCGTCGCCGCGTTGTCGGCGGAGCAGGCTGGATCGGCGCAAAACGACGTCGTCGCGGCGGACGCCGCCACGCTCGCGAACGTCGAGCAGGTTGCCAAAGGTGTGATCAAGGAGATCAAACATGACTGATGCAACGCGCAACACCCAAGATCCGATCGTCATCGTCTCGGCCGCTCGTACGCCGATGGCCGGTTTTCAAGGCGAGTTCGCCTCGCTGACCTCCCCGCAGCTCGGCGCGGCCGCGATCGCCGCCGCGCTCGAACGCTCGGGCCTGAAGCCGGAGCAGATCGAGGAAGTGCTGATGGGCTGCGTGCTGCCCGCGGGCCTGGGCCAAGCGCCGGCGCGCCAAGCGGCGCTGGGCGCGAATCTGCCGCTCGCGACGGGCTGCACGACCGTCAACAAGATGTGCGGCTCGGGCATGCGCGCGGCGATGTTCGCGCACGACATGCTCGCCGCCGGTTCGGTCGACGTCATGATCGCGGGCGGCATGGAGAGCATGACGAACGCGCCGTACCTGCTGCCCAAAGCGCGCAGCGGCATGCGCATGGGACACAGTCAAGTGCTCGACCACATGTTCCTCGACGGCCTCGAGGATGCCTACGAAAAGGGCCGCCTGATGGGCACGTTCGCGGAAGAATGCGCGAGCGCCTACGGCTTCACGCGTGAAGCGCAGGACGCCTTCGCGATCGAATCGCTCGTGCGCGCCAAGCGTGCGAACGAGGACGGCTCGTTCGCTTGGGAAATCGCACCGGTCAAGGTCGCTGGCCGCAAGGGCGACGAAGTCACGATCTCGCGCGATGAGCAGCCGTTCAAGGCCAACCTCGAGAAGATCGCCACGCTCAAACCCGCCTTCAGCAAAACGGGCACCGTCACCGCCGCGAATTCGTCGTCGATATCCGACGGCGCCGCCGCGCTCGTGATGATGCGCGCGTCGACCGCCGACAAGCTCGGCATGACGCCGCTCGCGCGCGTCGTCGGTCATGCCACGTTCGCTCAAGAGCCGTCCAAGTTCACGACGGCGCCCGTCGGCGCGATCCGCAAGCTGTTCGAGAAGAACGACTGGCGCGCGGGCGATGTCGACCTTTACGAAATCAACGAGGCGTTCGCCGTCGTGACGATGGCCGCGATGAAAGAACACGCGATCGCCCACGAGAAGGTCAACGTCAACGGCGGCGCCTGCGCGCTGGGCCATCCGATCGGCGCCTCGGGCGCGCGCATTCTCGTCACGCTGATCGGTGCGCTGCGCAAGCGCGGCGGCAAACGCGGCGTCGCGAGCCTGTGCATCGGAGGCGGCGAAGCGACGGCCATGGGCATCGAGATCGTTTGAACTCGCGGGGCGGGGCGACTCGTCTCGATTCGACTCAACGCCCAGCGCCAGCCGGGCAAGCGGGTACGCATAGGAGGCATCGGTGAAAACCGCATTGATCGTCGGAGCATCGCGCGGGATCGGACATGAGTTCGTCCGCCAATACGACGCGGCGGGCTGGCGCGTGATCGCCACCGCCCGTGACGAGCGCGCACTGGACGAGCTCGAAGCATTCGGCGCCCAGCCGATCTCGCTGGACATCACCGAGCCCGAGGACATCGGCGCGCTCGAGGCGAAGCTCGCCGGCGAGCGGCTCGACGTCGCGTTGATCGTGGCCGGTGTGTACGGCCCATCCACGGAAGGTGTCGAGCCGTTCAGCGTCGAGGATTTCGACTACGTCATGACGACGAACGTGCGCGGGCCGATGATGCTGATGCCGGTCTTGCTGCCGTGCGTCGAGGCGGCGCACGGCGTGCTTGGCGTGCTGTCCAGCCGCATGGGCAGCATCGGCGAGGCGACGGGCACCACGGGCTGGCTCTATCGCGCGAGCAAGGCCGCGCTGAACAGCGCATTGCGCACCGTGTCCCTGCAGACGCGACGCGCAACCTGCCTCGCGCTCAATCCGGGCTGGGTGCGCACCGACATGGGCGGCGCACACGCGGCCATCGATCCCGAACGCAGCGTCTCGGGCATGCGCGCGGTGCTCGCCGCGGCGTCGAGCGACCGTGAACGCTATCACGGCCGCTTCGTGCAATACGACGACACCTCGGTCGATTGGTAGTCCTAATCAAGCGAACGACTGAACGATAGCGAACCAACGAAGGGAGACGTCGACATGGTGCTCGACCAGGATCACGCGATGATTCGCGATGCGGTGCGTACGTTCGTGCGTGACGCGATCGCGCCGCATGCGGCGACGTGGGACCGTGAGCGCACGTTTCCGAAGGACGTGCACCGGCAACTGGCCGAACTGGGCGCTTACGGCATACTGGTACCCACCGAATACGGCGGCGCGGGGCTCGATGCGCTCGCGCTGGCCGTCATCCTCGAAGAGATCGCGGCCGGCGACGGGGGCACCTCGACCGCTATTTCCGTCAACAACTGCCCGGTCTGCAGCATCTTGCTCGCTTACGGCAGCGAGCAGCAAAAGCGCGAATGGCTCGCGCCGCTCGCGCGCGGCGAGATGCTTGGCGCCTTTTGTCTGACGGAGCCGCAGGCCGGCTCCGACGCCTCGGCGCTGCGCACGAGTGCGGTGCGCGACGGCGACAGCTACGTCATCGACGGCGTGAAGCAGTTCATTACGAGCGGAAAGAACGGCGACGTGGCGATCGTGCTGGCCGTCACGGACAAGGCGGCGGGCAAGCGCGGCATCAGCGCGTTTCTCGTCCCGACCCATACGCCGGGCTACATCGTCGCGCGGCTCGAGGACAAGCTCGGGCAACACTCCTCCGATACGGCGCAAATCGTGTTCGAAGGCTGCCGCGTGCCCGCCGCCAATCGTATCGGCGCCGAAGGCGAAGGCTACAAGATCGCACTGTCGGGACTCGAAGGGGGGCGGATCGGCATCGCCGCGCAAAGCGTCGGCATGGCGCGCGCAGCGTTCGAAGCGGCGCTCGTCTATGCCCGAGAGCGCGAAAGCTTCGGCCAGCCGCTCTATGCCCATCAGGCCGTACAGTTCCGCTTCGCCGACATGGCGACGCAACTCGAAGCCGCGCGCCAGCTCGTCTGGCATGCCGCATCGCTCAAGGACGCCGGCCTGCCGTGCCTGACCGAAGCCGCCATGGCCAAGCTGTTTGCGTCAGAGGCGGCCGAGCGGATTTGCTCGGCGGCGATTCAAGCGTTCGGCGGTTACGGCTATGTGAGCGACTTCCCCGTCGAGCGCATTTATCGCGACGTGCGCGTGTGCCAAATCTACGAAGGCACGAGCGACATTCAAAAGATCCTCATCGCAAGAGGCTTGGGCGCATGAGCGGCACGCCGCGACAGGAGACCGCCCCGCTCGACTGCCCATGCGGGGGCGCCGCGCCCGGCCGGGCGGCCGACGCACGCGCGCCGCGCTTCGCCGCCTGCTGCGGCCCTTATGTCGCGAGGCAAGCCGCCGCGCCGAGCGCGCTGGAACTGATGCGCTCGCGCTACACAGCCTATGTGCTCGGCCACACAGACTACCTGCGGGCGACCTGGGATCCTGCCACCTGTCCAGCCGAGCTCGACGTCGAACTCGACGCACCGAGCGCGCCACGCTGGCTCGGCCTGCAAATCAAGCACTTCGAGCAGCAAGACGCGCGTCACGCGACCGTCGAGTTCGTCGCCCGCTACAAGCAAGGCGGTAGAGGTCACCGCCTGCATGAAGTCAGCCGCTTCGTACGCGGCGATGACGAACGCTGGCGCTACGTAGACGGCGACGTTAGCGAGCGCTAACTTGCCTCTCTCCCGGCCGATCTTTGCCTCGGCAAAGGTTGTCGCCGCATCGACTCGGGCCGCCTCTGCGCCCCGGGTTCTCCTGCATTGCACGAAATATTTCAGCGACGCTACGATGGCTTCGCTTGTGGTGCGTCGCGTTAACCGGCCGCCATTGCCGGCGACGATGTCTTTTCGTAGGGGCTAACCCTTAGCGAAAACGCGCCGCGCACCACGTTCCCGCCGTTTGACTTCGTTGGCCGCCGCCTTGCCGCTGCCTAAGGGGCGAATTGCGGCCGGCGCGGGCCTCTTTTTGGGCAACGGCGCCGCGAGCGGCTCGCGGATACTGGCAGGGCCGGGTTGATAAAAACGCCCGACTCGTCACCGCGGTGCACATTTGAGATTCAGGGCAGACACGCGCATGAGTTTGAAGAACGTATTCGTCGGTTGTATTTGCGCGTGCGCATCGGTCGGCGCTTTAGCCGGCACGCTCGCCAATGTCGACTTGCCGTCGGCGAGCGACGCGATGCGCGAGATGACCATCGCCTCGAATGGGACGGGGCCGCTGTCGCGCGGACCGATCGCACCGCTCGAATTCGGCCATGCACCGTATGAGCTGCCTTCGCTCGCGGGGACGCTGAACGAGCACATCGTGCGCATTCCCGTCGACGCGGCCGGCACCGTCACGCTCGAGGCGACCATCTACAAGCCGGACGGCAACGGCCCGTTCCCGCTCGTCGTGTTCAACCACGGCAAAATCGAAGGCGATCCGCGCGCGCAGCCGCGCAGCCGGCCGCTTTCGTTCGCGCGCGAATTCGTTCGACGCGGCTATGTGGTCGTCGCGCCGAATCGCGAGGGCTTCGCGCAATCGGGCGGCAGCTACCGCCAGGAAGGGTGCAACGTCGAAAAGAACGGCCTCGCGCAAGCCGAGGACGTGAAGGCAACGATCGCCTATATGTCGGGCAAGCCCTATGTGGACGCTTCGCATATCGTCGTAGCCGGCACCTCGCACGGTGGGCTGACGACGATCGCCTACGGCGTCGACGCGGCGCCGGGCGTGCGCGGCCTCATCAATTTTTCGGGCGGATTGCGGCAAGACGCCTGCGCCGGCTGGCAAGATCATCTGACGCAAGCGTTCGGGCACTACGGCGAAACGGAACACGTCCCTTCACTGTGGATTTACGGCGATAACGATTCGGTCTGGAGTCCCGAGCTGACCCGCCGCATGTACGCGGCCTACATCGCCCACGGGGCGCAAGCGAAGATGGTCGACTTCGGCGATTACAAGAACGACGCGCATCGGCTCGTCGTCGATCGCGACGGCGTTCGGGTATGGTGGCCGGTCGTGGATGCGTTCCTCGAACGGATCGGCATGCCCACGCACGTTCAATATCAGGTCAACGGGCCCAAGATGCCGCAGCCGTCGGGCTATGCGGCCGTCGACGCCATCAGCGCCGTGCCCTACGTCGATGCGTCCGGTCGCGAGGCCTATCGCAAGTTCTTGGGCCAGTATCCGACGCGCGCGTTCGCCGTCTCGTCCTCCGGTGCGTGGTCGTGGGCCGAAGGCGGAGACGATCCGATGTCGGTCGCGCTCAGCAACTGCCGCAAGGAAAACGGCAATTCGCCCTGCCGTCTCTATGCCGTCGACGATGAAGTCGTCTGGAACGACAAGTCGCCGGCCACGTCTCAAACGGCGTCGTCGAGCACGCATGACGACGACGGTCGCGGCGCTGCCACCGAACCGGCGCTCGCCAGCCGGGATTGATCTTCGAGCCCGGCCGCTCTCGCCGGGCCAGCCGTTTCTTCGGCCTTCCGCCTTTCCTCGGTTCTCCCTCCTGCTGCTTCATTTATCCATTCCGACGCGTAACGGCTTGATTCGCCTTGCGAATGCGCGCCGATCGCATGGCGTCGACCTCAAATTTTTTTGCTAGGGGGTCGCACTCTGCCGCTCTCAAGTGTTCGCTTTTCGGGCGATTTACGCGAAAAGGTCGCTAGTTGCCCCGAACGGCCGCCAAGCGTCGGTTTGGGTCCGCCAGCCATGCAGGTGCAATCGCGCCACGATCGCGTTACGCTCACGCCGGCTTTACTCGCGCCGCGCCCGTCCGATCGAAATAATCGTCCGATGTATCCGCGGTGCGTTTTCCGCATGGACGCACGAGAAACGTGCGCAAGCGTTCATGTCATGGAGCAGTGATTGAACACGCAAGCAGTCGACGATCGAAATACGCAGGCGCGGACGAATCAGTCCGCGGCCGCCCAAGATTGGGTGGCCCGCAGCCTGAAGTCCGTTTGGCACCCGTGCACTCAGATGAAACATCATGAGCGGCTGCCGCTCATTCCTGTCGCGCGCGGAAAAGGCCCTTGGCTCTACGATCGCGACGGCCATCGCTATCTCGATGCGATCAGCTCGTGGTGGGTCAACCTGTTCGGGCATGCGAACGAGGACATCAACGCCGCGCTGAAGACACAGCTCGATACGCTCGAGCATGCCATGCTCGCCGGCTGTACCCACGAATGCGCTGTCGAATTGGCCGAGCGATTGTCCGCGCTCACGCAAGGCGCGCTCGGGCACGCGTTCTTCGCTTCCGACGGCGCCTGCGCGGTCGAGATCGCCCTAAAGATGAGCTTTCACTACCGGCGCAATCGCGGCCAGCCGGCCAAGCGCGAATTCGTCTGCGTAAAGGGCGGCTATCACGGCGAAACGATCGGCGCGCTCGGCGTCACCGACGTCGCTTTGTTCAGGGACGCTTACGATCCGCTGATCCGTTCGGCCCACATCGTCGCCTCGCCCGATGCCCGCGCGGCTCAGCCAGGCGAAAGCGCGGCCGACGTGGCGCGGCGCGCGCTCGACGACGTCCGCGCCGTATTCGACACACACGGCTCGGCCATTTCGGCGCTCATCGTCGAGCCGCTCGTTCAATGCGCGACGGGCATGGCCATGCATGACGCGACGTATCTGGCGGGACTGCGTTCGCTCTGCGACGCCTACGACGTGCACTTGATCGCCGATGAGATCGCCGTCGGTTGCGGCCGCACGGGAACGTTCTTCGCCTGTGAGCAGGCGGGCATTTGGCCCGACTTCCTGTGCTTGTCGAAAGGGATCAGCGGAGGGTATCTGCCCCTGTCGCTCGTGCTCTCGCGAGACGAAATCTACGCCGCGTTCTACGACGACGATACGACGCGCGGCTTCTTGCACTCGCACTCGTACACCGGCAATCCGCTCGCGTGCCGCGCGGCGCTCGCCACGCTCGACCTGTTCGCGCGCGACGACGTGCTGGCATCGAATGCAAGGAAGTCGGCGCAGCTCATGCAGGCGCTTTCGCCGCTGAGCGACGATAACCGCATCCGCCACCTTCGGCGCACGGGCACGATCATGGCCTTCGACGTCGCGCTCGAAGATCAAGCCGCCCGCTCGTTTTCTCGTCGCTTCTTCGAGCAAGCGCTTTCGCGCGAACTGTTGCTGCGCCCGATAGGCACGACGGTCTATCTCATGCCGCCGTACATTTTGGACGACGAAACAATCGACCTGCTTGCATCGCGCACGCTTGCGACGCTGGACGCCACGCTGGCCGACGGAGCGCGCTGATGTTTCTTCTCGACACGCTGCGAGAGGGGCTCGCCGATTTGGACGCGCGCGGTCTGACGCGCCGCCGACGGATTGCAGATACACCGTGCGCCGCGCATATGACGGTCGACGGCCGCCCGATCGTCGGCTTCGCCGGCAACGACTATCTTGGCCTCGCGGCGCATCCTCGATTGGCCGAGGCGATGGCCGAAGGCGCGCGCCGTTACGGCGCCGGCAGCGGCGGCTCACATCTGCTCGGCGGCCATTCGCGCGCGCATGCGGTGCTCGAGGACGAGCTCGCGGAGTTCGCCGGCGGCTTCGTCGACGCGCCGCGCGCGCTGACATTTTCGACCGGCTACATGTCCAATCTCGCCACGCTCACGGCGCTGGCCGGGCGAGGCACGACGCTGTTCTCCGATGCGCTCAATCACGCCTCGCTGATCGACGGCGCCCGCCTGTCGCGCGCGGACGTCCAGATCTATCCGCACGCCGATACGCAAGCGCTCGCGGCGATGCTCGAGGCGTCCGAGGCCTCGGTGAAGGTAATCGTCACCGATGCCGTGTTCAGCATGGACGGCAATATCGCGCCGCTCGCCTCGCTCGTCGAACTGGCGGAGCGGCACGGCGCGTGGCTCGTGGTCGACGACGCGCACGGTTTTGGCGTGCTCGGCCCGCAGGGGCGCGGCGCACTGGCTCAAGCGGCGCTGCGCTCGGCGCACCTCGTCTATCTGTGCACCTTCGGCAAGGCCGCGGGCGTGGCCGGCGCTGCCGTCATCGCACACGAAACCGTCGTCGAATGGCTGCTGCAGCGCGCGCGGCCGTATATTTTCACGACGGCGTCGCCGCCGGCCGTCGCCCATACGGTTTCGGCAAGCCTCTCACTGATCGCCGGAGAGGAAGGCGAGGCGCGCCGACGGCATCTCGACGCGCTCATCGCGCGCACGCGCGGCATCCTTACGCGCACGCGTTGGCAACCTGTGGATTCACCGACGGCCGTGCAGCCGCTCATCATCGGCAGCAACGAGGACACGCTCGCGCTTGCGGCCCGGCTCGATGCCGAGGGGCTGTGGGTACCCGCGATCCGGCCGCCGACAGTGCCCGTCGGCACGGCGCGTCTGCGCATTTCGCTGTCGGCAAGCCATAGCGTCGAGGATATCGATCGACTGGAGGCTGCTTTCGTCCGTATGGGAGAGCCGACATGAGTTCGCCCCTCTCGCTCTTCGTCACGGGCACCGATACGGAGATCGGCAAGACGTTCGTGTCGTGCGCGCTGCTGCACGGCTTCGCCCGCGCCGGCCTGCGCGCCGCCGCCATGAAGCCGATCGCCGCGGGCGCGGATTTCAATACGAAGGATGGCCTTTGGCACAACGACGATGCCGATCAGCTCGACGCGGCAGCGGGCATTGCGCTACCGCCTGAAATTCGAACGCCGTATTTGCTCAAGGCGCCCGCCGCGCCGCACATCGTCGCCGCACAGGAAGGTCGCACGCTCGAGCTCGCACCCATCATCGCCTGCCACCGAGAAGCCATGCGCCGGGCCGATGTCGTCGTCGTCGAAGGCGTCGGCGGCTTTCGCGTGCCGCTCGACGACAAGCACGACACCGCGGACCTTGCCCTCGCACTCGGGCTACCTGTCGTGCTCGTCGTCGGCATGCGCCTCGGCTGCATCAATCACGCGCTTCTAACAGCCGATGCCATCGCCGCGCGAGGACTGCCCATCGTGGGGTGGGTCGCGAACGTCGTCGACCCGGCCATGCGCTTTTTGGACGAAAACATCGACACCGTGCGCGGCTGGCTCGAACGCGAGCACCGCGCGCCGCTCATCGGCGTCGTGCCGCATCTCGCGCCGCCGTCCGCCGAACTCGCCTCGACGCATCTCGACATCGAGATGCTCCTGGGCGCGTTGCGTGCGAACGCGCCCGCCCACTCCGACCGCTAACTTACTTGCCCTTTCGATTCGATCGAACGCCAAAAGACAGGACACGACATGACTGAAGCTCGACACGCCACGCCTTCCCTCGATACGCCCCAAGCGGGCAACGCGCAACCGAGCGCCGCCAAGGCGGCCGATGCGGCGCGCTGGCGCGTTGCCGACGTCCTCGCGCTCTACGAGCTGCCGTTCAACGACTTGCTCTTGCGTGCCCAGCAGGTGCATCGCGAACACTTCGACGGCAACACGGTTCAGTTATCGACGCTGCTTTCGATCAAGACGGGCGGCTGCGAGGAAGATTGCAAGTACTGTTCGCAGTCCTCGCACTACGACACGGGGTTGAAGGCCGAGAAGCTGATGGATGTCGACGTCGTGCTCGACGCGGCGCGCGTGGCGAAGGAAAACGGCGCGACGCGCTTTTGCATGGGCGCGGCATGGCGCAATCCGAAAGACCGGCACTTGGAGCCGATCAAGGAGATGATTCGCGGCGTGAAGGCCATGGGCATGGAAACGTGCATGACGCTAGGCATGCTCGAAGACCATCAGGCAAAAGCGCTGAGCGAGGCCGGGCTCGATTACTACAACCATAACCTCGACACCTCGCCCGAATTCTACGGACAGATCATCTCGACGCGCAGCTACCAGGAGCGGCTCGACACGCTCGAGCGCGTGCGCGATGCCGGCATCAACGTCTGCTGCGGCGGCATCGTCGGCATGGGTGAATCGCGCCGCGAGCGCGCGGGGCTCATCGCGCAGTTGGCGAACATGGACCCGTACCCCGAGTCGGTGCCGATCAACAACCTCGTCGCGATCGAAGGCACGCCGCTCGGGCATGTCGATCCGATCGATCCGTTCGAGTTCGTGCGCACGATCGCCGTGGCGCGCATCACGATGCCGAAGGCCGTCGTGCGGCTTTCCGCCGGGCGCCAGCAGATGGACGATGCGCTGCAAGCGCTGTGCTTCCTGGCCGG
>DATJJH010000046.1:0-11794 GCA_035492395.1 Trinickia sp. | reverse complement strand
CGATCGTCAAACGGGCCATCCCCAAGCACCCGAATCCCGACATCGCTGCGGCCGATTTATTTGCCATCGTTCGCGGCATGGTCGATGCGGCCGGCCAGCGAGGCGAAACCGACATCGAAGGCCTAGAGCACCGCCTGCGCGCGGCGGTTTTCGGCTATCTGTCGAGAGTGAGCAAGGGTTAAACGCCCCTCTCGCGCCTTCTCCAAGCCATTCACGCCATTCACGCAAATGCGAGCAACGGTCCGTAGGAAGCGGAGCAATTGCGCGCGTCGGCCCCACCCGTTCATGCGTTTCGCGGGCCAACGGCCTGCCTTCGAATGCGAGTTGTTGAATGTGAGCTTTTACTTATATTCTGAAGTCCTCCAACGGCCGCCGCACGGGACCGTTGCCACCCACCGAGAGACTGAAGATGACTGCATTTTTGAAAACCATGAAGCTCAATCATTTGAGCTTCCCCTCATCGAATCCGGCCGCCACGGCCGATTTCTTCGAACGACATCTGGGCTTCACGATCGCGGGCCACTGGGAACGATCCTATATCCTCAAGCGTCCCGGCTTCGACGTGGTAATCGAATACACCGGCGACGACACGCCGTCGTGGCCTCGGAGTTTTCATGCGGGGTTTGAATTGCCGAATTTGGACGAGGTGCAAGCCTTTTACGAGCGACTGAAAGCGGACGGCGTTCATATGGAGACCGACGTGTTCAACAACGGCCGTGGTTCGCGCTTCTTTTGCCGCACGGCGGAAGGCCTGATGTTCGAGATCAATACGCGCTCCGACGCCGCGCCCGAATATCGCGGGACGTTCGACAACTGAAAACGACACAGCCAAAACTCGATGCGAACTCGTGCCGTCGAGCGTGTGTTCGACGGCCGGCCCTATCGACACCGCATCGACACCGCATCGACTCCCCTTCGGCGGTCCGGCGCGCCCCAGGCTCCGCCTCGCGGTATGCCTGCCCCAAACCGCTGCGATACGCCATCCGGTTCCACCCCATACTTCAGAATTCCTCGCTTTCCGCCGTTATCCCGACTGATGGCGCGCATTCGCGCGCGCATGACATCGCCGAGTTCAAGCACCGAACCTGGGCGGCAATGCATCGACAAAACAGCCCTGGAAGGCATGGAAAACCCTGGAATCGAAAGCGAAGACGAGTACCGCGTGCCGGCCGGCGATCTTCACACGGCCGTCATCCGCTATGACGCAAGTGGGCAGCGGCGTTACATGAACCGCGCCGCGACGGCCATGATGAGCGCCCTATTCGGCAGTTCGCGTATCGTGTTGACCGAAGCGGAATTGCTCTCCCCGGCGACGCTCGAACGCTTTTTGACCATGATCGCCGCGGTGGCGGCCGATGGCATCGCACGCGAGATCGAACTGGCGTTCGACGGCATGCCCGCCGCGCAGCGTCAGCACTACCTCGTGCAGTTGGCGGTGGATCCGGTTCGCGACGGCGACCCCGGCGTGCTCGCGATCTGTTTCAACATCACGGCGCGCAAACATGCCGAAGCAAAATTGCGCGAGCGCGAATCTTTCCTCGAGTCGCTGCTCGATACGATACCCATTCCTGTCTTTTCGAAAGACAGGCGGGGACGTTATCTCCAATTGAACCGGGCGTTCCAAGACTTTCTCGGCATCCCGAAAGAGCAGTTCGTCGGCAAGTCCGTATTCGAGATCAACCCTTACGAGTTGGCGCAGACCTACTTCGAAAAGGACGAGGAATTATTCGCGAACGAAGGCATTCAGCGATACGAATTCCGGGCGCGCAATGCGGGGAAGGAAGACCGCGACGTCGAATTCACCAAGGCAGTTTTTCACGACGCCGAAGGCCGTCAGGCAGGGCTGATCGGCGCGATCATGGACATTACCGAACGCAAGCGGGCGGAAGCGGAACTGCGCGAACAATACGACAAGATCGTCCAGCTCAATCAAAGCCTCGAAGAGAAGGCGCGTGAACTGTCTCAACGCGAACGAGAATTCCGCACGCTAGTCGAGCATTCTCCCGACACGGTTGCGCGCTACGACAAGGCGATTCGCCGTCTCTACGTCAACCCGACGTTCGCGGCATTTTCACCGGGCGGCGCGGCTGCGATGCTCGGTCAAAAGCCCTCCGAATATCCGGGCGGCCCCAACGCGCTGCTGTATGAACGCGAGATTGAAGCGGTGCTCGCCACCGGGACCGATCGCCAGTTCGAATTGAAGTGGCAGCCCGCCGCCGGCGAGCCCGTGTGCCATCTGATCCGCCTGACACCCGAACTTGCCGCGGACGGCACGGTGGAAACCGTGCTGGCCGTGGGCAGGGACATCACCGAACTGCATGCGTCGCGAGAAAAGATCCAGCACATGGCGTATTTCGATGCGCTCACGGGGCTGCCGAACCGAACGACGTTCAACGAGACGCTGCGGCGCATGACGTCCGCCGGCGCGAACGGTCGTTTGACGGCCGTGATGATGATCGACATGGATCGCTTCAAGTGCGTCAACGATACGATGGGCCATGCGGTGGGCGACGAGTTGCTGCGCGAAGCCGCGGCCCGACTGCGCGAAAGCGTGCGCCCGAGCGACATCGTCGCGCGCTTCGGCGGCGACGAGTTCGCCGTACTGCTGCCCGACGCGCTGAACCGTCGCACGCTCGAGCAGATCTCGACGACGATTCTCAATCGGCTCGCCGAGCGCTTCGTGCTGAACGGCAAGGAAGTGTTCGTGTCGTGCAGCCTCGGCATCGCGCTGTGCCCGATCGACAGCACTGATCCCGAGGATTTGCTCAAGTATGCCGATTCGGCCATGTATCTGGCCAAACGCTCGGGCCGCCGCGGATTCCGCTTTTACACGAACGAGTTGACCATCGAAGCGGCGGCGAACCTGCAGCTCGAATCCGATCTTCGGCGCGCCATCGATCAAGGCGAGCTCGAACTACGTTATCAGCCGCAGGTGGCGTTCCGCGACGCCAAGGTAATCGGCTCGGAAGCGTTGCTGCGGTGGAATCGGTCGGGCGCGGGCTACATCCCGCCCAATCAATTCGTGCCGGTCGCCGAGGAAACGGGACTCATCGTCGACATCGGAAAGTGGGTGCTTCGCGAGGCCTGCCGCTCGGCGGCGGAATGGAACGCCCAAGGCCGCGCGCAACACACGGTGGCGGTCAATCTTTCGCCGCGGCAGTTTCAAGCGCGCGGCCTCGTACAACTGGTCGAACGGACGCTCGGCGAGACTGGATGCAGGCCGGAATGGCTGGAGTTCGAGATTACCGAGAGCCTGCTGCTGGAGGAAGACGATTCGGTCACGCGCACGCTTTCGGCTTTCAAGAGCATGGGCGTGTCGATTGCGATCGACGACTTCGGCACGGGGTATTCGGCATTGAGCTATCTCGCCCGCTTCCCGATCGATACGTTGAAAATCGACCGATCCTTCGTGCAAAAGGTATCGACCGATCCACGTCATGCCGAACTCGTGAAAGCGATTCTTTCGATCTCGCGCTGCCTAGGGCATCGCGTCGTGGCCGAAGGCGTGGAAACGCTCGAACAGGCCGCGTTCCTCGACCTTCATGGCTGCGAAGTGGCGCAAGGCTTCCTGTACAGCAAGCCGCTGCTCAAGCACCAGGTGTCGTCGTTGCCGCGCTATCTGACGCCGAACGGCGCAGCCGACCTCGGCGTGGCTGCGCACATGGAAGGGGGCGTGCCGTTCCCCGTGACGATCGGCTAACATGTCGGCCCCGCCAAGCCAATCAGGAAAACGGAGCCTTCAGTGATCGATCCGACCAACGTATTCAAAGAGAACCTCGCACTGCTGCCCGCGATCGACGCCGTCGAGCGGATCGATCTCGTCGACGGCCAGCACACCGTGGTGGCAAGCATCGAAAACATGCCCGGCAAGCAGGGCTCGCTTGCCGTGTATCACTATCTTCAGCAGGCGTTCGGCACGCTCGATGCACGGGCGGCCGAGCACGGCCTAGCGGTTTTCGCCGAACATACGGCCGATGCCCGCACCCGTCCCGGTGCGCATCCGAACGTCGACCGCCTGCTCGGCATCGCCGCAGGCGGACAAGCGCTGCAGATCCGAGTCGTCGCCAAAGCCTAACTAGTCGCTAGTCGCGCGAGCGCCGCGCAAGCAGCCCAAGGATCTCTTGCGTATGCTCGCCGACCTTGGCCAGCGCTCGCCGCACGCCCGGCCGGCGTCCGCCCATCGACAGCGGCAATAGCACGACGTCGGCCGTACCGCCGTCTTCCGTCGTCATCGGCGCAAGACCGCCGCTCGCTTTCAAGTGCGGATCGTCGAGCAACTGCTCCGGCCGAACGATCGGCGCATACGGGATGCCCGCCGCTTCGAGCTTCGGCATGAGCGCGTCGACGCGCTGCTCCTGCAACGCCGCAGACAGCAACGGCATCAACTCGGGCCGCGTCGCGACGCGCTGCGCGTTGCTGCCGAAACGAGGATCGGCCGCTATGTCGGGACGCTGCAGCACCCCGCATAGCGCAACGAACTGCTTGTCGCTCACCGCGCCGATGAACAACTGCTCGCCCTCGGCCAGCGTGAAAACGTCGTACACGCTCCATGCCGACACACGCGCAGGCATGGGCGGCAACGGCTCGCCCGTCATTGCGTGCTGCTGCATGTGCTGCGAGCACAAGAACACGCAGTTCTCGAACAGCGCGCTTTGCACTTCCTGCCCTCGGCCTGTCCGGTCGCGTTCGCGCAGCGCGGCCAAAATGCCGATCGCGCCGAACATGCCGCCCATGATGTCGTTTACCGATGCGCCGGCGCGCAGGGGGCGCCCCACCGGCCCCGTCATGTAGGCCAAGCCGCCCATCATCTGCACGACCTCGTCGAGCGCGAGCCGCTTCTCATAGGGGCCCGGTAGAAAGCCTTTATGCGATGCGTAGACGAGCCGCGGATAGCGCTGCGACAGCGTGTCGTAGTCGAGCCCGAACTCGCGCATGAGGCCCGGCCGAAAATTCTCGATCACGACGTCGCATTCGCCGATCAGATCGACCGCCGCCGCCTGCCCCTCGGCCGTTGCGATATCGATGACGACGCTCTTCTTGTTGCGGTTGAACGAGCGGAAGAACCCGATTCCTAGGCCCGGCAGGCGGCGCGTCTTGTCGCCGCCCGGCGGTTCGATCTTGATGACCTCGGCGCCGAGGTCGGCCAGAATCATGCCGCACGTCGGCCCCATGACCATATGCGTGAATTCGACGACACGGATGCCGTCGAGCGGAAGCGAAAGAGGCGCGCTCATGCGCGCTCCGCCATACCGACGCGGCCCGAACGAGCGACGAAGGTCTTGGGCAGCCCGGCACGCGCCACGCTGCCATGCAGCGCTTCGTTCGGCAGCCACTCGGCGAGTTCGGCGCGCAGCGCGAGCAGGCCCGCGATATCGACCCCGGTGTCGATGCCCATTTCCTCCAGCATGAACGCGAGATCCTCCGTGGACGCATTCCCGCTGGCGCCAGGGGCGTGCGGACAGCCCCCGATGCCGCCGAGCGAAGCGTCGAACCGCTCGATGCCCGTTTCGAGCGCGGCATACGCATTGGCCAGCGCGAGCCCGCGTGTATCGTGGAAATGCGCGCAGGCCAGGCGTTCACCGGCAACGCGCCGGGCCTTCTCGAACAGATCGCGCACCGCGCCGGGCCCCGCATAGCCGACGGTGTCGGCAAGCCCGACCCGATCGACGCCCGCATCGAGCACGGCCTGCATGCACCGCAACACCTCGCTGTGCGGCACGTCGCCCTGGATCGTGCAGCCGAAAGCCGTACTGATGCCGACTTCGATTCGCGTACGAGCGCTGCATGCGTCGCGCGCCGCCCGGATGCGCGCCACCTCCGCAATCACTTCATCAGGAGTCCTACGCAAATTGGCGAGGCTATGCGCGTGGCTCGCCGATAGCGGGACGAGCAACGCATGCGCGCCGACTTCGAAGGCGCGCTCCGCCCCTTTCAAATTCGGCACGAGCACCGACACGTCGAGGCCCGGCAACGTCTTGGCGAAAGCGACCACGTCCGCCGTATCGGCCAGTTGCGGCATCAGCCGCGCCGGCACGAACGAGCCCACCTCCATCTCGCGCTGGCCGGCGTCGTACGCTCGGCGGATCCACTCGCATTTACGCTCGGTGGGCAAGATCGTTTGAATGCTCTGCAAACCGTCCCGCAGGCCGACCTCGCGGATCGTTGCGTGGGAGGGGAATGGCTTCATGGATGCGTGTCTCCGGTTGGCCGATCGCTGATGCGCCGGCTTTATGCTAACTTTAGACATTCCCAGCTATCCATCAAGCGGTATTTCGGAAGCAGTAGCCTTCCCGTTTGGAAACTCACGATACCCACACCGAGCGGCGTCTATTCAATGCGTGACATCGACCTGAAGACGCTGCGCCTGTTCGTGGCGGTCTGCGACCATCGCAACATGGCGCGCGCCGCCGACGAAATGCATATCGAGCCCTCGGCGATCAGCAAGCGCATCGCCCAGCTCGAAAGCGACTTGGGCGTGCCGCTGCTCGTACGCACACGCCGGGGCGCGCAGCCTACGCCGGCGGGCACCGTTCTGCTCGAGCACGCGCGCAACGCGCTATTCACGATGGACCGTATCGTTCACGACGTGGCCGGGTTCAAGCGCGGACTCGTCGGCAGCGTCACCGTGTGTGCTTCCGCATCCGCGATCGCGGAGACCTTGCTCGACGACATCGCGCTGTTCCTGCGGCAACCGGAGCACGAGAACGTCAAGGTGAGCGTCGACGAGCAAATCTCGCTCGAACTCGTGCGTCGCGTGCGCGACGGCGAGACGTCGATCGGGGTGTGTTGGGACAACGTCGACCTGCAAGGGCTCACGCATCGCCCTTATGGGCAAGATCATCTCGCGTTGGCCGTGCATCCCGCGCACCCGCTCGCGCGTCACGCGTCGCTTTCGCTCGAGCAGACGCTCGACTTCGAGCACGTGGGCATGCCGCCTTCCACAGCCGTGCATACGATGTTGCGGCGGGCAGCCGCCGCATTGGGGCGCAGCGTGTCGTATCGGATGATCGTATCGACGTTCGACGCCACGTTTCGCGTGGTCGCCGCGAATCTGGGCATCAGCGTGGTGCCCGCGGAAGTCGGCCTCACGTATGCGCAAATTTTCGACATGAAAATGGTGCCGCTGACCGATGCGTGGGCCAAGCGGCGATTCGCCGTGTGCTTCAAGGACTACGAAGCATTGCAGCCGGCCGCGCAGCGCCTCGTCGATCACCTGACGAAACGGGGGCTTCAAGAAAAGCGATGTGACTGAGGTCACAGTGCGCGCAAATCGCAAGTTGATGGGTGCGGGAAGTTTCAGCACAATCGCGTGATCGACCGACGGCATCGCGCGCTCCATGCACGCATCCGCTCCAGTCGATGTCATGGCAGTGTCACGCAAAGTCTTCGCATCCAAACCGCGCATCGCGCAAGCAAAAATGGAGACACCGTTGAAAGCCATTCCTCTTGCAATCAGACATGCGGCCCTCCTCGCGGGCGCGGCGATGGCCGCTGCCTCGCTTCTATCGACGGCGCATGCCGACGAGCGCAACGACGCACGGCCGGGCGTCGATCGCCTGCCTTGGTTCGTCGTCGCGGACAGTCTAAGAACGACCCGCTACGACGGCGTCAGCGACGATTTGCTGACGGCGGGCCTCGGCAAGTCCGGTCTCGCCGGAGCCGCCCCTGCCATCGCGAATCCCGCCAGCCCCACCGCGGCCGAGTTGCGTAGGCTCGCCATTTGGGCGAACTATCGCGCGCTCGTCGACATGTCGTCGAACGGCGGCTACGGCCGCTTCTGGGGGCCTAATATCGATGCGGACGGGAACGATACGCTCGGAGAAGGCAAAGTCGCCGGCACCGAGTACCTCGCCTACGCCGACAATGGCAGCGGCAGACAAAACGTCACGCTGATGGTGCAAGTCCCCGCGCATTTCGATCCGGCGAAGCCTTGCATCGTCACCGCGACCTCATCGGGCTCGCGCGGCGTCTACGGCGCCGTGTCGGCCGCCGGCGAGTGGGGCCTGAAGCGCGGATGCGCCGTCGCCTATACCGACAAGGGCTCGGGCAACGGTGCGCATGAACTGATGACGGGACACGTGACGCTGATCGACGGGCTTCTCGCCGATGCGGCAAGCGCCGGCCGCAAGAGCCTGTTCACCGTCGATGCGCTCGCCTCCGATATTTCCCGCTATAACGCCGCATATCCGAATCGGTATGCGTTCAAGCACGCGCATTCACAGCAGAACCCGGAACAAGATTGGGGCAAGGACACGCTCGAGGCGGTTCAGTTCGCCTATTGGGCGCTGAATCATCAGTTCGGCCCGGCGCTCGACGGCGCGCATCGTCGCGTGCGGTACACGCCGGGCAGCATCACGACGATCGCGGCCTCGGTCAGCAACGGCGGCGGCGCTTCGCTCGCCGCGGCCGAGCAAGATAGACGCGGTTGGATCACGGCGGTCGTCGTCGGCGAGCCTCAGATCAACGTCGACATGCCGCGTCGCGCGCAAGTGCTCGAAGGCGGGCAACTCATCGCTCAGGCCGGCAAACCGCTGGCCGATTACGTGACCCTCGCCAATCTGCTGCAGCCGTGTGCGGCGCTTGCACAAGCCGCGGCCGGCGCGCCCTATCTCACCGCCCTGCCCTTGGCGCAGACCACCGCGATTCGCCAAGCGCGTTGTGCGTCCCTCGCGGCAGCAGGCTACGTGACGGGGGCCGACTGGCAGGGCCAGGCCGACGACGCGCTCGCGCGTCTACACGCGGCGGGCTACGAAGCCGATTCCGACTTGCTGCAAGCGCCGATGTGGGATTCGCAGGCGGAACCGGCCGTCGCCGTGACTTACGCGAACGCCTATATGCGCGCCAGCGTGCTCGATAACCTTTGCGGTTTCAGTTTTGGTACGACCAACGCCGCGACAGGCGCCGCGGGCGTGCCGCCGGCCGTTTCGCCGATCCTGACCGTATTCGGTCTCGGCAACGGCGTGCCGCCGACCAATGGGGTCAATCTCGTCTACAACGACGCCCCGACGGGCGCGGCCGATCATCGGTTCGCCACGCCCGATGCAAGCTTCGCCGGTGCGCTCTGCTTGCGCCAACTATGGTCGCGGCACGACCCGCGCATGCAGGCGAGCGTCCGCGCGATCAGCGTCGAGGCGGACCTGCACGGCAAACCGGCCATCCTCGTGCAGGGTCGCAGCGACGCATTGGTGCCGATCAACCATGCCTCGCGCGCGTACCTCGCGGCCAACAGCGCACGGGAAGGACGGCGCAGCGAGGTCTCGCTCTACGAAGTGATGAACGGCCAGCATTTCGACGCATTTCTGGGCGTACCCGGCTTCGACACGCGCTTCATCCCCGTGCATTACTACTATCTGCAAGCGCTCGATCTGATGTGGCGTCACTTGCATGACGGCACGCCGCTGCCGCCGTCGCAGGTCGTTCGCGCGGTGCCGCGCGGCGGGATACCCGGGGCGGCGCCCAAGCTGACCGCGGCGAATCTGCCCGCCATCGAATCCGCTCCGGGCGTCAACGCGATCGGGGTGAGCCACGGCGTGGTGAACGTGCCGCACTAGCGGCGCGATAGCCGGCCTTCACGCCGCGGCGTCGAATCAGAGCACGCCGCGGCCGATAGTCAAGGACTACGACGTTCGCAAGCTTAAGCGACGCTTAACCCTGCCCGAGGCTTCCGCAGAGGCCTTCGCGCTGCTCGCGCCTCGCGGGTCCAGGCCGCAGCCAAAGCCCCCGAAGCCCGCGCCGGCAGGGCCCGGAACTCCGGCACTGTTTTTGTTGTCTTTGAATGAGCCGTGGGCATCGGTGCGGGCCAAACCCTGTGCGCCGTTCCTGCGTCGCCTCGATCCGTTTCATCAGGAGAATTCATGCAACGTCGCCGATTCATTGCATTGACCGGAGCCGCACTCGCATCGAGCGGCCTGTCGCTCGCGGGATGCACGACCACGCCGCTATCGTCGTCCGGCACGCCCGAAGCTAGCGCCGGCCGCCGCGCCACGATCGACGCCGACGTCGAAGCCACCCTGACACGGCTTTACGGCACGGTGCACGGCTCGCGCGAGCTGGTCGGCAACGCACGCGGCGTACTCGTCTTTCCCTCGGTCATCTCGGCCGGCTTTTGGATAGGCGGCCAATACGGCCAAGGCGCGCTGCGCGTGGGCGGACAGACGAGCGGCTACTACAGCGTGGCCGCCGCGTCCTTCGGTCCACAAATCGGAGCGCAGTCGAAAGCGATCATCATGCTGTTCATGACGCAGGAAGCGCTCGATAAATTCACGAGCAGCCAGGGATGGGCCGCCGGCGTCGACGCCACCGTCGCCGTGCTGCGCGTCGGGGCGAACGGCAACGTCGACACCTCCACCGCGACGAGCCCGGTCGAAGCGTTCGTGCTGACGAACGCCGGCCTCATGGCCGGCGTCTCCCTCGAAGGCACGAAGATCTCGCGGCTGATTCTCTGATCGCCGCCGCAAGTTGCGCGGCGGCACGCGATCCACGGCGGCTGGCTCAGTGCTTGAGCGGCACGTGAATAAGGTCGGTGAGAAAGAGAAGGTTCGGATCGCGTGAGCCCTGTTTCGGCGTGTCGATGCCGAGTAGCGACCAGTCGAACGCCGGATTCAGCGGCGCCAGTTCCGGCAACGTTGAATCGTTGGCTCGCGCGATGCCGGTCATCGTGTCGCCTTTGTGGACTTTGACGACACGGTCGGTCGGCGCCTTGGGCTTGGGCGGCTCCTTCGGCTGCGTGTGCTGCGTGGGCTTCGTCGGCGGGGCATTGCTACCGGCCGGCGCCGTCGGAAAGGCGAAACCGCTGTCCTTGGCGAACTGGATCAAGCCGTCGATGCTGTGCGGTCTTTCGCTTTGCGCCGCCAGCGCGCGATAGTAGCTGTCATCCGCGTTCGCGGGCGGCGTCGCACCCTGCTGCACGGGTACCCCGGCATGCATGCGATAGGGCTGGTACGGCGACGTATCGAGCAGATCGGAATGCTTTTCGTAGAACGCCTTGAGCGCTTTCGGCGAAGCGCCCGCCGGCGCGTCGGGAATGGCGTCGCCATGATCGAGCAGCGTCAGGCGGTATCGCCCCTTCGAATCGACCTTCACACCCTGCGCGGCGACCACGAGGTCGTTCAGCTTGGACGTGTCCTTGAACGACTTCAAGTATTGGTCCATCTCGGCCGACGAAATTCCGAGCCGCTTCGCCACGGCTTGAAGCGTCGGCCCCACGCTGTTGCCGTGCGCATCGTCGTTGGCCAGCGCCCTCGCCTGCCCCGTCGAATAGCCGAGTTCGTTCAGGAACGTCCGGTTTAGCGGCTCCATCTTGTTGGACATCTGCACGCGCTGATACAGCTTGTAGCCGTAGAGGCCAGCCGTCGTCGCGAGCACCACGCCTGCCGAAATAGGCCCGGCCCATTCGCTCAGTCCGCCGGCCGCCGCGCCACCCTCGAGGCTCTCGGCCAGCAGATCGCCGCCGACGGCCTCCTCCGATCCACCCGCGGCCCATTGAGCGAGCTTCGGCCCGTACTTTTGCGCCAGCGGATAAGCGCCGGCGACCGATGCGGTCAAGTACGAGCCGCCTAGGAAATATTGCTTGTGCGCGAATTCGTAAGCCGAGATGCCCGCCAACAGCACCGACGCCCCGCCCTCGAACGCCTCGCCCGAATAGTCGAATATTGTGCCCCTACCGACCGCGGGGCGCGTAAGCCGGTCGAGCCACCCACCCACCGGCATCTTGTTCGTGAACAGCTTCGAGTTTTCGCCGACGAGCAGCTTCTGAGCCCAGCTGGACGCATGCAGATAGCCGTTGTTGGCGGCG
>DATJJH010000045.1:0-3588 GCA_035492395.1 Trinickia sp. | reverse complement strand
CTCGGCCGTCGTGAAGTAGCGCCGCGATGCGCGCTCGCCCAGCGCGCGAACAACGTAAGGCGCGATCGTCGCCGCAATGAGGCCTAGGCGTGCTTCCGACAGGCAAAACCGCGCCGAATCGACGGCCACGACGATGTCGCTCGCGGCGACGAGGCCGACGCCGCCGGCATAGGCGTCACCCGATACGCGCGCAATGACGGGTTTCGAAGCTCGGTAGATGGCCGACAGCATGTCGGCGAGACGGCGCGCGTCGACGCGATTCTCCTCGTCGGAGAACGTCGCCATCTTCTTCATCCAGTTCAGATCCGCCCCTGCGCAAAACGCCGGACCGTTGGCGGACAGCACGATCGCGCGCACGTCCTCACGGCGATCGAGCTGGGCGAACGCATCGGTCAACTCGGCGATCGTCGTTTCGTTGAACGCGTTTCGCACGTCGGGGCGATTGAGCGTCACGGTCGCGACATGTCCGGCAAACGCCACTTCCAGCATGCTGTATTGCATTGATCGTCTCCAGTGCCTACTACTCGGGCGGCTTGCGCCGCTCGGCTCTCTTGTTCGACCGGCCGCGCACTACATTCTGAACACGCCGAAACGCGTTTCCTCGATCGGCGCGTTCATCGCCGCCGACAGCCCAAGGCCGAGCACGTCGCGCGTTTGGGCCGGATCGATGACGCCGTCGTCCCATAGCCGCGCGCTGGCGTAGTAAGGATGCCCTTGATGCTCGTATTGATCGCGAATCGGCTGCTTGAACGCTTCCTCTTCCTCGGCGCTCCACGCGCCGCCCTTCGCTTCGATGCCGTCGCGCTTGACCGTCGCCAGCACCGATGCCGCCTGCTCGCCGCCCATCACCGAGATGCGCGCGTTCGGCCACATCCACAGGAAGCGGGGCGAATAGGCGCGGCCGCACATGCCATAGTTGCCGGCCCCGAACGAGCCGCCGATGATGACCGTGAATTTCGGCACCTTGGCGGTGGCGACCGCCGTGACCATCTTCGCGCCGTGGCGCGCGATGCCTTCGTTCTCGTACTTGCGGCCCACCATGAACCCCGTGATGTTCTGCAGAAACACGAGCGGAATCTTGCGCTGGCAGCACAGTTCGATGAAATGCGCGCCCTTGACTGCCGACTCGGAGAACAGGATGCCGTTGTTCGCGACGATGCCGACGGGGTGCCCCCAAATGTGGGCGAAGCCCGTGACGAGCGTCGTGCCGAAGCGGGCCTTGAATTCGTCGAATTGCGAATCGTCGACGATGCGCGCGATGACTTCACGTACGTCGAACGGCTTGCGCGTATCGACGGGAATCACGCCGTAGAGGCTTTGCGCGTCGTAGCGCGGCGGCTTGGCTTCGCGCATCGCCACCGGCGGCCGCTTCGTGCGGTTCAGCTTGCCGACGATGCCGCGCGCCAACCCGAGCGCGTGCGCGTCGTTTTGCGCGAGGTGATCGACCACACCCGACAGACGCGTATGCACGTCGCCGCCGCCGAGATCCTCGGCGCTGACTTCCTCGCCCGTCGCCGCCTTCACGAGCGGTGGGCCGCCCAGGAAAATCGTGCCTTGGTTCTTGACGATGATCGACTCGTCGCTCATGGCCGGCACGTAAGCGCCGCCCGCCGTGCACGAACCCATGACGACGGCGATCTGCGCGATGCCCGCCGCCGACATGTTGGCCTGATTGAAGAAGATGCGGCCGAAATGGTCGCGATCGGGGAAGACGTCGTCTTGGTTCGGCAGATTGGCGCCGCCCGAATCGACGAGATACACGCAAGGCAGGCGGTTTTCGAACGCGATTTCCTGCGCGCGAACGTGCTTCTTGACCGTCATTGGATAGTACGTGCCGCCCTTGACCGTCGCGTCATTGCAGACGATCACGCACTCTTGGCCGGCGATGCGGCCGATGCCCGTGATGACGCCCGCGCCGGGCGCGGCGTCGTGATACATCCCGTACGCCGCCAACTGCGAGAACTCGAGGAACGGCGTGCCCGGATCGAGCAGCTGCGCGATGCGATCGCGCGGCAGTAGCTTGCCGCGCGAAACGTGCTTGTCGCGCGCGGCTTGTCCGCCGCCAAGCGCGAGATGAGCCACCTTCGCACGCAGGTCGGCGACGACCGCCTCCAGCGCGGCGGCGTTCGCTCGAAACTCGTCCGAGCGCGGGTTCAACTTACTTTCGATGATCGGCATAAGGCTGGATGCTCCGTCTCGCGCTTGATATGAATCGGCATCAAAGGGTTTCGGCGAACAGCTCGCGGCCGATCAACATGCGCCGCACTTCGCTCGTGCCCGCCCCGATTTCATACAGCTTCGCGTCGCGCCAGAGGCGGCCGACCGGGTATTCGTTGATATAGCCGTTGCCGCCGAGGACTTGAATGGCTTCGCCCGCCATCCACGTGGCCTTTTCCGCGGTGTAGAGAATGACGCCCGCGCAATCCTTGCGCACTTGACGCACGTGTTCCTTGCCGAGCGTATCGAGCTGGCGGCCGACGGCATACAGGTAAGCGCGGCAAGCTTGCAGCGTGGTGTACATGTCGGCCACCTTGCCTTGGATCAGCTGGAATTCGCCGATCGGCTGGCCGAATTGCTTGCGGTCGTGAATGTAGGGCACCACGGCGTCCATGCACGCGAGCATGATGCCCGTCGGGCCACCGGCCAGCACGGCGCGCTCGTAGTCGAGGCCGCTCATCAGCACCTTTACGCCGCCGTGCAACTGGCCGAGGATGTTTTCCTCGGGCACCTCCACGTCTTGGAACACGAGTTCGCCCGTATGCGAACCGCGCATGCCGAGCTTGTCGAGTTTTTGCGCGACCGAAAAACCCTTCATGCCCTTCTCGACGATGAAGGCCGTGATGCCTTTCGCGCCGGCCTCCACGTCCGTCTTCGCATAGACGACGAGCGTGTCGCAATCGGGGCCGTTCGTGATCCACATTTTCGTGCCGTTCAGCACGTAGCGATCGCCGCGCTTGTCGGCGCGCAGCTTCATGCTGACGACGTCGGAACCCGCGTTCGGTTCGCTCATCGCCAGCGCGCCGACGTGCTCGCCCGACACTAGCTTGGGCAGGTACTTGCGCTTTTGCGCTTCGGTGCCGTTGCGGTGAATCTGGTTCACGCACAGGTTCGAATGGGCGCCGTAGGACAGGCCGATCGACGCCGATGCGCGCGAGATTTCCTCCATCGCCACCATGTGCGCCGTATAGCCCATGTTGGCGCCGCCGTATTCCTCCGACACGGTCATGCCGAGCACGCCCAGTTCGCCGAATTTACGCCACAAGTCCATCGGGAATTGATCGGTGCGGTCGACTTCGCCCGCGCGCGGTGCGATTTCCTTGGCCGCGAAGTTGGCGATGGCATCGCGCAGCATGTCGATATCTTCGCCGAGCGCGAACTGCAAACCAGGCACGTTGCTCATGAAATGTCTCCTCGAATTCCGAAATTCCGATTGGGGCCGGTCACGGCCTGCGAGCGGCACGTGCGCTCGGTCAACGCGCATTTCACGCCACATTTACGTATGCGTCAACTATTTTATTGAGCGTCGCTCATTTTTATGCAATCCAACGTCGGAGTAGCCTGGCGGTGCTACCATCCCGAGAAATGATC
>DATJJH010000044.1:0-5100 GCA_035492395.1 Trinickia sp. | reverse complement strand
GCGCCGAGCCAGGCATGAACGTTAAGCCGCCGCTTCTGCGTATCGCGCTTCGTTCAAATCCGAGATGAGCGTAGGTCCCGTGGGTTTCCATCCCAAACGCGCCTGCGTCAATGCGCTCGATGCAGGCATATCCAGTGCGGCGAACATTGTCATCCATCCGAAGTACGCTTGCGCTTCCTCTCGCGCAATCGAGACGACCGGCACGTTCAGCCGCCGTCCCAGCGCCTCGGCGATCTCCCGAGCGCTGACGCCTTCTTCGCCCACTGCGTGGTAGCGCGCACCGCGTTCGGCCTTCTCGATCGCAAGCCGGTATAGCCGCGCGACATCGGATAGATGTCCTGCGGGCCAGCGGTTGAGGCCATCTTCCACATAAGCGGACACGCGTTTCTCTCGCACGATTTCGATGAGCGGCGTAATGAGCCCCTGCCTGAAGGGGTTATGCACTTGCGGAAGACGCATCACGGAGACGTTGACGCCCGCTTCCAGCAGCGCATTGCCCGCCATCTCCGATGCGACGCGAGGGTTGGCGTGCGCAGCGTTGAACACGTCCTCGCTGGCCGGTCGCCCGTCGCCGCGGCTGCCGGCGCCCGTGCCCGAGGTGAGGAGGAGCGGGCGATCGGACCCGACCAACGCCGAGCCGAGGGCCGCAATCGCGCGCTTGTCTTTTTCGCAGTTGTCCACGAAGTGCGAGAAATCGTGATCGAACGCGAGATGGATGACCGCGTCCCCCTTCGCCGCGCCGCTGCGCAGGCTCTCGGTGTCTTCGAGCGTGCCGCGATGGACCTCGGCGCCGGCCGCCGTCAGCGCTTGCGCACCGGCATCCGAGCGTGTCATGCCGATCACCTGATGACCGGCTTGGATGAGTTCGGGAACCAGGGCCGAGCCGATAAAGCCGGTGGCGCCCGTCACAAAAATGCGCATCGTGAATTCTCCTGGGTAGTCACCCAGCCACTATGCGATCATCCGTTATCCTGTTGAAGTAGTGATCTTATCCTGGTAAACGGACTAGCAGGCTTGTCATGTCATCGAACGCCGCCCAGACCCTCGGAGAATTCTTGCGCAGCCGCCGCACGCGGCTCGACCCGGCCAGCTTCGGCTTCTACGGCCGTAGACGCACGCCTGGATTGCGCAGGGAGGAAGTCGCTCAACGCGCGAACATCAGCGCCGCCTGGTACACGTGGCTGGAACAGGGTCGCGGCGGTGCGCCTTCGGCCGAGGTGTTGGAGCGCATCGGCGCGGCGCTGATGCTGACGGACATCGAGCGGGAACATCTATTCATCCTAGGGCTTGGCCGGCCGCCGGAAGTGCGCTATCGCGCCGTCGCCGGCGTGAACCCGCGATTGCAGCGCGTACTGGATGCGCTCGACGCCAGCCCCGCAATCGTGAAGACTGCGACGTGGAATGTCGTGGCGTGGAACCGCGCCGCGGCCCTGGTGCTGACCGACTACGGCGCCTTGCCGCCAGGGGAGCGCAATATTCTGCGTTTTCTATTCTGCGACCCGGCTGTCAGATCGAGGCAGCACGATTGGGAGAGCGTCGCGCGCTTCGTCGTCGGGACGTTTCGTGCCGACGTGGCGCGCGCGGGGCTCGCCACGGAGGTGGGCGACCTCGTGGACGATCTTTGCCGCACCAGCCCTGAATTCGATCGCATGTGGCGCGAGAATCATGTGATGAGCCATGGAGATGGGGAGAACGTGAAGCGCTTGCTGCATCCGGAGCTCGGCGTTATCGAGATGGAGTATTCGTTGTTTGCCGTCGATGGTCGACCCGACCTCAGCATGCTCGTGTACACGCCGCTGCAGGCGCAGACCGCGGAGCGCATCCGCGCATTGCTGCGGGCCTCGGTTGCGGATGGCGCCGACGTCGCGGCGCGGAGGACCGCTCGTGGGCATTAACTTCGATCTGAACGATTTGCAGGCGTTCCGCGCCGTGGCGGAGCTGGGGAGCTTTCGCAAGGCGGCCGAGGCGGTGAACATTTCTCAGCCCGCCTTGAGTCGCCGCATCGACAAGCTAGAAGAAGCGCTTGGCGTGCGACTGTTCGAGCGCACGACGCGTAGCGTCACGCTCACCACGATCGGCCGCGTATTTGCGCCCAGCGCCGAGCAACTGCTCGACGATCTCGATGTCGCGCTGCTCGGCATTCGCGATGTCTCGACGAGCCGCATGGGCCACGTGACCATCGCCTGCGTGCCGTCGGTTGCCTACTACTTTTTGCCGAGCGTCATCGCGAATTACCGCCGGCGCTTTCCTCGCATCAGGGTCCGGCTGCTCGATGCGAGCGCGAACGAAGTGCTGGGCGCGGTCATCAGCGGCGAGGCCGATTTCGGCGTGAGTTTCATGGGCAGCCAGGAGCCCGAGATCGAATTCAAGCTGTTGCTGCAGGACCGATTCGTCGCCGCATGCCGTCGCGACCATCCACTCGCCCGCAAAAAGCGCGTGACGTGGAATGAGCTTTACGAGCACGAATATGTATCGGTGGATAAGACTTCGGGTAACCGCCTGTTGCTCGACCAAGCGTTGTCGACGGTGGCGCCGCGTTCGCCGAGCGTGTGCGAGACGCGCCATGTCACCACCATGCTCGGCTTGGTCGAGGCGGGGCTCGGCGTCGCCGCGGTGCCGTCGATGGCCATGCCCGGAGGCTATCACCCCATTCTGACCAGCGTGCCGCTTGTCGAACCGGTGGTGAAGCGGCGCGTGGGCATCGTCAAACGTCGAGGACGTCAGCTCACACCGGCCGCACAGGAGTTTCACCAGATGATGGTTAAGGCAAAGCCCGGCGGCATCGCAAGCAGCGATGCGCCGGGCTAGGTCGAACGTTTTCCGTTTCGGTTAGTGCTGCGTCAATGAACCGAAACGGTATCGAGCCCCGTCGATTTCACTTCGCTTTGCACACCGGGCGACGCGAGGTAGTCGAGTAACGCTTTCGCTTCCTTCGGATGCTGCGCACCGACGGGAACGCCTGCCGCGAAACGCGTGACGGACTGCACGGACTCGGGAATCTTCCCGACGAACGTCGCCCCTTTCACCGGCAGCAACTCGCTTACCTGCTGGAAGCCGATTTCGTAGTCGCCATTCGCGACCTCCGACGCCACGGGGATGCGCGGGACCATCTTCGCCTTCGATTTGACTTGATCCTCGATGCCGAGCTTCTTGAACAGTTCGCGCTCGATATAGACGCCGCTCGCGCTGTCCGAGTAGGCGATCGATTTGGCGTGCAGCAGCGTCTGCCGCAAGCCGTCTTCCGTGCTGATGTCGGGCTTCGCGGCCCCTTCGCGCACGACCATGCCGATGCGCGAATCCGCCAACTCGACGCGCGATCCGGGGATGACCTTGCCTTGGCGGATCAGGTCGTCGAGCGCGTACCCGACCATGATGACGGCGTCGGCGCTCTCGCCGCGCGCGAGCCGGTTGGGGATCGCTTCGGGCGATTTGCCCATCGACGGCCCCAGCGCCGTCTCCAGCGTGTCGCCGTGCTCGGTCGCGAACTTGGGCCCGAGCGCTTTATACGCCGCGGTAAAGCCGCCGGAGGTGATGACATGCAGGTCTTCGGCTTGTACGTTCGCCGTGGCCGTCGTTGCGACGAGTGCTGCCGCGCACAGTTTCAGCAAGAGATGTTTCATGATCGAAGTTGTCTCGGATTGGAGGTGTTTGAATGCGGGCTGATCAAAAGGCCGTTCAGTGCGCCGGCGTGAGCATCGCCTCGCGGCGGCGGTAGAGTGCGAAGGTGGAGATAAGCGCACACGCCGCGGCGAAGCTCATCCAGTAGCCGGGCGCGGCTTTATCGCCGGTCGCGTGAATGAGCGCCGTCGAGATGGCCGGCGTGAAACCGCCGAACACCGCGGTCGCCAAGCTGTAGGCGAGCGAAAAGCCCGCAACGCGCACTTGTGCCGGCATGACTTCGGTCAGGGCAACGACCATTGCGCCGTTATAAACGCCGTACATGAACGAGAGCCAGAGCAACACGAGCAGCATGTTCAGGAAGCTCGGCGCGTGAGCGAGCAACGAAAGCGCCGGATACGCGGTGGCGATGTTGAGCACCGTCATGCCGACGAGGAGCGGGCGGCGGCCGATTTTGTCGGAAAGGGCGCCGCCGATCGGGAGCCACACGAAGTTCGACACGGCCACGCACAGCGTCACGAGCAGACTATCGGCGGTGCTCAGGTGGAGAACCGTCTTGCCGAACGTCGGCGCATACACCGTAATGAGGTAGAAGCTTGCGGTGGTCATCGCCACGAGCATCATTCCGGCCACGACGACGGCCCAATTCTGAACCAGTGTACGGAACACTTCGTTCATGCTCGGGCGATGCTTGCGCGCCTTGAACTCCTGCGTTTCCTCCAAGTTGCGGCGCAAAACGAAAATGATCGGCACGATCATGCAGCCGACGAAGAAGGGCACCCGCCATCCCCAAGCGGCGATGGCTGCCGCGTTCAGCGATTGATTGAGCGCGAAGCCCAAAGCCGCGGCCACGACGATCGAGACCTGCTGACTTGCGGATTGCCAACTCGTGTAAAAGCCCTTGCGGCCGGGCGTGGCCATTTCGGCCAGGTACACCGACACGCCGCCCAGTTCCGCGCCCGCGGAAAAGCCTTGCAACAGCCGCCCGACGAGCACCAGCGCGGGCGCCAGCAGGCCGATGGTCGCGTAGCCTGGGACGAACGCGATGAGGATGGTGCCGCTCGCCATGATGGAGAGCGTGACGATGAGGCCCTTGCGACGGCCCACGTCGTCGATGTAGGCGCCGAGCACGATCGCGCCAAGCGGCCGCATCAAGAAGCCGGCGCCGAAGACGGCGAACGTCATCATCAACGCGGAAAAGTCGCTGCCCGCCGGGAAAAAGACGTGAGCGATTTGCGTCGCGTAGAAGCCGAACAGAAAGAAGTCGAACTGCTCCAGAAAATTGCCGGCCGTGACGCGGAAAACCACGGCGGCCTTGGAACGTCCGCTTAAAGGCGTAGAGGGGGAGGGGTGCATCGAGGTGTCTCCTGAAATACCGAAAAACGCAGTGGTCCGCTCTTCGTCGTTTCAGGCATGTTCGCTTGCAACCGATAAAACGATAAGTGCAATGTTCTCAATGATTGATGTTGTTTGGTTATCAAT
>DATJJH010000043.1:0-20138 GCA_035492395.1 Trinickia sp. | reverse complement strand
GGCGCATTCGACACCACGGCTACTACCGTTCACAACGGCTACAAGGAAACGATCTACGCCTCGACCTTCTACCATCTTTCGAAGCGCACCGAGCTGTACCTGGCGGCCGACTACATGAAGCTGCACGGCGGCTATACCGTGGCGAACACCTTCGGGCACAACAGCCAGCTCGAAGTGGCGACGGGCATCCGCACGCGATTCTGATTTTCCAGCAAGGCACCGAGACGCGACCGCATGCGGTCGATATTTCAAAGGCGGCGGCGAGCCACTTCGCTCGCCGCCTTTTTTTGGAGAAGTCGGCATGTTGAGGACGACGAACATTCGGGCCGCGCTGACCGCCACAGTCGTGGGTTATACGGGGGCGCTCGTACTGGTGATCGCGGCGTCGATCGCCGGGTTCAAATCCGCTAACCACGCGCTCGAGCAAATGTACAGCTCGGAAACCGCCGCGCTCACTGCTTTGGCCGATAGCAGCGAGGACCTCTTGCAGGCGCGCGTCGACCTCGGCGGCTATGAAACGCTCGTGGCGCAAGGCAAGCCGACGGCGCCTACGCTTCAACGCGTGCATGCGGCGTTGGCCGCGAGCGATCGCTCGCTTGCCGCCTACACGGCGCTTTCCCCGGAGAACGAGGCGGAAACCTCGCTAGCGGACACGCTGCGCACGGCGCGCGGGAAGTTGCTCCAGCAGGTCATCGCGCCGGAAGTCTCGGCGCTCGATCAGGACGATTTCGCTTCGTTCCGAATGATCGAACGCCAAGCGCCCGAGGCGCTGTTCGCCGACTACAAGCAGTCGGCCCGGCAACTGATGGATTTTCAGGTAGGGGAACAGAAGAAGCATTTCTCGGCGGCACAGGCGCGTTTTGTCGGATTGCTATGGCTGTTCGGCGCGGTCGGCGTCGGGGCGGTGGCCTTCGCCCTGTTTGCGCGTGCGATGCTGCGCGCCGCAGTCGTCAAACCGATCGATACGGCGATCGATTATTTCGAACGCATCGCGGCGGGCGATTTGACTTCGCCGGTCGATGCGTCGCACGGCGGCGAGATGGGGCGAATGATGGCGGCGCTCTCCGGTATGCAGCGCAGCTTGGCTTCAGCCGTGACGCGCGTGCGAGAGGGCACGGCTCAGATTCGGCGCGGGGTGCGCGAGATGGCGGGCGGCAACGCCGACCTGTCCGCGCGAACCGAACGTCAAGCGGCGGCGCTCGAGCAGGCCGCAGCGAGTCTCGAAGCGTTGACGGCGGCCGTTTCGCAAAACGCCCGCCACGCCCGCGCCGCGAATATGTCCGCCGATACGGCGTCGAGCACGGCGCAAAGGGGCGGCGAAGTCGTGAGCGAGATCGTCGATGCGATCGCCGACATGTCAGCCGACTCCGAACATATCGTCGACATCATCGGCGCCATCGAAGGGATTGCGTTTCAAACGAACATCCTGGCGCTCAACGCTGCGGTCGAGGCGGCGCGGGCGGGAGAAGAGGGGCGGGGGTTCGCCGTGGTCGCGGGCGAAGTGCGCGCGCTTGCGCAGCGCTCGGCTGCCGCGGCCAAGGAGATTCGCGGACTCATGACGGCGTCCGTGGCGAAAGTCCAAGGCGGAACGGCACTGGCCGAGCGCGCGCATGCAACGATGGTGGACATCGTCGATGCGGCGCGCGATATGACGCAGATCATCTCGGAGATCAGCGCGGCATCGGAACGTCAATCGACCGGCATCGAAGCGATCAATCGCACGGTTTCGCAGATGGATCGCGCGACCCAGCAAAACGCGGCGCTCGTCGAGCAAGCGGCGGGCGCCGCCGCCTCGCTCGAGGACCAGGCGCGCATGCTCGACGAAACCGTGGCCGTTTTTCGCCTCGCCGCGGATGCGAGCCCTGTTTCGCCGCGCTCATCTGTGCCGGCGTCCATGCGGGGGATTCAGTCGATCGGCCAGACATGACCACTATCGAATACCTACCGAACAAAACGATGACGCACGCGTGCGCCGGGCACACGATCGTCGGCACGACTCGAAGTGGAAAGCCTTTTCGCCCGGGTGACTGGGCCGAGCGCCTCGCCGGCGTGATCGCGCTGTTCGTCAAAGAGCGACGCCCCGGCGGAAGCGTCGCCTCGACGTGGCTCGCCGTGCCGTTCGTGCACGGCGGGGTGAAATGCTTGGGTGTGTCCGGGGAACTGGCCGATATTTGCCCCGAAGCCTTCGAGTTCGTCATGCGATTCGCCGCCGACAACGAATTGCCGGTGCAAGCGCGGCAATAGGGGCGTGGCACGGCGGCGCCGAGCCCCGACACGAAGCATTCATTTCTTGCCTTTTGCCACGCATTTTCTGTCGAGTGGCGACGATTCGCTTGCGGGCAGCGCGGGCGGGACGGCAAACTGGCGCCTGGCCCGTGCCAACCCCGTCACTAGAAAAGAAGCGAGGCATCGATGCAACTGATAGGCATGATGGATTCCCCGTTCGTCCGCCGCGTCGCCATTTCGATGGCCGTCCTCGGCATGCCGTTCGAACACAGGTCGGTGTCGGTTTTCCGTCATGTCGACCAATTTCGCGAAATCAACCCCGTCGTCAAGGCGCCCACGTTCATCGACGACGACGGCACGCAATTGATCGACTCGTCGCTCGTTCTCGACTATCTCGATCACTGCGTTGCACCGCAGGCGCGGCTGATGCCGCAGGAGAGCGCGGCGCGCCGGCGCGCGCTTCACTTCATCGGGTTTGCCTTGGCGGCCTGCGAAAAGTCCGTGCAAATCGTGTACGAGCGCAACTTGCGGCCGCAGGAGAAGCAGCACGGGCCATGGCTCGACCGCGTGCATACGCAGCTGGCCGCCGCCTATCAGACGCTCGAGCAGGGCGTGGCCGGCGTCGGTGCGCAATCGTGGCTCTGCGGCGATCGGCTCATGCAGCCGGATATCACGGTGGCCGTGGCTTGGCGCTTCACGCAGCATAGTTTGCCGGATGCCATCGACCCGGGCCGCTATCCGGCGCTGACGGCGCTGTCGCGGCGGGCGGAGGCGCTGCCCGAATTCGCAGGCGCGCCGCTCGAATAGGCGTAACACCGCGATTGTTCGCTTCCAGCGACTTCTGACTTTCGATTTGACGCATTTATCGGCATCGCGCGCGTCCTTAGAATGGCCTCCATGCTGTGCGGCGGGACATAGGCTGTCCCGCCGGGCCTAGGAGGGTCGCCGCCATGAAGAAGCTCATCGAACAACGGCTGTACAGTCCGACCGTCGTCTTGCCGATGGTCGAACTGATGGAATTGATGGTGTCGCTCGATTTCAATCTCGGGCAAGTGGGCGCCGTCATGGCGACGCGCGGTGCGCGCGCGGCGTTGCATCGCTCGCGCGGGCTGCTCGGCCACCGTCAGTCCGCGGTCGTGGGCGCTTGACTTCGCGTGAATCCTCACTTCCGTACATAGGGAAAGGGGCGACGTCAGACAGAGCCAGAAACGACACCGGCCCGCCACATGCGTGGCGAGCCGGCGGCGGTCAAGCGGTTGCGGGAAAGGCCGCGATCGGCGGCCGAGGAGCGACGCTCAGCTCTGCGCGGGCGGCACATAGCCGGCCGCTTGATCGGCGCCTTCGCCGAAGAAGAACTTCTCCGTTTGCTTCATCAAGTACTGGCGCGCGCGCGGGTCGGCCATGTTCAGACGATTTTCGTTGATGAGCATCGTCTGCTGCTTGAGCCAGGCTTGCCAGGCTTCCTTGGACACGCTTTCATAGATGCGCTTGCCGAGTTCGCCCGGCAGCGGCGGAAAATCGAGTCCTTCGGCTTCCTTGCCGAGTTTGACGCATTGAATCATGCGGGCCATCTTGCATTTCTCCTGTAGTCGATTGGGGCGGGCAGCGACGTGGTACGCTCAAAGGTGCTTCATCAGCACGAGCGATTTGCGCTGCCAGTTATAGAGGCGGCGGCGGTCTTCGGGCAAATCGTCGACCGTTGCCTTGACGAAGCCGCGCTTGAGAAACCAGTGCTCGGTGCGCGTCGTCAGCACGAAAATGCGCGTGAGGCCGCGCGCGCGGGCGCGCTGCTCGACGCGCTTGAGCAGGCGTTCGCCGTCGCCCGCGCCTTGCGCGTCCGGCGCGACGGTGAGGCACGCCATCTCGCCGATGCGCTCCTGCGGGTACGCGTAAAGCGCCGCGCAGCCGAACAAGACGCCATCGTGCTCGATGACCGAAAAGTGATCGATGTCGCGCTCGATTTGGTGGCGTCCGCGCTTGACGAGCGTGCCGTCGGATTCGAGCGGCTCGATCAGCGTCAGGATGCCGCCGACGTCGTCGGGCGTCGCCTCGCGCAGGCTCTCGAGGTTCTCGTACGAGATCATCGTGCCGACGCCGTCGTGCAGGAAGAGTTCGAGCAAAAGGCTGCCGTCGAGCGCATAGGGAATGATGTGCGCCCGCGCGACGCCACCCCGGCAGGAACGGACCGCATGCTTCAGATAGAACGCGGCGTCGCCTTTGATCTCGCCGCTGTCGAGCAGCTTGTAGGCGTCGTCGAGCGAAAGCTCTTGCATGAGATCGCCGCCGTCGTTCATGAGCCCCGGCGTTTCGGTGAGGAAGATGATCTTGTCCGCGCGCAGCGCGATCGCGGCCGCCGAGGCCACATCTTCCATCGACAGATTGAACGCCTCGCCCGTGGGCGAAAAGCCGAGCGGGGAAAGCAGGACGAGTTTGCGGCTCGCGAGCGAATGTCGGATCGATTCGGCATCGACCTTGCGCACGATGCCCGTATGCTGGAAATCGACCCCATCGAGAATGCCGACCGGCCGCGCCGTGACGAAGTTGCCCGATACGACGCTGATATGGGCGTGGGCCATCGGCGTGTTCGGTAAGCCCTGGCTGATCGCCGCTTCGATGTCGAGCCGCACTTCGCCGGCCGCTTCCTTGGCCGATTCGAGCGCACGCGCGTCGGTGATGCGCATGCCGTGGGAGAACTCCGATTGCACGCCGTGCAGATTCATCTGCTCTTCGACCTGCGGGCGCGACCCGTGCACGAGCACGATCTGGATCCCCATGGCCTGCAGCAGCGCGATGTCGGAAACGAGCGCATTGAGGAGCCCCTGATGGACCACTTCGCCGCCGAACCCGACGACGAACGTCTTGTTGCGGAAAGCATGAATGTAAGGCGCGACCGATCGCATCCAGTCGACGAACTGGGCGGGCGAGACGGCAACGGAGTCGGGCGCCGCGGCGCGTGTGGCGCTCTCGGGCGAGGGGGCGAGGTCGGTTTGAGAATTCATGGTCGGATTATAATGCGCCCCCATGTCGAACGTACCCAAAAGTCCGGCCGCGAGTGAGGTCCGAGCACCGCGCGCCCCGCGTGAGGCTCGCGCCGAACGTCCTCGCCGTCCCGCCGTCCCGCCCAATCCCGTCCCACCGATCGAGTTTCCGGCCGCGCTGCCCGTGTCCGGCCGGCGCGAAGAGATCGCCCGTGCGATTCGCGACAATCAGGTCGTGATCGTGTCGGGCGAAACAGGGTCCGGCAAGACGACGCAGCTGCCGAAGATTTGCCTGTCGCTCGGCCGGGGGCTCGGCGCGGGCGGGACCGGCCTCATCGGTCATACGCAGCCGCGCCGGATCGCGGCTTCGGCCACGGGGCGCCGCATCGCGGAAGAGCTCGGCACGCCGTTCGGGGAAGTGGTCGGCTACAAGGTACGGTTCACCGACAATCTCGCCCCAGGTGCGTCGGTCAAGCTGATGACCGACGGCATCTTGCTGGCCGAGACGCAGACCGACCCGCTTTTGCGCGCCTACGACACGCTCATCATCGACGAGGCGCACGAGCGCAGCCTGAACATCGACTTCCTGCTCGGCTATCTGAAGGAGATTTTGCCGAAGCGGCCCGATTTGAAGCTCATCGTCACGTCGGCGACGATCGACGCGGAGCGGTTCGCGCGCCATTTCGGTGCGCCCGATTCGCCCGCGCCCGTCATCGAGGTCAGCGGGCGGCTGTACCCGGTCGAGATCCGCTATCGGCCCGTCGAGGAGCAAAGCCCCGCGGTGAAAGCGGCGCAAGGCACGACGGGACGCGAGCGCGCCGATCGCCCCGAACGCGGAAAAAGCGCGCGCGATGCCGATCGCGACCTCATGGAGGCAATCGTCGACGCCGTGGATGAACTCTGCCGGGAAGGGCCGGGCGATGTGCTCGTCTTCCTGCCCGGCGAGCGCGAGATTCGCGAGGCCGCCGAGGCGCTGCGCAAGCACCATCCGCCGCACACCGAAATCCTGCCGCTGTTCGCGCGGCTCTCGGCCGAGGAGCAGGCGCGCGTATTCAAGCCCTCGAACGCGCGGCGCCTGGTGCTCGCCACGAACGTCGCGGAAACGTCGTTGACGGTGCCCGGCATTCGGTACGTCGTCGATACGGGCCTTGCGCGCGTGAAGCGCTATTCGTATCGGAACAAGGTCGAACAACTGCAGGTCGAGCCGGTGTCGCAGGCGGCGGCCAATCAGCGCGCGGGCCGGTGCGGCCGTGTGGCCGACGGCATCTGCATCCGGCTGTTCGAGGAGACGGATTTCCAAGGGCGCGTGCGTTTCACCGACCCCGAAATCCTGCGCTCGTCGCTCGCGGCCGTGATTCTGCGGATGAAGTCGCTGCATCTGACCGCGATCGAATCGTTCCCGTTCATCGAGCCGCCGCCGGGCCGCGCCATTGCCGACGGCTACCAGCTGCTCGCGGAATTGGGCGCCGTCGACGACGAGAACGCGCTCACACCGCTCGGCCGCGAGCTTGCGCGGTTGCCGCTCGATCCCCGCGTGGGCCGCATGATTCTCGCCGCTCGGGACCAGCAGGCGCTGAGCGAAGTGCTGATCATCGCCAGCGCCCTGTCGGTGCAAGACCCGCGCGAGCGTCCCGCCGACGCCCAGGAGCAGGCCGACGAGGCGCACCGGCGCTTTGCCGACGAGCGGTCGGAATTCCTGCAGTGGCTGCGGATCTGGAAATGGTTTGGCGAGGCCGTCGCGCACAAAAAGTCGAACCGCCAGCTCGTCGACGCCTGCCGCGCCCAATTTTTGTCGCATGTGCGGTTGCGCGAGTGGCGCGACGTCCATTCGCAGCTGCTGACCGTCGTGCGCGAACACGGTTGGCGCCTGAACGAGAGCGAGGCGACCTACGAGCAAATTCATCTGGCCCTGCTGACGGGCCTGCTCGGCAACGTGGGCCTCAAAGCCGACGACGAGCCGCATTACCTCGGCGCGCGCGGGATCAAATTCTTCCTGTGGCCCGGCTCGACGCTCGTTAAAAAAGCCGGCCGCTGGGTCGTGGCGGGCGAATTGGTCGAGACGAGCCGGCTCTATGCGCGCTGCCTCGCGAAAATCGAGCCGGAATGGATCGAGAAGGTCGCGGGCCACTTGCTGAAGCGCTCGCTTTCCGAGCCGCACTGGGAAAAGCGCGCGGCGCAAGTCACGGCGTTCGAGCGCGCGACGCTCTACGGGCTGCCTGTCTATCACCGGCGGCGCGTGGCGTTCGGCGCGCAGGACCCGGCGCGCGCCCGGGAGCTGTTCATCCGCGGCGCGCTGGTGGAAGGCGAATTCGACACGAAGCTTGCATTCTTCGCCCACAACCGCAAGCTGCTGGCCGACATCGAGCAGCTCGAGCACAAGTCGCGGCGGCAGGACGTGCTCGTCGACGACGAACTGATCTTCGCCTTCTACGATCAGGTGCTGCCCAAGGGCATGCACACGGGTGCGGCGTTCGAGCGCTGGTATCGCGACGAGGTCAAGAAGAGCGGGCAGCCCGAGGAGAAGCTTCGTCTGCTTTATTTGTCGCGCGACGACCTGATGCGGCACGAGGCCGCCGGCGTCACGACGGACCTTTTTCCGAAGCGCATGACGATGTCCGGCGTCGAGATGGGGCTCGGATACCACTTCGAACCGGGTTCGCCCCGCGACGGGGTGACCCTGACGGTCCCGCTCTACGCGCTCAATCAGGTCGATGCCCGTCGCACCGAGTGGCTCGTGCCCGGCATGATCAAGGAAAAGGCGCAACTGCTGTTGAAGTCCTTGCCGCAGAAGCTGCGCCGCCATTGCGTGCCGTTGCCCGAGTACGCGGCCGGCTTCGCCGAGCGCCATGAGGGCCGGTTCGGCGGCGCCGGCCTGGTCGAGGCGTTGATCGCCGACGTGCGCGAGCAGACGCAGGTCGCGCTCAAATCGACGGATTTCAAGCTCGAAACACTGCCGGCGCATTTGTTCATGAACTTCAAGGTCGTGGACGAGCACGGGCGGCAATTGGCGATGGGCCGCAATCTGGCCCAGCTTCGCGCCGAGCTCGGCGCCGATGCGCAGCGCCACTTCCAGAAGCTTGCCGCCGGCGCCTCGCTCAATACGAACGGCGGCGGCGCTCCACGGGCCGCGTCGAGCGCGGGCGAGGCGGCGCGCTCAGATCGAGCGGACTCGCCGAGCCGATCCGCCGGGCAATCGAAGGCGTCGGCCGCCGCGGGCTCGTCCCGTGCATTGGAGGCGGGTGCTGCAAACGCCGCCACAACCGCGCTCTATGACAATTTGACGACCTGGAATTTCGGCAAGCTGCCCGAGTTGCTCGAAATCCGCCGGGAAGGGCAGACGCTGTTCGGCTATCCCGCGCTGGTCGACCGGACGACGCACTGCGACGTCGAAGTGTTCGATTCCCCCGAGGAAGCCGCGCGGATCCACCGCGCGGGCCTGCGACGTCTGTTCGCGCTCCAGTTGCGCGAGCCGATCAAATATCTGGAGAAGAACCTGCCCGGCCTGCGGGAAATGGCGATGCATTTTATGCCGCTCGGCACGCAAGAAGCGCTGCGCGATCAACTGATCGACACGACGCTCGACCGGGCCTGTCTCCAAGAGCCGTTGCCCGACGACGACGCGAGTTTCCATACGCGCCGCGACGAAGGCAGGGGCAGGTTGTCGCTGCTCGCGCAGGAGATCGCGCGCCTCGTCGGGCAAATCCTCACCGAATATGCCGGCGTGACGAAAAAGCTGGCTCAGGCCAAGCCGTTCGCCGCCGCCTATGCGGACATGCAGCAGCAATTGCAGGCGCTGATAGGCAAGCGGTTCGTCGTCGATACGCCTTATGCGCAGCTCGCGCATTTTCCGCGGTACCTGAAGGCCATCGCGCATCGCATCGACAAACTGAAGGCCGATTCCGTCCGCGACGCGCGCGCGTTTGCCGACATGCAGCCGCTGCTGCAGCAGTATCAGCGCGCGCAATCGGCGCGCGGCGGCGTGCCCGATGCCCGGCTGGCCGAATTTCGCTGGCTGCTCGAGGAATTGCGGGTGTCGTTGTTCGCCCAGGAACTGCGCACGCCGATGCCGGTCTCCGTCAAACGGCTCCATAAAGTGTGGGAGTCGATGCAGCGCTGAAGATGGGCTCATCGAGGCCGAAATGCAGCGTTTTCCGTGCGAGCATGGCGGCGGAAACGGATAGGGTGATGGGGCCCTGTTATCGATGCCGGCGCGGCGCCGGTGCATGGCGCATAGGGTGCGGCTTTCGCGGCAGCCTTTTTTGAATCTGGGTCAACCGTGGCGCGTGGCAAACGTTTTATGATGGCGACGGTTTTTTCCAACGAGTGTCCATGGTTACCTCTTTTCTCTCTCGCGCCGGGCTCGCCACACGCACGGCCGGCGCGTGCTTGACCGTGTTCGTCGCGGCGGCCGTATGCGCCCCCGCGGCATACGCGAACAACGTCATCGTTCTGAATTCCGGCGAAGCCACGCTGTCGCTGATCGACGAGGCGACCCAGCAGATCGTCGGCGGCAAGACGCCGACCGGCAAGGAACCTCACCATTTGATGTCGACGCCCGATGGCCGCTCGCTGATCGTGGCCGATTCGGTGTCGAACGATCTGATGTTCGTGGATCCCAAGAGCGGCAAGATTCAAAAGCGCATCGAAAATATCGAAGACCCGTATCAGCTCGGTTTTTCGCCCGATCGGAAATGGTTCGTGACCACCGGCTTGCGCCTCGATCGCCTCGATATTTACGCCTACGACGAAAAGACGGCCACCCCGACGCTGGTGAAGCGCTTGCCGCTCGCCACGATGCCGAGCCACATGGCGTTCACCAAGGACAGCAAGACGGTATTCGTCACGCTCCAAGTGTCGGGTCAGATCGCCGCCGTGGATCTGGCGACCCAAACGGTCAAGTGGAAGATGAACGTGGGCGATACGCCGGCCGGGCTGTGGCTGACGCCGGGCGACAAATACTTGCTCATCGGCATGACGGGCGAGGATGACGTCGCCGTCGTCGACTGGCGCAAGCAGACGATCGTCAAGCGCATCCAAACGGGCAAGGGCGCCCACAATTTCCGCTCGCTCGACGACGGCGTGCACGTGGCCGTCAGCAACCGCGTGGCGAGCACGATCAGCATCATCGACGAAAACACGCTGACGAACGTGGGCGACATCACGGGCCTCATGCCGGGCCCCGACGATATGGAACTCACGGCGGACAAGCACTATCTCTGGGTAACGTTCCGTTTCGCGAAGCACGTCGGCATCATCGACCTGTCGACGCGCAAGCTCGTCAAGACGATCGCGGTCGGCCGCTCGCCGCACGGCATCTTCTTTTTCGATCGTGCGCCGGTGACGGCGCCCAACGGCGCTTAAGCGCCTCGCCCCATCGGTTCGCCATGCTGCATTTGATCGTCGGATCGCTCGATTCGCTGGTGTCGTCGCTGCAGACGTGGTTTTTCATGAACGTCGTCCAGCCGCTGCTGTTCAAGTTCGGCGGGATGGATTACGACGAAGACGCTTACGACGCCTTGTACCCCGTGATCGTCGGCTTCATGACGATCGTCGCCATGTACGGGCTGCTGCGGCCGCTCGAGGCGCTGCGGCCCGTCGAGCGATGGGAAAGCCGCAAGGCCGTGCGCGTCGACGTGCTGTACACGTGGGTCACGAAGCTCGGCCTGTTCAATCTGTTCTTTTTCGTCGCTTTCCAGCCGATCTTCGATCGCACGCAGGTCTGGCTTCGCTACCACGGCATCTCGAACATCAATCTCGACACCCTGTGGCCAGGCGTCACCTCGCAACCGCTCGTCGCATTCGCGATCTATCTCGTCGTGCTGGATTTCGCAGGGTATTGGTATCACCGGGGGCAGCATCGGGTCGGCGTGTGGTGGGAATTGCACGCGGTGCATCACAGCCAGCGCCAGATGTCGCTGTGGTGCGACGATCGCAACCACCTGCTCGACGACGTCCTGCAGGCGGGCTTCTTCGCCGCCATCGCGCTCACGATCGGAATCGCGCCCACGCAATTCGTCGTTCTCACGGCCGTCACGAACTTCATGCAAAGCGTGCAGCATGTGAACGCCCGGCTCGACGTCGGGCGCCTGCTCGAACGGCTGGTCGTCTCCCCGGCATTCCATCGGCGCCATCATGCCGTCGGCTACGGCCACGAAGGGACAGCCTACGGGTGCAACTTCGGCGTCCTTTTCCCTTGGTGGGATATGCTGTTCAAGACCGCGTCGTGGGATCGAACGGTCGAACCGACGGGTATCCGCCAGGAACGGGAGGGGCAATCGTATGGAGAAGGGTTCGTGTCGCAGCATTGGCTGGCGTTCGTACGCATCGCGCGCCGGCTCGGCGCGGGACGCAAGGGCGCCGGCGGCGGGGATGTCGCCGCGACTTGACGGGGCGCGTGCATGAGCGATTTCCTGCGCTCGTTCGGTAAGGCCGCGGCCAGCGCGCTGCATCCGCGCATGCTCTGGCTCACGTTCATGCCGTTCATCGTGGCGGCGGCAGGCTGGGGGCTATTTTTTTGGTTCATGTGGCAGCCGCTCGTGGGTCAGGCGCGTATTTGGCTGGGCGCTTCTTGGCTCGGTGCGTCGCTCGATCGCGCGTTCGATTGGGTGGGCCTCTCGTCGCTGCACGCGGCGCTCGCGCCGTTCATCGTGGTCGCGCTGTCGATTCCGCTCATCGCCACGACGGTGCTCTTGCTGATCGCGACGATCTCGATGCCGATGGTCGTTCGCCACTTGTCGATGCGGCGGTTCGCCGGGCTCGAGCAGCGTCGCGGCGGCACCTGGTACGGCAGCCTCGCGCATACCCTCGCGACGACGATCGTCTGTGTCGTCCTGTTTCTGCTGACCGTGCCGCTCTGGCTCTTTCCGCCGCTGTTCGCCGTGATTCCGCCCTTGCTGTGGGGCTGGCTGACCTACCGCGTCATGACTTACGACGCGCTTGCGCTGCACGCGAGTTCCGCCGAGCGACGCGCGCTGATTCGCCGCCATCGCGGGCCGCTGTTCGCGATCGGCGTTGCAACAGGGCTCATGGGCGCCGTGCCGACGGTGATCTGGGCCGGGTCGATCTGGCTCGTCGTACTGTTTCCCGTGATCGCCGCCGCCACGATTTGGGTCTATGCGTTTATCCTCGTGTTTTCGGCGCTCTGGTTCGGCCACTATTGTCTGGACGCATTGCAGCGCCTGCGCGCCGATGAGGCGCTTCCATCCACGTGAGGGCGGTCTATGGCATTTGGCGTGATCATCATCGGAGATGAGATCCTTTCGGGGCGGCGCGTCGACAAGCACCTGCCCAAAGTCATCGAATTGCTGAATGCGCGCGGCCTCGCGCTCGCTTGGGCCGAATATGTCGGCGACGATCGGGAGCGCATTACGGCCACGCTCAGGCGCACGCTCGCGGCGGGCGACATCGTTTTCTCGACGGGCGGCATCGGCGCCACGCCCGACGATCACACCCGGCAATGCGCGGCCGAAGCGCTGGGCGTGCCGCTCGAGCTGCATCCCGAGGCGGCCGAACTCATCCGCGCGCGCATTCGCGACATGCGCGCCTCCGCTGGCGGCGCGGCGGGTGCGGCGGGTGCGACCCATTCGCCGCTCGATCTCGATTCGCCGGAGAACCAGCACCGTTTGAACATGGGCGTGTTCCCGCGCGGCGCGACGATCATCCCGAACGGCTACAACAAGATCCCGGGCTTTTCGGTGGGCGACCATCATTTCGTGCCGGGCTTTCCGGTCATGGCCTGGCCGATGATGGAATGGGTGCTCGACACGAAGTATGCGCATCTGCACCACGCGGTGGCGCATGCCGAGCGCTCGCTTTACGTGTTCGAGCTGATGGAATCCACGCTCACGCCGCTCATGGAGAAAATCGAGGCCGATTTCCCAGGCGTGCGCGTGTTCAGCTTACCGAGCGTCGGCGATGCCGAGCGCGGCGGCGTGTTCGCGCGACGGCATATCGACCTGGGCGTGAAGGGTGAGCCCGAGGCCGTTGCCGCAGCATTCGTCAAGCTCAGGGAAGGCGTGCACCTGCTCGGCGGCGATATCGTCGAGCCGTAGGCGCGCCCGCGCGTGAGCCGGCCGCCCGTGCGGCCAAGGCCGGCCGTCCCGTCGGCCGACCACTCGGCCCATCGACGCATGGCTCCCGACCGGTCGCCGTTACGCTCCCATCCACGGCAACCCGCGGAAGCACCAGCCGCTCACCGTCTTGCGGTGGCCGTTGCCGTCCTTGTCGCCTTCGAAGCCTTCGAGCAGGTCGAAGGCCTTCGTGTAGCCCGCCTGGGCAGCCGCCACGGCCGCGAGCTTCGAGCGCGCGGCGCTGCGACATAGAAACAGGATGGGCGCGTCGGGCGATCCGACGGCCCCCCGCAGCTGCGCGGCGAATTCCGTGTTGGGCACGCCGCCCGGATAACGCGTCCATTCAATATGAACGTACTGCCCGTCGCCGACTAACGGTCGGCCCACCCAGTCGAGTTCGGCGCGCGTGCGTACGTCCACGAGCCGTGCATTCGGATCGAGCTGCAGCAGCTCGAACGCCTCGCCCGGAGACACGGCCCCGGCGTACGACAGTTGATGTTCGGCGCGGCGCTTGTCGGCCTGCGCGAGGATTTGGTCTAGCGAGCTCATGGGCCGTCGTCTCCTCATTCGTAAAGAGACATTCTAGCGCGGCGGCCGCGCCTCGCTTGAGCCGGTCCGTTGCACGATGGTGCAGCTGGCGCGGCCTAGCAGTGCGCCAAAAAAGTGCAAATTAACGTGCAATGCACCACAATGGGATTTGTCGCCGCCATTCTCGGTTTTCGTGCACCGATAAAGTGCGTATCCCTCGTCGTCGCGGCGCACGGCGCACCTCGCCGTGCGGCAGCCGGCTCCAGCGCGGGGCGCGCCGCATCGCGGCCCGCGGCAATAGATGGGGCGCGGCATTGGGTGTCTGGCACGGAAGCTGCTTTTACCCGTGGCGATCGCTTGAAAGACCGCCTTTGGCTGTGGATGGCGCGACGTGCCGAAGCGGGCGGAAGCGAAGAACCGCCGAACCTATTAAATGGAGAAGAGGATATGAGTAAATCCGTGGCCGACGTCATGCAGCTCGTCAAGGACGAGGACGTCAAGTTTGTCGACTTTCGCTTCACCGATACGCGCGGCAAGGAGCAGCACGTCTCGGTGCCGCTGTCGGCGTTCGACGAAGACAAGTTCGAAAGCGGCCATGCGTTCGACGGTTCCTCCATTGCCGGCTGGAAGGGCATCGAGGCTTCGGACATGTTGCTCGTGCCGGATGCCAACACCGCCTTCATCGACCCGTTCTACGAAGAGCCGACCCTCGTGCTGACGTGCGACGTGGTCGAACCGGCCGACGGCAAGGGCTACGAGCGCGATCCGCGTTCGCTCGCCAAGCGCGCCGAAGCGTACCTGAAGAGCACGGGCCTGGGCGACACGGCCTTCTTCGGTCCGGAACCCGAATTCTTCATTTTCGACTCGGTCCAGTGGAATACGGACATGTCGGGCTGCTTCGTCAAGATCGGCTCCGAAGAAGCGCCGTGGTCGTCGGGCAAGGAATTCGAAGGCGGCAACACGGGTCACCGTCCGGGCACGAAGGGCGGCTACTTCCCGGTCGCACCGGTGGATTCGTTCCAAGACATGCGCTCGGAAATGTGTCTGCTGCTCGAGCAGATCGGCATCCCGGTCGAAGTGCACCACCACGAAGTGGCGGGCCAAGGCCAAAACGAAATCGGCACGAAGTTCTCGACGCTCGTGCAGCGCGCCGACTGGACGCAGCAACTGAAGTACATCGTCCATAACGTCGCGCACACGTACGGCAAGACGGCGACGTTCATGCCGAAGCCCGTCGTCGGCGACAACGGCTCGGGCATGCACGTGCACCAGTCGATTTGGAAGGACGGCCAAAACCTGTTCGCAGGCAACGGCTACGCCGGCCTGTCGGAATTCGCGCTGTTCTACATTGGCGGGATCATCAAGCACGCCCGCGCGCTGAACGCGATCACGAACCCGACGACGAACTCGTACAAGCGTCTCGTGCCGCACTTCGAAGCGCCCGTGAAGCTCGCCTACTCGGCGCGCAACCGTTCGGCCTCGATCCGCATTCCGCACGTGAGCAACCCGAAGGGCCGGCGTATCGAAACGCGCTTCCCCGATCCGATGGCGAACCCGTACCTCGCGTTCTCGGCGCTGATGATGGCTGGTCTCGACGGCGTGCAAAACAAGATTCATCCGGGCGAAGCCGCGGACAAGAATCTGTACGATCTGCCGCCCGAAGAAGACGCGAAGATCCCGACCGTCTGTGCCGGTTTGGATCAAGCGCTCGAAGCGCTCGACAAGGATCGCGAGTTCCTGACGCGCGGCGGGGTGTTCACCGACGCCATGCTCGATGCGTACCTCGATCTGAAGGAAGGCGAGCTGCAACGCTTCCGCATGACGACGCACCCGATCGAGTTCGAGATGTACTACTCGCTGTAAGCAGCGCGATGCGCTTTGCCCCTGTCGTCGGCGAAGCGCGCGTGAAGGCTTGCGGTTCTCGGAGGGACGGCGGCGCCGTCCCTTTTTCGTTCATTCGTTGCGTCGTTTTCGCGGCGGTGAGTCGACGATGGTGCTCAAGAACTTGATCAAGGCGAAAACAGGCCAATCCGAGCCGCTTTCCGACGACGCGGTGTTGGCGCAGTCGGGCCTGCTGCCCGGGCTGGAAGCGCTGCCGACGGTTACGCTCGTGCTCGATAAGCGCACGTTGCGCGTCGCGTTTGCGAACCCGTCGGCCGAGTCGATGCTCGATTTGTCGCGTCGACAGCTGATGCAGATGTCGTGGTCGGAATTGTTCGCGAACAGCGACGATCTGAATGCGACGATCACCGCGATCGCCGAGCATCGTTTTCATGCGACGCATCTCGACACCGTGCTCGAAAGAGCGGGGCGCGAACCGCTGCATGTCCACGTGGTGGTCGGCTTTCTCGAGAGCGCGCCCGATTACGTGTTGCTCGAGTTGTTCGAGAACGAACGCCACCTGCGCACCGATCGCGAAGAGCGTATTCACGATTTGTCGATCGCGAACAAGCAGCTCATTCGCAATCTCGCGCACGAGATCAAGAACCCGCTCGGCGGCATTCGAGGCGCCGCGCAATTGCTCGAGTTCGAGCTTGGCGCGCGCGAACGGCTGGAGCTGCGCGAATACACGCAGGTGATCGTGAAGGAATCGGATCGCTTGCAGACGCTCGTCGATCGTTTGCTGGAGCCGCACCGGCACCCGCATATCGTCGGCGACGTCAACATTCACGAAGTATGCGAACGTGTGCGCGCGGTGATTCTCGCGGAATTCCCGCGGGGCCTCACGATCGAGCGCGACTACGACGTGAGCGTGCCCGACTTGCGCGGCGACAAAGAGCAGCTCATTCAAGCGCTGCTCAACATCGTGCGCAATGCAGCGCAGGCGCTGCGCGAACGCATCGGCCAGGGCGATGCACGCATCGCCTTGCGCACGCGCGTCGCGCGCAAGGTGACGATCTCCAAACGCCTATTCAAATTGGCATTGGACTTGCGAGTGATCGACAACGGGCCCGGAATCGCCGAAGAAATCCGCGATCGCATTTTTTATCCCCTCGTGTCCGGCCGCGAAGACGGCAGTGGGCTCGGTCTCACGCTCGCTCAAACGTTCGTGCAACAGCACGACGGATTGATCGAAGTCGAGAGCCGCCCCGGACACACCGAGTTTCAGATTTTGCTGCCGCTCGTCAATTGATAAGACCCCTCCATGAAGCCGATCTGGATAGTAGACGACGACCAATCGATCCGCTGGGTGCTCGAGAAAGCGCTGGCGCGCGAGAATTTCCCGACGCGCAGTTTCGCCAACGTGCGCGAGGCGCTTGCGGCGATGGAGCGCGAGAGTCCGCAGGTGCTCGTCTCCGACATCAGGATGCCGGGGGCCTCGGGCCTAGAGCTGTTGCAGGCGGTGCGCGAGCGCTTGCCCGATTTGCCCGTCATCATCATGACCGCTTATTCCGATCTCGACAGCGCCGTGGCCGCGTTTCAGGGCGGTGCGTTCGAGTATCTCGCGAAGCCGTTCGACGTCGACAAGGCCGTCGAATTGATTCGCCGCGCCGTCGATGAAAGCCTGCGCGGCTCTCAGACCAACGACGTCGCGCTCGCCGATGCCCCCGAAATGCTCGGGCAAGCCCCGGCGATGCAGGACATGTTCCGCGCGATCGGTCGTCTTTCCCACTCGGCCGCAACGGTGTTGATCACCGGCGAATCGGGCACGGGCAAAGAACTCGTCGCGCGTGCGTTGCATCGGCACATCCCGCGCGCAAACGGGCCGTTCATCGCGCTCAATACCGCAGCCATTCCAAAAGATCTTTTGGAGTCCGAACTGTTCGGTCACGAGCGCGGCGCGTTTACGGGTGCGCAGGCGACGCGGCAGGGCCGCTTCGAGCAGGCCGAAAACGGCACGCTGTTTCTCGATGAAATCGGCGACATGCCGTTCGATCTGCAAACCCGCCTGCTGCGCGTGCTGTCCGACGGTCAGTTTTATCGCGTCGGCGGGCATAGTCCGCTGCGCGCGAACGTGCGCGTGATTGCGGCCACGCACCAGAACCTCGAAGCGCGCGTGCGGCAAGGGCTCTTTCGCGAGGACTTGTACCACCGCCTCAACGTCATTCGCTTGCGCCTGCCGCCGCTGCGCGAACGGCGCGAGGACATTCCGCTGCTCACGCGCCACTTCCTGCAAAAGAGCGCGCGCGATCTGGGCGTCGAGCCCAAGCGCGTCTCCGATGCCGCGCTTGCATATCTGACGACGCTGCCGTTTCAGGGTAACGTGCGCCAGCTCGAGAATCTTGCGAACTGGCTAACCGTGATGGCGCCCGCGCAGACGATCGAGATCAAGGACTTGCCGCCGGACCTCGTTCCCGCTTCCACGACGGAAGGGGCGGGCGAAATCGTCGCGGGGGGCGCGGTGGCTTCGGTCGGCGCAAGAAACGGTGCGGCGCTGGGTTCGGGCGGCGTCGTCTCGCTCGAGGGCGAGCACAACGGCGCGGGGCTTGCGCCGGCTGCGCTCGCGGGCGTCGCGACGGGCGTGCCGGTCAGTGTTTGGGAGAGTGGATTGCGCGCCGAGGTGGCGCGCATGCTGCGCGAAAACACCGTCGACGTCATGGATGAGTTGGCGCGGCGCTTCGAGGCCGCCGTTATCCGCGAAGCGCTCGACTTCACGCGTGGGCGCAAAGTCGAAGCGGCCGAACGCCTGGGCATCGGCCGCAATACGATCACGCGCAAGATCCAAGAACTGCACTTGGAGCCGTGAGCACGCTGCCGCCGGTGCGCGCCGAGGGCGCTGGGTCAGCTACTGCGCAGAACCTGTGTCTCGCAGTGGCTGGCGTCCCGTCGATCGGAGGCGCGTGACGGTCTTTGACCGGTCCTTCATTGGAAGGGCGACGTGATGCTTGTCGTTGCCCGATCCGTCCTGGGCTCCCGCTGCCCTTGCAAATGGCGTGGATTGTCCTTAAGAAAGACGCCTACGTTGGAAGTGTATTCCATGCTGTGATTGAATCTGACGTTTAGGTTCGCGGAAAGCGGCTCCAAAAAATAGCGCTGGGTTCCATAGAACGCGTCCAGACATCTCGGCTGCATGAGCCGGGTGTTTGGGTCGTAACAGTTGCTGTGCGTTTGGGATAAAGGAATTTTTATCCCATATCCGAACTGATTTTCGTCGTACTCGGGCGCCCCGTGCGCGGGTTCTCCGCTTCGAAACTTGACTGCGTCGAACTTCGATATGTAGGCTTCCTTGCTCCGATCTGGAACGAGGGTGCATTCGATCGTGTATCGACCGGCGTTTCCCGCGAGAAGCCTGGCCAACTTCACCGAGGATACGTTATCGTGTTTTTCCGCGGCAACGGCGTAGCGCTGCCCGTGCGCATCGGTCGCAACGCAGTGCGCGTCCGAATAGCTCGCGAGCGAGTCGTCTCGATTGACGAAATCGATCGAAGGCATCGCATGAACGGATAGTGCGATGCCCAGGCTCAGCAAGCCGGCGGGAATCGTTGCTCGAAAGCGCATGTCAAACTCCTATGTCAGTCGGTAGGCGGCGGCCGGAGAAAATAGCGAAAAATCTATGCAGAGGACGACGTGTCCATGCAAAGCGCCGCGAACAAAAATGGTACCGACTTAAAAGAAGACGACATTCGCTTCGACGTAATTTCGGATGAAATTACCGTCAGTCAACCGTGGCAACGACCGGAGCGTGATCCGAGGGTTGGTCCCATTTGCGCGGCGTCTTGTCGATTTCGCAGTGCGTGCATGTGTCGGCCAGCGGCGCGGAAAGCAGGATGTGATCGATGCGAAGGCCCGCGTTGCGGCGGAACGCGAGCATGCGATAGTCCCACCAGGAGAACGCTTTTTCGGGTTGCTCGAACTTGCGGAACGCATCGACGAAACCGAGTTCGACGAGCTTGGCGAACGCTGCGCGCTCTTCCGGCGAAACGAGGTTCTGGCCTTCCCACGCTTTGGGGTCATGCACGTCCCGATCCTCGGGGGCGATGTTGTAATCGCCTAGCAGCGCCAGCCTCGGGTGCGCATGCATCTCGTCCTTGAGCCACTGCGCGAGTGCATCGAGCCAGCGCAGCTTATAGGCGAACTTGTCGGTGCCCGGCGCTTGGCCGTTCGGGAAGTACGCGGAGACGATGCGCGCGCCGCCCACGGTCAAGGCGATCAAGCGCTGCTGCTCGTCGTCGAATCCGGGGATGTTGCGCACGATATGCGATTCGTCCACGTCGATGCCTTCACGCACGAGGATGGCCACGCCGTTGTACGTCTTTTGTCCGGCGAACCAGCTGCGATAGCCTTTTGCCGCGAGTTCCGCGCGCGGAAATTTCTCGTCGGGCATTTTCAGTTCCTGCAAGCACAGTACGTCGACTTGGCTTAACTCGAGCCAATCGATCACGTGTTGCTGTCGAAC
>DATJJH010000042.1:0-12987 GCA_035492395.1 Trinickia sp. | reverse complement strand
CCTGCGTATAAGCCTCCCACCGGCGCCGGCTTTCGAGGTCCATCGGGCTCAACTTCCACTGCTTGAGCGGGTCTTGAATACGTGCCTGGAAGCGGATCTCCTGCTCCTCGTCGGTAATGGAGAACCAATACTTCAAAATCTGTACGCCGCTGCGCACGAGCATCTTTTCGAACTCGGGCACCGAGCGGAAAAATTCTTCGTACTCCTCGTCAGAGCAGAATCCCATCACGCGCTCGACGCCCGCGCGGTTGTACCAGCTGCGATCGAACAGCACCATTTCGCCGCCCGCCGGCAAATGCGCGACGTAGCGTTGGAAATACCATTGGGTACGCTCGCGGCTGTTCGGGGCGGGCAACGCCGCCACGCGGCACACGCGTGGGTTAAGGCGTTGCGTGATGCGCTTGATCGCCCCACCCTTGCCCGCCGCATCGCGCCCCTCGAAAATGACGACCAGGCGGTGCCCCGTCTGCACGATCCAGTCCTGCAGCTTCACGAGTTCGCCCTGCAGCCGAAACAATTCCTTGAAGTACTGCCTGCGCAAGCTGCGCGCTTCCGGCGTCAACGCACCGGCCCCATCGAGAATCCGGTCGTCCACTTCCATCTCGAGTTCTTCGTCATACGCATCGACCAGGTCCTCCTCGAAACGGCGCTGCCGCTCGGAAAACAACTCGGCCTCGGCTTTCTGCTCTTTATCGTCCATCGCAATTCTCCCTGCCCATAGAGGCGCGTCGTGTGGTGCGCCGCGCAACGGCAACGCAGCCCTCCATTATCTTGAGCATCGTGTCAGCCATATGACAAAACGGTGACGCGAGGCGCGCACGACATCATCCTTTCATGCGCGCGAGCAGCCTTATCTGGGCGCTTTGCGGTGCCTATCGCGCAATCATGTGCTCAATGTTCAATTCCATCGCCTCGAGGCGCCCCGCCCGAGGCTTTCGCGGTGAGGCACGAATGCAACCTTGTGCGCTTTCACGGCCCCAGACCGAGCGTCGACGCGATGTGCGAGCGGTCCCAGGTCGCCAAACATACGTCGTGCGGCTTTTGACATCCGGATGGTTGTTGTCGCCCTACCGCGCGATCAGCGGGCGGTGCACGGCATTTGTCGATCTGCTTCGCTCCATCCCGGCGAGCAACGACGATTTCTCTTTATTTTGAGCGCTTTCGCCGGGAAGCGTGCCGCTTCGCCTTCGTTACCGCGACTTCATGATCTCGCTCGGCCCCACGCCCAGCAGTCGATTCATCCAGCGCGCCATGTGGCTTTGATGGGAGAAGCCGACATCGAGCGCGACTTGAGCGGCGCTGACCTTTCCCGTTTGCAGAAGGGCCTTCGCACGCTCGACGCGACGCCGCACGATGTACTGATGAACGGGCAAGCCGAACGTCTCGCGAAACAGCACCTTGAAATGCGGGACGCTGATGTGCAGCAGCGAAGCCAGTTCCACGAGCGTAAGCGGTTGGTCGAGACTGCTTTCGATGTGATCGGTCAAGCGCGCGGCGGCTTTGGGCGCGAGCGTGTGGCGCCTCCCTTCAAGCGCGGGCGCGGTGCTCAGCATTCGCACGAGCATCGCCGTGCAAAGGCTTTCCGCATAGAGTGAATCTGATGCCTCCTCGGCTTCCAATTCGGCATGCAAGGCCCAAGCAAGATGCTGCAGCCTCGCGTCGCGCACGTGCAATCGCGGCTCGATGCGGGCCTCTGAGGGCTTGAGGTCCAACTGCTCGTGGATCGCGCGGGCGAACGCGTCTTCGAACCAAATTCGCAGCACCGTGCAGTCGTCCTCGTCGGACCACATCCCGCCGACACCAGCGGGGATGATGTCGGCGTCCCCGTGCGCTTGAATACGCGTATAGCGCCGGCCATCGCCGTCGCACACGCAATGCGCGCGCACCGGTTTTCCCATATGCACGCCGATGCGGTGGCGCTCAATGGGCGCGATGTGATGCGTCCCGGCTGAAATACCGAACAATTCCGCGCCGAAACCATTCCATCCCCTGCCATCGCTGGAAAGCAGGCTCTTGCGTGCGCCGCCATTTATATCGGACTGTCGAGTGTCAGCGTTCATGGCTCTCCCAACCAGAGTGTCGAGCGATTCCCGCGCATGCGTGTATCGCCCCGGCGAGTCTAACGGAAGCCGATCGAAGCCTGCAACGACGGACAAGTTCAGCATCCATTCGTGCGCTTTCGAGCTTTCCGTGATCGCGCTCGCTCGACTGCGTTCGTAGCATGACGCCTATTGTATTGACGAGGAAGCCGTCATGTATGTGATATTCGGCGCGTCGGGAAAAGTGGGCGCTCGAACCGCTGCCAATCTGCTGAAAGCAGGCCGGCACGTTCGCGCGGTCGTACGGGATGAGGGGCAAGTCGCCCGGTTCTCGTCCATGGGATGCGAAACCATGGTCGCCGATTTGACCGACCATCGCTCGGTCACCCAAGCGATCGAGGGTGCGCGCGCCGTGCAGATCCTCTGCCCTATACCGACCGCGGACACGAATCCGGCGTCGACGATGCGAGCCATGATCGACGTTGCGGCCGCCGCGCTGCATGAAAATCCGCCGCCGGTCGTTCTAGCGCTGTCCGACTACGGCGCGCAACTCGAGCAAGACACCGGCATCACGCTGCTCTATCACTACCTCGAAGCACAACTCAGTTCGCTGCGGGCGCATCTCATCTTCCTTCGCTCCGCCGAACACATGGAAAACTGGGCGCGCGTGGTTCCGGCCGCACTCGAAAAAGGCCTGCTGCCCAGCTTGCATCACCCGCTGGACAAGGCGTTTCCCACCGTGTCCGCGCACGACGTCGGCGCCATCGCCGCCGATCTGCTGCTCGAAGCCGCACCTTCACCCGAAACGCGTGTGGTCAACGTCGAAGGTCCGCACCGCGTGGCAGCGTTCGACGTTGCGAGGGCGTTGACCGAAGTGTGCGGCCAGCACATCGCCGCAGTCGAGCTGCCCCGCAGCGCGTGGACCGGCACCCTTGTCCGCGCCGGCCTGAGCGAGCGCCACGCCGAGCTGATCGCGGACCTGTACGACGCGCATAACGCCGGGCGCATCGATGTCGAACCGGGCAAGGGCGAACGTCGGTTCGGCTCGACGACGTTGTCCGAGGCCTTCTCGTCGATGCTGCCATCACGACGGTCCAGTCAGCCGCATCATTGACGTTACGGCGACGACCGTACCCCGCCCCCTCTCCCCGCAAGAATCGATCGACGCGCGAACGCCCTCATCGACCAAGCCGCGTCGACTCAACATGCATGAAGCTTGCCAGTTCAGCCGCTATGGCTATACTTCGTACATTCCGAGAAAAGAATTTAACCTTTCATTCTGTGAAAAATAAGGCCGCTCCCTAGATCGCGGGCATTACCGCGATAAAACGAACGAACCGAAGTCACGCGTATGCGGCCGCGCTTTTGCGGGGCCGCATTGCATCGCCGACACGCCGAGCCACGCCAGGCTGCCGTGTCGTATCCCCGCAACCGAAAACCGGTGTCGGGCAAGCTCGACCCCGGAACAAATAACCGAGGAGGCGCGAATGGCAGACCAGGTTGAACAGCGCGAGTCGCTTGCGTTGATGCATCACATGGGGCTCAACGGCGGCGCGATAGAACGCCGCAAGCAAGTCGTCGGCCTCGGGCCCGCCGATATCGCGCGGATAGCGACGATAAAAGATGCCGTACTGCGCCGAATCGACGAGCATTGTGCGGCTTTCTTCGAGCATCTATCCACTCTGGAGGAGGCCCGCCCGCTGCTCGAAAACCGTGCGCTGTTCGACAAAGCCAAGCGCCTGAAGCTCGATCATCTGCGCGAGCTCGTATCGGGCGATTACGGCGCGAAATACGTCGAGCAGCGCATCGAACTCGGGCTGCTTTACTCCGCGGCCGGGCTCGACACACGTGTCTTCCTCGGTGCATTCCAAAACCTGATCAAGCATATCGGCACGCAGATCATGCAGCATGCCGAACCCTCCCCGGCCGCCGCGTTCGACGCCTTCATGTCCTTGCAGAAGGTCGCTTCCTTCGACATCGGACTGATCAGCGATGTCCTCGTTTGGCAGCGCGAGCGCGTCATTCGCCAGCAACAGGAGGCGATCCGCGAGCTTTCCACTCCCGTGCTTCAACTGCGCGACCGCCTGCTGCTGCTGCCGATCATCGGCGTCATCGATACGCACCGCGCGCGCCTCATCACCGAAAGCTTGCTGGAATCCATTCGAGCGAATCGTGCAAGGATGGTCGTCATGGATGTCACGGGCGTCGCAACGATCGATTCCCGGGTCGCCAACCATATCTTGCAGACGGTGACAGCGGCGCGCCTCATGGGTGCGAAAGTCATCGTCACCGGTATCTCGGCTGCCGTGGCGCAGTCTCTCGTGTCGCTCGGCATCGAGTTGAACGGCCTCGACACCGTCAGCGATCTTCAGGGCGGCATCGAGTACGCTGAACGCAATCTCGGCTACCGCGTCGCCCAGGGCGAACCGTTCGATACCCGCATCAATGGAGTGAACTGACACCGTGTCTGTTCCTATCCTCAAGCAAGGAGACGTGCTGATCGCCTCGATTCAATCGGCGCTCTCCGACCAGGACCTCGTTCAGTTGCGCGACGACTTCGCGGACAAAATCGGCAGATTTCGCACGAGCGGTGTGGTCATCGACGTGACGGCGCTCGATGTGCTCGATTCGTTCGCCACGCGCACGTTGCGCGGCATCGCCTACATCGGGAAGCTGCGCGGTGCGACCACGGTCGTCGTGGGTATTCAGCCGGAGGTCGCCTTTGCAATGGTGCAGCTTGGGCTGGCGCTCGACGGCGTGGCGACCGCCCTCGATCTCGAAGAAGGTCTCGCCTATCTGCACACGACCGCCAACCGGAGTGCGGGCGATGGAGGCTGACATTCGCGTGCCGATCGAGCGAGAGGAGGACGTCGTCCTCGCTCGTCAAAAAGGGCGGGAACTCGCCGCCGAGACGGGGTTTTCGAACACCGATCGAACCATCATCGCCCTCGCGATTTCCGAGATCGCCCGCAACATCATCAGCTACGCTCACCGCGGCGAGGTAACGATGCGCCGCGTGGACGACGGCATTCGAGTGGGAATCCTGATCATTGCGCAAGACGAAGGGCCCGGCATCGCCGACATCGACCTTGCGATGCGCGACGGCTACTCCACGGCCAAGAGCCTAGGCGTCGGGCTGCCGGGCACGAAGCGGATCATGGACGAGTTCGAACTCACGTCCGCGGTAGGCAAAGGCACGACCGTCAAAATGACAAGGTGGCTGCGATGACGGCTACGGCGCTACCGCATCCATCCGTTATCGAATGGGGCTGGGCCGGGCGCGCGCTGGAAGACCCATCCGGCGACGCGCATGCCGTGATCGAGCGCGGCGACGGTGCGCTCCTCGCGCTGCTTGACGGGCTAGGGCATGGATTCGAAGCGGCCGTGGCGGTGAGAGAAGCCATTGCCGTGATCGAAGGACAGGCCAGCACGTCAGTGGTCGAGATCGTGCGTCGATGTCATGACGCCCTGCACAAGACGCGCGGCGCCGTCATGAGCGTCGCATGGTTCGACGCACTCGACGCATCGATGACTTGGACGGGCGTGGGCAACGTCGACAGTGTGCTGATCCGCGGCGCGTCGGCGGGGAGCGCGCACAACGAGGCCATCTCGACGCCCGGCGGGGTGGTCGGATACCGTCTACCGACGTTGCGCGCGACGCGTTATGCGGTGTCCCCCGGCGATTTGCTCGTCATGGCGACCGACGGCATTCGAAGCACCTTCAGCGCGGGCATCGTCACGCAATTTAGCCCGCAGGAAATCGCGGAGTCGATTTTAGTCAGGTACGCGAAAGGGACCGACGACGCCCACGTTCTCGTGGCCCGCTTTGTGGGAGAGCGCCCATGACGACGCGGGTCGACGCGCTTTGCGCCGAATATCTGTCGGCACTTCGCGCGTATCTCGAGGAAGAAGGCGAGGCGGGACTCGCACTCGCCTATGAGCTCGGCCGGCGCGCCATGATGGACCGGCTCGGATTGCTCGACATGGCCGCGATGCATCGCGCCGCGCTCGATACGGTCGTGCTGCCGGCCAGCCCCGCGCATCGGGCGAGGTACATGGACGGGGCGAGCGCATTCTTCAACGAACTACTCGCGCCGTTCGAGTTGTCGATCGAAGGCTATCGCGCCGCGCTCGCCGCCAGCGAAGAGCGCTTCCAGCTCGCCGTCAGCGGTGCAACGGCCGGACTGTGGGACTGGAATCCCCAAACCGACGAAATCTACTTCTCGCCGCACTTCAAGCGGATCATGGGCTATGAGAACGGCGAGTTGCCCAACGTACGCCAAGCGCACTTCGGCGCCATTCACGCCGACGACGCCGAGCGCGTCGCGCAATCGTTGAAGTCGCACTTGGAGACGCGCGCGCCTTATGACGTCGAATACCGAGTGCGGATGAAGTCCGGAGAATTCTGCTGGGTGCATTCGCGCGGCCAAGCCCTCTGGAACGAGGCAGGCGTGGCCTATCGGATGGTCGGCTGGATCTTGGACATCACCGATCGCAAGCGCGATGAAGAGGCGCTGCATACATCGCGGGAAGAAATGCGGCGCTTGTCGGCGCACATCCAGCAAGTCAGGGAAGAGGAAAAGGCCCGCATCGCTCGAGAACTGCACGACGATCTCGGTCAGCAGTTGACCGCCCTGAAGATGGCGACCTCGCTGTTGGAGCCCAGAGGCAGCGAGCCAGTCACCGTGACGCGTGACGCGTTGAAGGGCATCTACACGATGATCGACGATCTGGTGCAATCGGTCCGACATATCGCCGCGGACTTGCATCCGGTCGTGCTCGACGACTTGGGGTTGATTCCCGCGATCGAAGGCCTGGTCGACGAATTTTCGGCCCGCTACCGAATCCGCGTCATTCGCCACCTCGATCCCGATTCGATCGAGTTCAATCGCAAATGCAGAATCGACATGTTCCGCATGGTGCAGGAAGCGCTGACCAATGTCGCACGGCACTCGGGCGCGACGGAAGTCGTAGTGGACATCAAGCGCGCCGACCCGCATTGCATCGTGCGCATCGTGGACAACGGTCGCGGCGCCGTGACCGATGGCGCACGCAAGCGGCATTCGTTCGGGCTGCTCGGTATGCGCGAGCGAGCGGCGCTGCTCGGTGGAGAGATTCGCATCCGAACCGCGCCCGGTGCAGGCTTCGCGCTGACCGCGATTCTGCCGCTGGCGTCGCTCGAAGCGAAGGACGCCAATTGATGGAGACGCGAAGCGCCGTCGCATTCAGCGCGCGCATCGCATTCGCCTAGCCCGCCGGTTCAATCGTCGAGCCGGTCGTCCTCGCGCCACTTCGTCAGCGTGATCGTGACACCGGCGCCAGCGACCGATTCGATCTCGAAGGCGTCGACCATGCGCCGGGCCCCCGACAACCCCAAGCCGAGGCTCCCTTTGGTCGAATAGCCGTCCTGCATCGCTTGCTCGATATCCGCGATGCCGGGCCCTTCATCGCGCGCGACCACAACGATGCCGCGACGCTGGCCATCGGTGACGGGACAAAACGAGATCTGCCCCTTTCCCGCGTGCACGAGGATATTGCGGGCGATTTCGGAGACGGCCGTGGCAAGCGCGACGGCCCTGATTTCGTTCAACCCCTCCCGCACCCCCATTTCACGTGCGGTCCGGCGCGCCCAATCGACATCCGACGGGCCGTTGACGAAGACGTGAATGCGCTCGCCAGTCGCGCGGGGAAGGGACGTCATGATGATCGACGCTGCGCTCGAGCGAACATGTCGCGCAAGCTCCGTCTGTCCTCCTCGGTCAGGTGAGCCGCCTCCCGCGGCATGGCGAGCGCCAACTGCAGCATCAAATCGCCGCGCAATCCGTTGCGATCGGCGAGGCCCTGCCCGCGCAAGCGAATGATGTCGCCGGCCTGCGAATTCGGCGGAATCGTCACCTGCCTTGGCTGGCCGAGCACAGGCAGATCCAAGTTTCCGCCGAGCATCGCCGTCACGAAATCGACTTGGATTTCGCAGGCAAGATTCAAGCCGTCTCGACGAAACGCCGAACTGCAGACGATCGCAATGGAAAGAATGGCGTCGCCCGGTGCACCGCCGTTGCTGCCTGGGTGCCCCGCGCCCTCGACGACGAGACGTTGACCGTCCCATGCGCCCGCGGCAATCGCGACGGTCGCGCTTTTCCGGTGAATCGCGATGCGCGTGCCATGGCAGGCCGGACACCGATTGCTCGCGTGACCTTGGCAACGATCGCAAGGGCCCTTCACCGTGTAGTTCGCTTCGACCTCGCCGCCATGGATCGCCGTTTCGAGCGGCACGAACAGCTCGGTCATGCAATTTGCGCCGCGCATCGGCGGGCGGCTGCGGGGCTCGCGCGGCGGCGCTTCCGTCTCCTTCTCCTTCTCTCTTGCCCTTTCCTTTTCACGGGGCTGCGCGGGTGCGGGCGCCGAATGCGAAGAAGCGACGGGTGCCTTGCGCTCGCCTATCAGGATTTCGAACGCCTCTTGGACGCGCTTGAACGCGGGCTCGACGCTCGCTTCGCGACCTTTGTTCCGGTCGGGGTGATACTTGGCCCTGAGCCTCCGGTATGCGCGTTTCACCTCAGCCGGCGACGCAGTGCCCGGCAGCTCGAGCCGCCTGTAATATTCATCGAGGCTCACGCACACTCCCCGTTATCTTCCTGGAGCCGTAAGTCTAGCAAGAAGCGGCGACGGTACGGCCGTGCCGGCCGCGGGCCTCATGTTCATCGATCGGGAGCGGTTCGGCTAGGGCAACGCGGCTAGGACGGCCCAACGTCCTGCAACGTCACGTGATGTCGCAGCCGGCCATCTTCATCGCGTCGCACCTCGTGCATCCGCACTTGAAAGCGGTTATTGCGCGAAAACATCGCTTCGCGGTGCGATTGCCCGGGCGCCAAGGGCCCCAAAACCTTCGCCGAAACGGGACCGACGAACGTGATCAGCACGTTCCCGCCGAAACCCTCGGGCTCGAAGGCCACCCTGCGATCGGCGCTGACGCACCAAAAGCGCGGCTCGGTCACAATCGCGCCAACCTCGAACATGGCGGAGGGGTCCGGCACATTCATTCCTCGAAACACTGGCGTATCGAGCGCGCTCGGCAGCTTGTTCAAGCCCGATTCGAGCAACCGTACGTACAACGCTTCGTGCTCGTTCAGCGCCCGGTCGCTCGCCAGCGCCCGGTTCGCGGCGATATGAATGCGCCGAGTGAAAAGCACGATAGCCATGCGCTCTTCAAGCGGGACGTTCCGCAGCGAAGGATCGACCGCCTCGGCCTGTCTGGCGGTTCGCTCGGCGAAAGCGAATAAATCCTCGGCGTGTCGACGCGTCGTCTTTCCGAAGTACACCGTGTCGGCGCCATCCAAGTCGCAGAGCATGCGAATGACGGCGCCGCGCAACTGCGTGCGCACGATCGCCGAAGCGATTCGAGTGCCGGCCAGCAGTCTGGGTACCGCGGACACGGGAGGCGCCGCGGTCGTAGTTCGATGTATGCCGCTCAATCGGCCGAAAACGCCGTAAGCCAGGTTGGACGACGTGGCGGTCGTGGGCTGCGGGGTCGCGGGACGTAGGGCCAGCGCGGAGGAAGCCACCGGCGTGGCGTCGGGCGCCTCCGCGTCCGATCGAGAGCAGTCGATGGCCATGGCTATGACATGTCGAGGTGAGAAGTGAGGGGTGGTCGCGCCAGTCTAAGCGAGCAAGGACCGAATGCGGCCTATGCCCGCGAATGCAACGATCGAAATGCGAACGTCGATCGAACTGCTGCCCGATTGCAACGTAAAGGGTGCGAAGCATTGTGCCCTCACCGGTATGCGCGGCTGCACGCATACCGTACGAACATCGGCGTAGTATCTCGTCCAGTAGGAGCTGCTTGCGCCGCGCATGGATAGCACTACGAGCCTACCCAGTCGCCCACGCGCAACCTCCGGCGCCTATACGGTCATACCAAAGCAAGTTTTGACCGACGTGTGCCCGCGCCATAAGCGCGAGCGGACAATTCGATCGATCGATTCCGTACAAGGAGGAGGTGCATCATGCTGATCGGTGTTCCCAAAGAGATCAAGAACCAGGAATACCGCGTGGGGTTGACCCCCGCCGGTACGCGCGAACTGGTGAGCCGCGGGCATCAAGTCATCGTGCAAACCGATGCGGGTGCGGCGGTCGGCCTGCCTGACGACGCCTATGCCGCCGCGGGCGCGACGATATGCGGCAGCGCACAAGAGGTGTACGGACGCGCGGAACTGATCATCAAGGTGAAGGAACCGCAGGCCGTCGAGCGTGCGATGCTGCGCAAAGGCCAGATCCTCTACGCCTATCTCCATCTTGCCCCCGACCGCGAGCAAGCCGCTGATTTGATCGAGTCGGGCGCCGTGTGCGTCGCGTATGAAACGATCACCGGGCCCGGCGGCGGGCTACCCTTGCTCGCGCCGATGAGCGAGGTGGCCGGCCGCATGTCGATCCAAGTCGCCGCCGCGCAGCTCGAGAAACCGCGCGGGGGCATGGGATTGCTGCTCGCCGGTGTGCCCGGCGTCGCGCCGGGGCATGTCGTCATCATCGGCGGCGGCACCGTCGGCACGAATGCGTTGCAAATGGCCGTCGGCATGGGCGCGCGCGTGACGATTCTCGATACGAACGTCGACCGTCTACGTCAGCTCGATCTGATTTTCGGCAATCGCATCATGACGCAGTTCTCCAGCGCCCACGCGCTCGAACGATGCGTCGCAAGCGCCGATGCCGTGATCGGCGCCGTGTTGATTCCGGGGGCCACCGCACCCAAGCTCGTCACGCGCGACATGATCTCGACCATGAAAAAGGGGGCGGTCGTCGTCGACGTAGCGATCGACCAAGGCGGGTGCTTCGAGACGTCGCACGCAACGACGCATGCCGAGCCGACGTATCTCGTCGACGGCGTCACTCATTACTGCGTGGCGAACATGCCGGGCGCCGTGGCGCGGACGTCGACGTTCGCGTTGACCAACGCCACGCTTGGGCATGCGATTGCGCTTGCAACGAAAGGATGGAAGCGTGCGATGGCCGAGGATGCGCACCTGGGCGCGGGACTCAACGTGTGCGAGGGCAAGGTCACGCACGAGGCCGTAGCCAAGGCGCTTGGTCAAACGTATGTGAAGGCGGCGGATTTGCTGTCCTAAGCCGGAGATGACTAGGATGCCCGCTTCGACGGCTTGCGACGATCCGCGCCCCACGCCGCCGGAGCGCCCCTCGCAGGACGAGTGCTGTCACAGCGGCTGTTCGCCCTGTATCTTCGAGCTCTACGAAGAAGCGCTCGACCGGTACGAAGCAGCGCTCGCGGCATGGGAGGCGCGGCAGGCCAAGCGTCGCATATAGTACGATCACACCCTATCGACCGAAACGCGCGGCCTCGATGTCGGCCGCCCTCATCCGATCCCATGCCGTCCACCGTCCACAACTCGCTGGTTTGGGTCTTCGACGCATTCGAGCGCGACCCTACGTACGTGCGCAAGCGCATGTTCAGCGCCGCCGCGGCCTATATCGACGGACGCCTGTGCTTAACCGCGGGCGATCGAGAAGAGCCTTGGAACGGCGTGCTCGTCTGCACGTCGCGCGACCATCACGCTTCGCTCATCGATGATATGCGCGGACTGCAGCCCCATCCCGTGCTGGGCAAATGGCTGTATGTATCCCAGGCCGACCCGGCGTTCGAATCGATCGTGCAACGCTTGACAGCGTTGGTGCTCGCGCGCGATCCGCGCATCGGTGTCGAGCCGAAGCCGAAAAACCGGAGCCGCAAGAGCGCGCTGCCGAAGGCGTGACGGGCGCGACATCGACACACCGCGACACTTTCTCATCGGCCAAACGCCATTCGTTTTACGGAGAGCTCAATGAGCGACCACAGCCTCGTGCCCTGCACCTTCGAGCGCCACGCCGATGCCATCCTCGACATCTTCAACGATGCCATTCTGAATTCCACCGCGCTTTACGACTACGCACCTCGAACCTCGCAGAGCATGGTCAAGTGGTTCGATGCGAAACAAGCCGGCGGCTTTCCCGTGATCGGCATCGAAGACGAAGCAGGGACACTGCTGGCCTTCGGCAGCTACGGCGCGTTTCGCGCGTGGCCGGCCTACAAGTACACGGTCGAGCATTCGGTGTACGCGCATCGGGACCATCGAGGAAAAGGACTCGGTCGCGCGGTGATGCAAGCGCTCATCGAAGCGGCTCGACAGAACGATCTGCACGCGATGATCGGCGGCATCGACGCAACGAACAGCGGAAGCATCGCGCTGCACGAACGGCTGGGGTTCAAGCACGTGGGCACGTTGCCGCAAGTCGGTTTCAAGTTCGGCCGGTGGCTCGATTTGGCGTTTTATCAACTGCTGCTCGATACGCCGGCAAAGCCGGTGGATGGTTGAGCGGGCGCTGCATGGCGATCGAGCGGGTCATGGCCGGATTTCCGTATCGATTGGCCTTTGTACCGGAGACTAGACGTGCACACCACCTCTACACTGGCTCCATCGCAACCCACTCAAGGAGCCGCCATGCGCCCAGAAGACATCCTTCCCGATTCCGTCGACCACATCACGATTGATGGCACAGTGCTGCGCAAAGGCACGGTCGCCGCCTTCTTGGCGAACGCGACGATTTGGCTCGACGTCAATGCGAGCGCCCACGAGCGCATGCAGGCGGAAGCAGAAATCGCCGACGCACTCCCCGCGTTGCGTGCGCTTGGGTTGTTCGATGTGCTCGAGGTGCGTGACGATGCGCTGCGCAAGTGGATTGAAGGGCATTGAAAATCCGAAGTCGCTATGCCCGATGCCCCGAAATCGGCCCCGCTTCGCCCGTCAGATTCAGCACACGGTCGATCCACGCCAAGAACGACGAGAACGTGAAGTTCGACGACTGGTCGGTACGGAACGCCTTCATCACGGGCGTATCGGCGGGATCCCGCTGATTGAGTAAATCGGCCACGAACGTGCCGACATCGGCATCGATGCCGTTT
>DATJJH010000041.1:0-5488 GCA_035492395.1 Trinickia sp. | reverse complement strand
AAGTGCGTGCCCGTGATCAACAGCGCCTTGCTCGATGCGATGAATGCTTCGTCGAAGTCGTTTTCGTCGACCGCCATGTCGGCGCAGTTTTCTCGATGAAAGACGAGCGGAAACGTTTCGCGGTCCTTGATGCCGAGCAGCACGAGCGCGGTGAGCCGATCGGCGTCGACACGCGTATGGCTCACGTCGCATCCTTCGCGCTCGAGCGTCTCCGTCAAGAACCGGCCCATGTGGTCGTTGCCGACGCGCGAGAGCATGGCCGATGCGAGCCCGAGCCGCGCGCAGCCGAATGCGATGTTGGCCGACGAGCCGCCGAGGTACTTGGCGAAACTCGTGACGTCCTCTAACCGCGCGCCGATTTGCTGCGCATAGAGATCGGTCGCGAGCCGGCCGAGGCAAACGATGTCGCGCGCGCGGCCTGGCGCGAAGCGGCTCGCGGCCGCGGGAGAAGTGGGAGAGGCTGCCATGAAAGAGTCCTGAATGAGCGTCGTGTACCGCGTTAGATCGTTGCGCCGTCGAGCTCGGCAATCATCTTTTGCATTTCCGCGCCGCCGGCCATCATGTCGAGCACCGCTTCCTTGCTGATGGTGTCCTTCGTGAACGTGCCCATCGAACGTCCGCGGTTGAGCAGCGTGAAGGAATCGCCGATCGGGTAGGCGTGGTGCACGTTGTGCGTGATGAAGATGACGGAGATGCCGCGCTCGCGCGCTTTATGAATGAGCTTGAGCACGTTGAAGCTCTGCTTGACGCCGAGCGCGGCCGTCGGCTCGTCGAGAATCAGCACGCGCGCGCCGAAGTGAATCGCGCGCGCGATCGCCAGGCACTGGCGCTCGCCGCCGGACATCGTGCCGATGGGCTGGTTCGGGTCGCGCACATGGATGCCCATCTCGGCCAGCTTGTCGCGCGCGGTCGTGGCCGCGGTCTCGATGTCCAGAACGTTGAGGAAACCGAACAATTTGCGGCTCGGCTCCCGGCCCATGAAGAAGTTGCGCGCGACCGAAAGCAGCGGCACGAGCGCCAAGTCTTGATACACGGTGGCGATGCCGAGGTCGAGCGCATCCTTGGGCGAGGCGAACTGCACGGGTTGGCCATCGACGAGATATTGACCCTCGCTCGGTCGATGCACGCCGGCGAGCGTCTTGATCAGCGTCGACTTGCCCGCGCCGTTGTCGCCGAGCAGGCAGTGCACCTCGCCGCGGCGCAGCCGCAGCGTCACGTCTTTCAGCGCGATGACGCTGCCGAAGTAGCGGCTGACGTTTTCGAGCGCGAGGATGATGTCGGCATTTTGGTCTGGCGTAGGGGTAGCGTCATTCATCGTTTTGTCTCCGTCGATCAACGCGACGCCGCAACACGGCTACGCACGTAGTGATTGAACAGCACGGCGAACAGCAGCATCAGGCCGAGGAATACGCGGAACCAGTCGGAATCGATATTCGTGTACGTGATGCCGATCTGCACGACGCCGAAGATGAGCGAGCCGAAGCAGGCGCCGACGATCGAGCCGTAGCCGCCCGTGAGCAGCGTGCCGCCGATGACGGCTGCGATGATCGCCTCGAATTCCTTCTGCAGGCCCCGGTCGGCCGCGGCCGAGCCGATGTCGCACACTTGCAAGACGGCGAACAGGCATGCGCAGAATGCAGTGAGCACGAACAGGCGAATCTTGACGCGCCGCACCGGGACGCCGACGTTCTTGGCCGCGTTCGGATCGCCGCCGACCGCGAAGATCCAGTTGCCGAAACGAGTCTTGGCGAGCGTGAAGGCGCAGACCGCGGCCAGGGCGAGCCACCAGACGATGACTTTCGGTACGCCCGGCACGAGCGGTTGGCCCGAGTCGAGCATTTTGACGAGCCCGATATGGCCAAGCCATTGGAAGAGGCCATGACACGCCACGCCTTGGAACAGCGCGTGCGCTAGCGCGCTTTGGGCCGCAACGTCGCCCACGCCCGAAATGATCGTGCGATCGGCGAACATGACCGAGAGGGCCAGCGTCAAGCCGCGCAAGATGAACATGAACGCGAGCGTGACGATGAAAGAGGGCAGGCGCGTGCGCATCACGAGATAGCCGTTGAGCGCGCCGAGCAGCATCGACCCGACGAACGCGAAGACGATCGCGAGCTCGATGGGCCAGTGAAAGTACATGGTCGGCAGTGCGACCATCATGCCGGCGAAGCCGATCATCGAACCGATCGACAGGTCGAACTCGCCCGCGATCATGAGCAGGCAAGCGCCGACGGAGATGAGGCCCAGATAGGCCGCCACCTGCGACCAGTTCATGATGCCGTCGAGATTGAACATGCCCGAACCGCTGGCGCTGATCGCAAAAACGAGGAACACCATGACGGTGCCCGCGAGCGAGGCGAATTCAGGGCGGGACAGAAGCTGCTTGAACCACGATTCGCGGCGCACGCGCTCGTCCGACGCGCCCTGGGGGTTCGGCGCGTCGTGTTTGCGAAGGTTGGCGTGGAAGTGATCGGCGACGCCCATCGAATGTCTCCTTGGGGCGCGGCGATAACCGTCAGGGGGTACGGTTATCGCCGCGCTGTCATGCTGGATAGCTGAATTGCAAAGGCCGCTGACGCTCGATCAGCGGTACTGCCCCGCGTATTTGACGACCTTGTCGACGTTCGCCTTGGTGATGAAGCCCGGCCCGGAGAGGATCGTATCGGGCTGATAGACGGGGGCGAGCCCGTAGGTGTCGAGTCGCGCCTTGAACTTTGCATTGCCTTGCAAGGCCTTCTCGATCTTGAGCGGATCGCTTGTGTGCTCTTGCTTCGCGATGGCGAGCACAGCGACGGCCAAATAGCCTTGCAGATAGGGCTGCTGGTCGATCGCGAATTGGATCGTGCCGTCCTTGATCGCTTTCGCGATGTCGTCGTCGAAATCGAACGTCGCGAACCAGACCTTGCCCGCGAGGCCCATGTCCTTCAGCGCGCGAATCGTCGGATCGGCCGAGAGCGGCCCGAGTGCTAGCACGGCCTGCGTATCCGGATGGTTGCGCAGATAGGCTTCGACCTTCGACTTCACGCCGTTCGGATCCTGGCCCGCGTCCAGCGTGGACGACTTGAAGTTGACGCCGAGTGCTTCCGCAAACCCGCGGCAACGTTCGAACGATGCCGGGTTCGTCGCATAGTGGTTCACGCAGAGGAACGACTTGATCCCAGCGGCCTTCGCTTTCTCGCCGGCGGCGTGCCCAGCCACATATTCAGGCTGGCCGATGTGCATGATCGCGCCGAGCTTCTTGCTCTGCTCGAGCGTGCCCGAGTTGATCGTCACCAGCGGGATTTTCTTGTCGGTGACTTTCCTGATCGAGCTTTTCAGCACGTCGAAATCGGCGATGGTCGTCGCCACGCCATCGTAGTTGCGCGCAGCCGCCTGTTCCACGAGACGCGACATGTCCGACAGATCGCCGTTGGGCGGATTGCGATAGTCGGTCTCGACGTTGAAGTCCTCGTCGGCCTGCTTGATCGCGTTCTTGATCGTGTTCCACCAGGAGTCGGAATCGGGCGCGTGGCTGATCAGCACGAATTTGGCGTCGGCTGCGTGCGCCGACTGGACCGCGAACGGACCGAACGCCAATGCGACCGCGGATGTGATTGCCGCGGCGAACGTCTTCACGGCGGCCTTGCGGGTGCAAAGTCTCATTTGTCTCCACCTATTCGAAGTTATGTCGTTGGGAGCGGCGCTCGGACCGACGTATGCCGCTCACGAGAAAGATTAGGCGAAGTCGTGAGCGATTGCAAAGAAAATTTCATTGAGATGAAAAATGGAAAATTCATTCCATTTCGCCGTGGACATGCCTATAATCCGCATCGTCGGGAGACATGCGGCGAAGCCGCGCGCAGCACCCGCTTAAAAGGACCAGAGCCATGCAGGAAGAGACCACCGACGAGCTGCCGAGCGTCGACGAACTCATGCAGCGTGTCGCCGAATCGTACGATTCGCTGCCGCGGCAATTGAAGAGCGTGGCGTCGTATCTCGAGCAGCACCGCTCGAGCGTGATGGTCGACCGGACGAGCGATATCGCTGCGAGCTGCGGCGTGCATCCGTCCGCGGTCGTGCGCTTTGCTCAACGCTTCGGGTTTTCCGGGTTTTCGGATCTGCAAGAGGTGTTCAAGCAGGCGTACGCGGGGCAGAGCCCGTCCGGGCAGACCTACAAGCAGCGCATTCGCAAGCTCATCGACGAAAAGCCCGGGCGGCTCTCGGGCGGCAATGTTGCGCGCGAATTCGTGGCGGCTTGCCGCAACGGGCTCGACGAACTCGAAGCGACGCTCGACGACGAGCAGTTCGAGGCGGCCGTCTCGATGCTGCAGCACGCGGAAAACATCTACGTGATCGGCGTGCGGCGCTCGTTCGCGGTCGCGAGCTACATCGTCTATGCGTTGCAGCACACGGCCAAGCGCGTCCATCTGATCTCGGGTTTCGGCGGCATGTTCCGCGAGCAGATCCGCAGCGTGAAGAAGGGCGACGTCGTCATCGCGATCAGCTTTGAACCGTACGGACGCGAGACGCAATACTGCTTGCGCATCGCGCATCACCATCAGGCGCAAACGCTCGTCATTACCGACAGCCGTTTGTCGCCGCTCGCGCGCTACGCCAGCGCGCAATTGTTCGTCAAGGAAGGCAGCGCGTTCGCGTTTCGCGCGCTGACGAGCACCATTTGCTTGTGCCAGGCGCTGTTCGTGGCGCTTGCGTACCGGCTCGAATTGAACGTGGAAGAATCCAAGGACACAGGAGGATACGATGACTAATGCAGGACTCGGCGCGATCGACGTCGCAGTGTTCGGCGCGGGCCGCATCGGCCGCATTCACGCGGGCAACCTCGCGCGGCATCCGGGCGCGCGGCTCAAGTATGTCGTGGACGTCAATCGCGTCGCGGCCGCCGAACTGGCGGCGCAATACGGCGCGATGGTGGTCGACGCCGACGTTGCGCTGGCCGACACATCGGTTGGCGCAAGCGTGATTTGCTCGAGCACCGACACGCATGCCGACCTCATCGAACGTTCCGCGGCCGCTGGCAAGCATATTTTCTGCGAAAAGCCCGTCGATCTCGAACTCGAACGCGCGCGCGCTTGCGCCAAAGCGGTTCAAGCCGCGGGCGTGGTCTGCATGATCGGCTTTCAGCGCCGCTTCGATCCGACGTTCGCCGCGGTGAAGGCGCGCATCGATGCCGGCGAGATCGGCACGCCCGAGATGCTCATCGTCACGAGCCGCGATCCGGGTGCGCCGCCTGTTGAGTACATCCGGCGCTCGGGCGGCATCTTCAAGGACATGCTGATTCATGACTTCGACATCTTCCGCTGGATTCTCGGCGACGAAGCGCAAACGGTGCACGCGAGCGGAAGCTGCCTGACGGATCCGGCGATTCTCGATGCGGGCGATATCGACTCGACGGCGGTTACGATCCGCACGAAGCGCGGGCGGCTTTGCCAAATCAATACGACGCGCCGCGCCGCCTACGGCTACGACCAACGGTTCGAAGTGCTCGGCA
>DATJJH010000040.1:0-7316 GCA_035492395.1 Trinickia sp. | reverse complement strand
ATCCATCGTTTCGTCATCGCTCGCATCCCGCGCCGTTCGAAAGCGCGGATCATAGGCCGCGAGGGCGTCGATTCGCAAGCGGGCCGCGCCCGATCGCGCCTGCGGCGATCCCCGCAGGGAGACAGCGCATCGCGCAAATCTTCGTCCGTCCCCTCTGTCCAAGATGGGCGGGCGCATGATAAAACGCCGCTCGTGGGAGTCATCGGAGGATTACATGCTCAAGCGTCTATTCGTCGCAGTCGCCTGCGCTAGCGCGTTCGCGCTGGCGGGCTGCGCGCAGCCGTGGCAAGGATTCACGGCCGGCCAGGATCAATCGGCGCTCGTCGCGCGACTCGGGCCGCCGCGCGAAATCTACAATCTGCCCACGGGGGGCAAGCGGCTGATGTGGCCTACGCAGCCCATGGGCGAAACCACCACGGCCGCGGATGTGGACGCCGCCGGGAAAATCGTCACCGTGCGGCAAGTCCTGCAGCCGAGCGAGTTTTATAAGGCCCAGATTGGTACGTGGACGAAACAGGATGTTCTCGTCAACTTCGGGCGCCCCGTCGAGACGGCCTATTTCCCGCTGATGAAACGCGAAGTGTGGAGCTACCGCTATCTCGAAGACAACGTCTGGTATCAGCTGTACCACTTCTATTTCGACCCGCAAGGCGTGCTGCGGCTCACGCAGAAAACGCCCGACCCGCTGCACGACCCGGAACGACACCGCTTCGGTTTCTAGGGCCGGCATACGGGGCGGCTGCCGGGCCACTGCCCGGTGACTGCGAAGGGACGCCGACGATCCGGCGTCCCTTCGCGGCGCGTCGCCCGCGCTCAAATGCCCTGCGGATTGACCTTCTCGACGTTCGCGTTGAGCTTGTTCAGCGCCGAGATATAGGCCTTCGCCGAAGCCGCGACGATATCCGGATCGGTGCCGACGCCGTTCACGATGCGCCCGCTCTTCGACAGGCGCACGGTGACTTCGCCCTGGGCCTGCGTGCCCGTGGTGATGGCGTTGACCGAGTAGAGCAGCAACTCCGAGCCGCTGCCTACCTCGCCTTCGATCGCGTTGAGCGTCGCGTCGACGGGGCCATTGCCGCGCGCCTCGCCCACCGTCTCCTTGCCGTCGACCGAAAACACCACGCGCGCATGCGGGCGCTCGCCCGTCTCGGAGTGCTGCGCCAGCGATACGAACTTGAAGTGCTCGCGTTCCTGAGCCGCCGCCGACTCCTCGGTCACGATCGCGATGATGTCCTCGTCGAAGATCTCCGCCTTGCGGTCGGCGAGTTCCTTGAAGCGCACGAACGCTTGATTCAGCTCGCTTTCGCTTTCGAGTGCGATGCCGAGTTCCTGCAAACGCTGCTTGAACGCGTTGCGGCCCGACAGCTTGCCGAGAACGATCTTGTTGGCCGACCAGCCCACGTCTTCGGCGCGCATGATTTCGTAGGTGTCGCGCGCCTTGAGCACGCCGTCCTGGTGAATGCCCGACGCATGCGCGAACGCATTGGCGCCGACGACGGCCTTGTTCGGCTGGACGACGAACCCGGTGGTCTGCGACACGAGCTTCGAAGCGGGGACGATCTGCGTCGTATCGATGCCGACGTCGAGGCCGAAGTAATCCTTGCGCGTCCTGACCGCCATGACTATCTCTTCGAGCGCGGTATTGCCCGCGCGCTCGCCCAGGCCGTTGATCGTGCACTCCACCTGACGCGCGCCGCCGATCTTCACACCGGCCAGCGAGTTCGCCACGGCCATGCCCAGATCGTTATGGCAGTGAACGGAGAAAACGGCCTTGTCCGAATTCGGAATGCGCTCGCGCAGCGTCTTGACGAGATTGCCGTACAGTTCCGGCACGCCGTAGCCGACCGTATCGGCGATGTTGATCGTCGTAGCGCCTTCGTCGATCACGGCCTCGAGCACGCGGCACAGGAAATCCATGTCCGAGCGGCTGCCGTCCTCGGGCGAGAACTCCACATCGTTCGTGAACTTGCGCGCGAAACGCACGGCCAGACGCGCTTGTTCGTACACCTGGTCGGGCGTCATGCGCAGCTTCTTCTCCATATGGAGCGGCGAGGTCGCGATGAACGTGTGGATACGGAAATGATCGGCGGGCCTCAAGGCGTCCGCGGCCCGCTGGATGTCCTTGTCGTTCGCACGCGCGAGCGAGCAAACCGTGCTGTCCTTGATCAGCGAGGCGATCGTGTTGATCGCGTCGAAGTCGCCGTTCGAGCTGGCCGCGAAGCCTGCCTCGATCACGTCGACTTTCATCCGTTCGAGTTGCTTCGCGATGCGAATCTTCTCTTCCTTCGTCATCGATGCGCCAGGCGACTGTTCGCCGTCGCGCAACGTCGTATCGAAAATAATCAGCTTGTCTGCCATCTCGGTCTCCAGGGGGACGTTTGCTATCGCAATGCTTTAGGGATACGGAAAACGGAATTCGGGTGTTCGCGCCACCGTAGGCGACGCCAAACAACGAACGAGGCAAACGGGAGGCGAGAACGGTCAGCGCGGCAGGCGCGCTAGGGCTAGCGCGCGTAGAGGCGCACCGGCGAGAAGGGAGCGAAGGGGAAAGGTCAAATTCGACATGTCGTCGACTATAGCGGCATTCCGGCAAACGCGCAATCGGCCGCCATGGAACCCGAGGCGGCGGCGCGAGCGAGCGAGCCGTCCCATGTTTCCTAGAGCAACTTACTCGAAGCGCACTCCATGCGACCACCCAGGCACGTCGATGTAGTAGCGCACCGCTTTTCCCACACCGCTAGCCCACAATTGACCGCCTTTGACCATCTCTGAAAGGTCACGCGAAGCCGTGGCCTTTGAAACGCCGGTCATCTTCATATACTTTTCCGCGTTCAGGCCGCCCAGGAAGCCGCCATCCCCGTCGTCAAGGAGCCTCTGCAGCACTTTGCGCTGGCGCTCGTGGAGCCCGCTGCCTTCATGCTTTTCCCAAAAGCGCCTTTTCTCGACAGCCTGGTCGATCATCTGACTTGCAGTGCGGCCAGCCGCGGTGCATTGGCGGGCGAACCATCGCACCCATGTCGTCACGTCGGCATCACCGCGTTGGACCCGGTTCAACGCCTCATAGTAGGCCGAGCGCGACGTCAAGAGCTGCCGGGAAAGGCTGTAGAGGCGCACCGGCTGCCTCAGATGCTGCCGGATCGCCATGTCGACGATTGCGCGACCGATACGGCCATTACCATCTTCGAATGGGTGAATACTCTCGAACCATAAATGCGCTATCGCGGCGCGAGCAAAGCCGTCGATGGAGCCGCTGTCTGCCGGCGATTCGGCGGCATGGACGATAGGGGAGCTGCGGGCGAACCATTCGAGAAAGCGCTTCATTTGCGCGGGCACGTCCGTCGAGGGGGGCGCCTCGTAATGCACCACTTCGCGTCCAGGCCGACCACTGACGATCTGCATCGGATCTTCGTGGTCGCGATAGCGACCGACGGCAATGCGGTGGATGCCTGACGTGCCTCCTGGGAAAAGCGCGGATTGCCACCGGCATAGGCGATCTTCGTCCAGAGGCGCATCGAAGGCGGCAGTTGCATCGCTGATGACATCCACGAGCCCGTCGACATGGCGGTTGACGGGTCCGGACGACGCCATTCCCAGCCGTCTCATCACGGAGGACCGGACCGCATCGAGCGACAACTTCTCACCCTCGATGGCGGCCGTGGCGAGTACCTCGTCCGACAGCGCATCGAGTGCGACTTGACTGGTGCTCCCGAGCCCGATGGCCTTGGCCTTGCCTTCGACGACGCCATGCATCCAATAGGCTTCGGCCAAGTCGGCCGCCGCCGCCCGCGCATCATAGGCAAGATCGGGCCAGTCCTCCCGCCGCCAAATCCATAACGATTTCGCATTCATGAGCCGTATTTTGCCATATGCGGCTCACGTTTTGAGCCGCATTTTCAAATTAGCGGCTCATCGCCCCGCTCCGGCCCTAATGGGCGCCCGGAATGGAGCGCGCGGGATTGTCGCGCCCGCGGACTGCCATATAGGCCCAGAAGGCGTACCCCGAAAGCCCGTATAGCACGAACAGACCGAACAACATCAGCGGCGGATCGGAGGACACCAGCACGAACGCGACAACCACCAGCAAAATCGCCGCGAACGGCACCCGATGGCGAACATCCAGCGCCTTGCCGCTGTAGAACGGCGCATTCGAGACCATCGTCACACCGGCGTAGACCGTCAGCGCGAAGGCGACCCAAGGCAGCCACACGAGCTTGAGCGGTACCCGGTTGTCGGTGGCAAGCCAAACGAAGCCCGCGATCAACGCAGCTGCGGCCGGGCTCGGCAGACCTTGAAAAAAGCGCTTGTCGACGACGCCGATGTTCGTATTGAAGCGCGCGAGCCGCAACGCCGCGCCGGAGCAGTAGACGAAGGCGGCCAGCCAGCCCCATCGGCCGAGATCCTTGAGCACCCACTCGTACATGACGAGCGCCGGCGCCACGCCAAACGACACCATGTCGGACAAGCTGTCGAACTGTTCGCCGAACGCGCTTTGCGTGTGCGTCATGCGCGCGACGCGCCCGTCCATGCCGTCGAGCACCATCGCCACGAAAATCGCGATCGCCGCGATCTCGAAGCGCAGATTCATGGCCTGAACGACGGCGAAGAAGCCGCAAAACAGCGCGGCCGTGGTAAAGGCGTTCGGCAGCAGGTAAATGCCGCGCGTACGCAGGAACTGCTGACGAGCGGCGCGCCGGCTCTCGGCGGGCGCCGAATCGGCGCCGAACGTCTTGTTGCGGCGAAACGGATTGCGCCGAAACGGGCGCGGCATCGGCGTGGCGCCGGTCCGCGGGCGGCGGGGTTTGAGCGGGGCCATGGGAACCCTCCTGCGGCGCGTCAGAGCTCGGCGAGGATCGTCGACGAGGCGAACACCTTCTCGCCGATCGACACCTTCGCGCGGCTGCCGAGCGGCAGATAGACGTCCACGCGCGAGCCGAAGCGAATGAAGCCGTAGCGCTGGCCTCGGCTCAACGGCTCACCGGCCCGTACATAGCAAAGAATACGCCGCGCGATCAAGCCGGCGATCTGCACCGACGTGACGGTATGACCGCTTGCCGTCTGGATCACGATCGCGTTGCGCTCGTTTTCCTGCGATGCTTTGTCGATGGCCGCGTTCAGGTAAGCGCCCGGAAAGTATTCGACCTTCGTGATCGCGCCGTCGACGGGCGAGCGCTGCGAGTGCACATTGAAGACGTTCATGAACACGCTGATCTTCAGCGCTTCGCGGCCGGCGTACGGATCGAGCGTCGTTTCAACGGCCACGATGCGGCCGTCGGCCGGGCACAGCACCGCGTTCGCCTGGGTCGGGATCGGCCGCGGCGGGTCGCGGAAAAACTGCACGACGAAGATCAGGATCAGCCAGAACGGCCAGGCAAAACCGAACCCTGCGACCGCATGGATCAACAACGCAACGACAGCGGCGATCGCGATGAACGGCCAGCCTTCGCGCGCGATGATCGGATGGGGGTAATTCATGGATTGTTTCGGACTTTTTGTAAAACCACTAGGATAGCAAAAGCCGTCCGGTGCAAGGCGCACGGGACGGCTTTAGAGGGGAATTCTCGAAGGGCCGATGCGGTTTCATACCGCTTTGCGGGGCGACGCGGGAGCTTGCGCCCCCGCACCGGCGGCCGTGCTTCCCCGCACGGCCTGCCTTGTACGCCTATCCGACGCTTAGTTCTTCGACTGGTCGACGAGCTTGTTCTTCGCGATCCACGGCATCATCGCGCGCAGCTTGCCGCCGACTTGCTCGATCTGATGCTCGGCCATCAGGCGACGGCGCGATTGCAGCGTCGGTGCGCCGGCGCGGTTTTCGAGAATGAAGCTCTTCGCGTATTCGCCCGTTTGAATATCCTTCAGGACGTCCTTCATGACCTTCTTCGTTTCTTCCGTCACGACGCGCGGGCCCGTGACGTACTCGCCGTACTCGGCGTTGTTCGAAATCGAGTAGTTCATGTTGGCGATGCCGCCTTCGTAGATCAGGTCCACGATGAGCTTGAGCTCGTGCAGGCATTCGAAGTAAGCCATTTCAGGGGCGTAACCCGCTTCGACGAGCGTCTCGAAACCGGCCTTGATCAGCTCGACCGTGCCGCCGCACAGCACGGCTTGCTCGCCGAACAAGTCCGTTTCCGTCTCTTCGCGGAAGTTCGTCTCGATAATGCCGGCACGGCCGCCGCCGTTGGCCGCCGCGTACGACAGCGCGATGTCGCGTGCCGCGCCCGACTTATCTTGCGCCACGGCGATCAAGTGCGGCACGCCGCCGCCTTGCGAGTATGTGCCGCGCACCGTGTGGCCGGGGGCCTTCGGCGCGATCATGATGACGTCGAGATCCGCGCGCGGGATGACTTGGCCGTAGTGAACGTTGAACCCATGCGCGAATGCGAGCGCGGCGCCTTGCTTGATGTTCGCGTGCACTTCCGACTTGTAGACCTCGGCGATTTGCTCGTCGGGCAACAGCATCATGACGACGTCGGCGCCCTTCACGGCTTCGGCCACTTCCTTGACCGTCAGGCCAGCGCCTTCGGCCTTCTTCCACGACGCGCCGTCCTTGCGCAGACCGACCGTCACGCGCACGCCGCTGTCCTTCAGGTTCAGCGCGTGAGCGTGGCCTTGCGAGCCGTAGCCGATAATCGTGATGTCCTTGCCTTTGATGAGGGACAGGTCGGCGTCTTTATCGTAGAAAACTTTCATGTCGATTCCTTCGCGTTAAATCGTATTCGTCAATGTCGTCAAATAGCGCCCGCCCACCCGGGGAGCGCCGATCGGTTGGCCAGCGTTACACCTTCAAAATGCGCTCGCCGCGTCCAATGCCCGAGCTGCCCGTGCGAACGGTCTCGAGAATCACGGCGGCGTCGAGCGCTTCGATGAAGGCGTCGAGTTTGTCGCTCGCCCCCGTCAGCTCGATCGTGTAGGTCTTTTCGGTCACGTCGATGATGCGGCCGCGGAAAATATCCGCCATCCGCTTCATTTCTTCGCGTTCCTTGCCGACCGCCCGCACCTTGATCAGCATCAGCTCGCGCTCGATGTGGGCGCCTTCTGTCAAGTCGACCACCTTCACCACCTCGATCAGGCGGTTCAAGTGCTTAGTGATCTGTTCGATCACGTCGTCCGAGCCGATGGAGACGATGGTCAAACGCGACAGCGAACGGTCTTCCGTCGGCGCCACCGTCAAGGTTTCTATGTTATAGCCGCGAGCCGAGAAAAGACCGACCACGCGCGAGAGCGCGCCCGGTTCGTTCTCCAGCAAGACGGAGATGATATGTCTCATGTTGCTTTCCCGTTTATCCAGATGTCGATTGCCAACGGCGCGGGCCTCGTTC
>DATJJH010000039.1:0-7140 GCA_035492395.1 Trinickia sp. | reverse complement strand
CCGTCCGATCCTTCGGTCCGCGGCGCGACACCTCCCGCCGGCGCCGCCGCGATCAGCACCGCTCGTTGCGAAGGCACATCCACACGCACGGTCGAAGGCTCGCCGCTAGTCAGGGCGAATCGCGTCGTCAGCGCCACATGCGGGAAATCCATGGAGCCCTCCACCACCGGCGTCACTTCCAACGAGACGCCCTCGGGCACGTCCAGCAGCGACGCCTCGCTGCCTGCGCCGCCCACGCCGTCGTCGGCCGCGGCCAAAAGCCTTTCCGCGTGCGAGTCGAGTCGAACCGCCGCACCGTCGGCGGTGATTGCATCGCGCTCGAACTCGATGCGCGCCCGGCCCTCCGTCACGAACTCGTTCAACTGCGAGGCCAACGCCGCCCCATCGTCGTCGCTGAACGCATAGCGCGCGGCGGGCGGTGTCCCGGGGACGGCATAGGCATCGGGGGCGGCCCCTTCCACTGCCCGCCACTGCATCGGCAACGCCGCAAGGGCATCCGCATCGACATCCGCGACATAGGCCACGATTCGCACGAGCGGCGGTTTCGTATCGTAGGCGCGCGCCATTTGCGCATCGCCGTCGAGCCGTTCGGGCCGATCACGAATCACGATGGCGTTGTGATCGGTGTCGGCTTCGATCATCGGCAAAGGCGCTTCGAATTCGCGCGGGACGATGCCGTCCGCAAAGGGTCTTTCGCGGTTGTTCGCCAATCGCTCGCGCAACCGGGCCGCCACCCCCGGCATCACCGACGGCACGCCGCCGATCGTTTCATGTCGATCCGCCGCGCGACCCGTCTGCAACGTCACGACTCGCACCGCCGTTCGCACGCGCGAGCCCGCCGCCCGTTCGAGTTCTCGCGCCGTCGCTTCGACGCGGGCCACATAGGCAGGCGGCCCGCTGACCACGAACGTGTGCGTTGCTTCGTCCACCTGCGGCGGGAACCGCGGATCGCTAACGGTTGTACTCGACAGCTGAGAAAGAAGCGCATCGGTCGACGTGTAGTTCAAGCGTATGGCGAGCGTTCGCCGGTCGCTCTGCGACGCGACGTGCAGCACCATGCCGTCGTAGTACCAGCTCACGCCGTAGGTCGCCTCCATCGCCGATAGGAATTCCTGCGGCGCGAGGTTGAAGCGACCCGTTACGCTGCCTCTCACATCCGGGGCGACGTCGATCTGCACATGCGTCTGCGCTCCGAGCGCGGACAACGCATCCCTTAACGGCGCGCCTGTCGCCGTGTAATCGATCCGCTCCGTCTGCCAGGGAATCGTCGCGCTGTGCGCGGCCCGAGGCGCCGCCCCCGCGGCGACACAGAGGAGTACGAAGCAAGTGGATATCAAGCGTTCGTTCATCGCGACGCAGCTCTCATGAAGGTTTGCGATTCGACCACACCGATTCGAGCGTCGGCTCCTCGGGTGGGCTAAACGACGCAGGGGAAGACGATCCGTCTTGCGACGCCTCGGCCGGCGCCTGCGCATCGGCGGCGTCTTCGTCGGCGCCCGTGTTGAGGCGATAGCCCGTTGCATAGACGGATTGAATCGTCCAGCCGATGCCGGCGACTTTCAGGTTCGACCGAACCCGGCTCACATACATATCGACCGATCGTGTCTGCACGTTCGCATCCCAGCCCCACACGACGCTGAGCAAATCTTGCCGCTGCACGACCGTGCCCGCATGCGTCGCCAGATGCCACAGGATGTCGAACTCCTTCGTTCCGAGCGGGTGATTTGCCCCGTTGGCGATCAAGGCTTGCTTGCCGCGATCGAGCACGCACTCGCCCACGATCATCTTGCGACCGTCGACCTGTGTGCTCGCCGCGCGCCGCAGCACAGCGCGGATGCGCGCAAGCAGCACCGTGCGATCGACGGGTTTGACGAGGAAGTCGTCCGCGCCCGTGTCTAGAATCTTGGCGATGTCGGATTCCGACGAATGCACCGTTTGAAAGATGACGGGCACGGACGAGCGCGAGCGTCCGCGGACGAATGACAGTAGTTGCTCACCGTTGACCCCGGGCACATCCCAATCGAGCAGCAACAGGTCGGCCCAATTGTTCGACAGATGATTGCGCGCCTCGAGGCCGTCGTGGAACGAGGTGACTTGATAGCCCTCGGCCTTGAGCCAAGAGACGAGCATCGCATGCTGGGCGGGATCGTCCTCCACGACGAGCACCCGCACGGTCCTGCCTGCGGCTTGGATCATTTCAACGCTCCGGCTGCAAACGCGCGCACCGAATCGCGCACGCCCGGCATCTCGGCGGGCGCGGCATCGCCCGCATGCTGCTGTTTGATCAGGCTCGGCAGCCGCATGACGAACGTGGTGCCGCCGTCCTCGTTGATCTCCGCATGCAACGTGCCGCCGTGCAGCGCCACGATGCGCGTGGCCAGCTTCAGGCCGAGGCCGAATCCTTTGGACGTTTTTTGCGCCAGCTCGTCGAAGGAATCGATGCGCCTCTTTTGATGCAACCCGGGCAAGCCGCCCGCCGCATCCTTGACGCCGATTTCAACGAGATCGTCGACGAGCTTGAACGTGACGGACACCGTCGCACCGGCCGTCGACGCCTGAATGGCGTTGTCGACGAGATTCTGCAACGCCCGCGCGATGAACGGCCGCAAGCCGTTCACCCACGCTGGGCGCCCGTCCGGCAGCCACAAGCGCAGCGATACGCCACGGTATACCGCAGCGACTTCCAGTTGCGGGACGAGCTCGCGCAAGGTGGCGCGCAGATCGAAGCGGGAGAAGTCGCGACGTTCGAGATTGCCGACCACCGACGAAAACAAGAAGTTCTCGCCGAGTCCAAGGGCGTAGCGCGCGAGTTCGCCGATCTGCCGCATGCCGCCGCACTGCGCGAACGTCGCCGCGTCCATTTCCTCCAGCTGTGTCAACGCCACGATCGAATTGAGCGGAGAGCGCAGATCGTGCGACAAGAACCGAAGCGACGCGATGCGCTCGTCGAGCGAGCGATGGACCGGGCTGATATCGACGACCGCGACGGACGCAGCGACGTAGCATGGGTCGCGCTCCGCGTTCGCCCCTTCTTCGTCCTCCACGCGCGTGAGTTTTAGCCAGCACCACGTCCCTTCGATTTCCACTTCACGGCCTTGCTCCAGCGCAGCATAAGGTTCGACGCCGTCGCGCAAGCAAAACGCGAAGATTTGCTCCATGGGCACGCCGACGGGAATCGGCATCCGCAGCATGGCGCACGCGCGCGCACTCGCAGCGACGACGCGCCCGTCCGGGCCAAGTGCGATCGTCCCCCACGGCTGGCTGTCGAGCATCGACTGCAGCCGCTTTCTGTCCGCGTCGGCGCCCTGCTCACGCGGCGCCGACGCCGTTTGAATCTGCCGAAGGTTTTCCATGTTCGTACCTCGCTAAATGCATCGCATCGGGTATCGGTATCGAGCGCAGCGGCCCGTCATGGCCCGCGCGCCGTCGTTCATGCTCAAGGCTCGACGATCCGCGGCGTCAGCAGGAACAAGCGTTCCATATGGCTGTCGCTGTTGCTGGCCGTCTTGAACAAATTGCCGATGATGGGGATTTTCGAGAGTCCGGGCACGCCCGAGATGCCGTTCGAGCGCTTGTCGACGCGGTAGCCGGCCACGAGCAACGCCTGTCCTTGTTTGATGAAGGCCGACGTATTGATGTCCGAACTCGACACCACAGGCAGGTTCGACACCGTGTCGCCCGTGAATTCGCCGTCTTCGATCGATACGTCGAGTTTGATTTGCGTCGAGCCGTTTTCGGTCACGACCATCGGCAGCACGCGCAGCGAGACGCCGGTCGAAACCGAATACAGATCGGCCGAGGTATAGCCCGTCACCGGTACGTAGAACCGCATCTTATTGGCCATCACCGCTTCGAGGTTGTTCAGCGTCGTGACCTTCGGGCTCGCATCGATTTTCGCTTGCCCCGTTTGCGTCAAGGCGTCGATACGTGTCATCAAGTAGCGCCCCGCGTCGCCGAGCACGGCCGCCATCGACAAGCCGGTGGGCGAAACCGGCACGCCCGATTGCAGCGAACCGTTCAACGTGGTCGTGCCGAAGTTCTGCGACAGGGTGCCGTTGTAGGTGTTCTGCGGCAGCGTGCCGCCGCCCGTTTGAATGTCGATGTGGCTGTTGTGCGCGGACCAATCGACGCCGAGCTGCTGCAACGCATTGTCGTCCACTTCGATGATGTGCGCTTCGATCTCGATCAACTGCGGCTTCACGTCCAAACGATCGAGCACATCCGGATATTGGAACATCCGGTCCGGCGTATCGCGTACCAGTACGGAGTTCGTTCTGGGGTCGGCCTGGATGACCGGCAAGTCATCGTTCTTCGGGTCGCCGCTCGGATCGCCGCCACCCTGCCCGCCGCCGCCGCCGGTCGCTTGCGCCACGCCCGGCGACGCCTTGCCCGAGAGGCCGCCCAACGGCCCACCGCCCGGCAGCGGCGGCAGCGGCGGCGTGCCGGGCGCGCCCGTGCCCGAACCGTTGCCGTACCCCCCGTTCGTCTGCCCCGACACGTCCGCCACGGCCTTGCTCTTCATGACGCCGGCAGCGGCCGATGCCACCCCGCCGGCCGCGCCAACGCCCGACTGATTCGGGTGATACATGCTGTTGAGCAACGACGCCACGCCCGCGAGCGTGACGGCCTGACCGTCGACGTCCACCGTACGATCGGTCGCCCAAGCGTGATGCAGCGGAAACACGCGAATTTCCGTGCCCGTGCGGTGCGAAGCATTGTGATCGATACGATTGGCCACGTTCGACACCATCTGCACGTACCCGGGCGGCCCGTTGACGATCACCGCGCCTTGCGAGTCGTCGTAGATCAACGGAAAACGGCTGTCGGCCACGCCGAGCTGCTCGAGCGTGCGCCGCAATTGCTCGGCCGATGCGCTGTCCAGATGCAGCAGCGTGCGCTTCATTTCCGAAGGCGTCACGATGTCGAGCACCTGTCCGTCGTAGTACCAGACGAAGCCGAACGTCGATGCCAGCGTATCGAGAAAGCGTTGCGGAGGCATGTTGAAGCGGCCGCTGACCGTGCCCGACACTTCGGCGCCGATGTTCGCGGGGATCCCCTGGCTCGCCGCGAGGTCGCGCAGCACGTCCTTGACGTCCTTGCCCTCGGTCGAATAGGTGACGCTGTTCGTCTTCCAATGAACGATCGCGGCGGGCGCACCGGGCGCGACCAAGCACAGTGCGAGGCTGAGCGCCGCGAGCGAGGCGATGCGCCGGCAGCGAAGCCGCGTCGGGCGATGACGGTCGTGATGAGGATGGTTACGCACGGCTTGAACTCTCCGATGGGCGCGACATGTTCAGTAAAAGGAGTTGATCGTCCAGCCGGCCACGACCGGCGACGTTTGCACAAGATTTCCCGAGGGGCCGCAATAGTTCGTCGTATAAGGCGTTTTCATGCCGTTGTAGTTGGCCCAGTCCGTTTGGATCACGACGTTGTAGCCTTTCACGTTTGGCAGGGCCGACTGCAGCAAGTTGGCGTTGATGCCGGCCGCGTCGTCGGTGATCGTCGGCGACTGCGCCTGAGTGCGCCCGATGAGTGTGCTCGTATCGTTGTCGTAGACCGACACGTACTGGGCCACTTGCCCTTGATTGCCGAATTTGCTGTTGCCGTCGACGCACACGGCGTCGTACATGTGCGCCCAACCCGACGCGGCGATGACGCCGGGCTTGGACAGGAACAGGGTGCGCGTGACGGTATAGCTATAGCTGCCGGTGCCCGCGTTGTAGCTCGGGTTGCCGCTGCCGCTCGGGTACGGGCCGCTGTATGAAAACTGGCACGAGTAATCGGTCGCGCCGGCGTTGCCCATGATGATCACGCAGCCCACATCTCTGCCGCCGGGGTTGATTTCCGACTGGTTCTGCCAGGCGCGCCCGCCAGGGCCGTCTTGGCAAGACAGCACGTGGCCCGATGCGTCGATCGAAATCTGTCCCGCGCCCGTCACGTAAGGCGTGTCGTCGGGGCACGGCGAACCGACCGTGTTCTTTTGCGTCAGGTCGAGTCGCGAAACGGCCACGAGCGCATTGCCGATCACGAGGTTGCCGTTGTTGTCGACGATCAGCGAGTGCCAGCTCGACCCGGTGTACTCGTATGGCACGCCCGTTTGCAGCACGAGTGAGACGTCGCCTTGCTGCGGCGTGGAAAGCGACGCCAAGTCCGCTTGCGTCGCGACGGGATCGCGCCAATATGAGGAACCGACGAATTGCCACGTGCCGCTGGACTCGCAAGCGAGCACGCGACCGTTGGAGTCGGCCGTGATCTTGCCGATGGAATTCGGTACGCCTGCTCCGCAATCGGCGTCGCTCGTGCCTTCGACGTGGGCAACCGTGTCGTGCAGATACAGCGGCGCATGCATGGCGTTCGCGTCGGCATAGCCAGGCACGCGCACGCGATAGAGAAAATCGGCGTTCTGATTGGCGGGCGCGCTCGTAAATACTTCGCTCACCAAATGGCCGGCGCCCGTTGCCGCGCCGCTGCAATTCGCGCCCGTTGCATTCGGGGCGTTGATGATCCACGCGCCGTAAGCGCCGTATGCAGCCCCGTTGTTCGCGGCGCCGGTTGTTGTCCTGAGCGGGATCGACCCGCCCCCTTGCCCCGCATTCGCTGCGATATAGCCGAGTTCCAAGTCCGGAATCGTCTGCCCGCCTTCCGTCACGAGCAGCGCATCGAGCCCGCCTGTTGCCGGCGCGGTCACCAGTAGACACGGTGCTTGGCCGTAGGCGTTCTTACCCTGCACGCTCACGGGAAGAAAGCTGCCCAGTTGGATCGCCCCGGCCGCAGCATGCAGCGGGACGGCCACCGGTTTCGTCGCCGTGGCTTGCGATGCCAGCGCCGCATAGTTCGCCTGCACGAGTTGCGCCGCAGCCGTGGCAAGCTGCGATTGATATTGCGCCGCCTGCTGATCGCGGATGTTCTGCATCGACGTATTGATGAGCATGGACAAACCGATGAACATCAACGCGGCGATGAAGAGCGCTGCGAGCGCCTCGACGAGCGTGGCGCCGCGCTGACGAGCGCGAGACGAGAAGCGATAGGCCGGCGAGCGGTGCATGGCGTCGTCTCCCTTCAGCTCGCGTAAGCCTGGGCCAGCCAAACCGGGCTGCCGTTGGGAATCGCGCCTGCGATGCCGGCCGGCAGCGGAATGGC
>DATJJH010000038.1:0-8555 GCA_035492395.1 Trinickia sp. | reverse complement strand
ATCGCCGATCAACGTGGCGCATTTCTCGAGCATTTCCGAAAGCGTGTCTTTCAAAAGCTTTAGAAACGTCTCGATTTCGCCGGCATACCGCGCCTGCAGATTCGCGACGAGCGTATCGACCACGGCCGTGCCCAGCACCTGAGCGCCGCCTTCGAGCGCGGCCTTGCCGCTTTGCACGACTTTCTCGCGAACGAGCTTGAGCATCGGCCGCGCACCGAGCCTAAGCTCGGCCGTGCCCAACGGAATCGGCACGATACCGATCAAATCGAGCCCGAGATTGAGCCAATCGAATGCATCGATCGGTTTATCGCCATGCTCGATCATGGCCTTGATATCCATCACGGCATCGACGGCCGCGAAGATATTGGCCAGCACCGGCACGGTTTGGGCGACGGTCTTCAAACGCTCGACCGTGATCAAGTCATTGCTGATGCCGCGCAGCCAAACGTCGAGCGAATGAATCCCCGAATTGACGTCTTCAGGCGAAATCTTGATCAGCGGCGACACGAACGTATCGGTCGGCTTCGGTTGCAATACGGTCGCGCCGGCCATGGCGATGGTTTTGCTTATTCTGAATTCGCGAGATTCTAAACAACGCCGACCAACAAATCCACGCCGAACCCAAAGCAATAGGAATATTCCTAACGCGAAGGAGGAATTACTTCCTTCATAGCGACAGCGCACGTTTAATTCGGAAATAAATTCCGATGACGGTCCACAGCTAGATCCAACACGCATCGATCAATTCAGCGCCCCGAATATCGACCGGACGACTCCACCCAATACTCGTCACATAACCGTAACTCGTCAGACGCAGCACAGAGGGAAACGGTAAGGCATTAGCGCAGCCAGATGGCCAAACCCCTCCTGCGCGACGGGTGAGACACCTCGTTGACCCACGCAAACACGCTCACGGTGACAACAATCCCCCTCCCCGCGCCCCGATTTACCCGAATCGCGGGTGCGGGCGCTTTTCGCTACACTGCGCCCTTCCGGCAGTCGTCCGTTTTGCATCGGCTTCTTCAGATGAGTCCACTTCGGCAGCCCGCTGCAACATCGCGGCCGCTGCGATCTTTTGCGCGCCTCGCCTCGCGCCTCCCGAGCGTTTCGCAGGCGGCGAAGACGCTCGCGTTCGCCGCCCTGGTCGCAGCCGGGGCCTGGACCGCCTATCGCTACGCGGAACGCGCGGAGACGAGCGCGATGATCGACCGCGCCACGCACCGCCTGGACATCGACGAAAGCACGCTAAAAGGCGAACTGACACGCTACGACTACTTGCCGGCGCTGTTGAGCCTGAACCCCGATATCGCCGACCTACTTCGCCACCCCAAGAACGCGGCGCTCATCGCGCGCGTGAATCACTACCTGGCCGACGTCAAGGCGGACTCGCAAGCCGCGGCGATCTACGTGCTCGATTTGCACGGCACCACGCTCGCCGCCAGCAATTGGAATCAGCCCGTCAGTTTCGTCGGCCAGAATTTCTCCTACCGGCCGTACTTCATCAACGCGCTCAACAATGGCGCCGGGCACTTCTACGGACTTGGATCGACGAGCGGCCTGCCCGGCTACTTCTATGCCGCCCGAATCGGCGCGGACGGTGAGCAACTCGGCGTCGTCACCACCAAAATCAGCCTCGATCCCATCGAGGCGCTGTGGAAACGAAGCGATGAAACGGTCTTCGTGGCCGATGCGAACGGCGTGGTTTTTCTCACCTCTTTTCCCGGCTGGAAATATCGCACGCTCCATCCGCTTTCGGCCGCTGCACGCGCGCGCATCGACGCCAAGCGCCAATACGGAGGCCCCGGCGCGCTGGAGGAAATTGGTCTAGTTCAGCGGCGTCAGCTTGCGCCCAACGCCGAGATCGATGCGGTATCGCCTGCCAATTCGGGCGCGGCCAGCCCCACGGGAAGGCGCGGCACCGAATTCGTCGTCGTCAGTCGGCCGGTGTCGGGCACCGAGTGGCGCATCATGTCGCTCACCGACATCGGCCCCGCGCGCAAAAACGCACGGTACGCGGCGCTCGTCACGGCGCTCGGGCTGTCGCTCGCCATCATCGGCACGCTCTATGTGCTTCAACGAAGAAAGGTGATCGCACAACGGCTGGCGATGCGCGAAACGCTGGAGCGCATGAACGATGAACTCGAACGCAAAGTCGCCCGGCGCACCGGCGCCCTCGCGCGCGCCAACAAGAGCCTGCGCAGCGAAATCGCCGAACACAAGCGCACCGAGGCGACGCTGAAGTCCACGCTCGAAGAGCTCGTGCAAGCGGGCAAGATGGCGCTGATCGGGCAGATGTCGGCGGGCATCACGCACGAACTCAATCAGCCGCTCGCGGCACTGCGCACGCTCTCCGATAACGCGCTGCTGTTCCTGCAGCGCGGACGCAAGGACGAAGCGGAAAACAATCTGCGCGTGATCACGGGGCTCATCGAGCGCATGGGCGCGATCACCGCCCAATTGCGCCGCTTTTCGCGCAAGGCGCCCGCGGAACTTGCGCCCGTGCCGGTCGAACGCGCGCTGGCGAACGCGCTGTTTCTCGTCGAATTGCGATTGCGCAAGGAGGCAGTGGAAGTCGTCCGGCCGCACGTCGATGCAGCGCCACAGGGCGAGCTGCTCGTGCTGGCCGATGCGAACCGTCTCGAGCAAGTGCTCGTCAATCTTTTCGCCAACGCGCTCGATGCCATGCTCGAGAGCGACGTTCGGCGGCTTTCGATCACGGTACGCGTGGACGAAACCGACGACGCGTTCGTCGAGATCATCGTCGCCGATACCGGCCCCGGCATTCCGGAGGCTGCGCGCGCCCGGTTGTTCGAGCCGTTCTTCACGACGAAGCCGCCCGGCGCGGGCCTGGGGCTCGGCCTCGCGATTTCCGAGGGAATCGTGCGCGAACTCGGCGGCACGCTAAAAGCCGACGGCGCAGGGGAAACGGGCGGGGCTGCATTCACGCTGCGTTTGCGCCGCGCACAGGTGCGGGACAGCAACAACGAAACCGATGAAAACAACGAGCGCGACAACCGCGACGCACACTGGCCTGCCGATGCCGGCGCATCGCAAACAGGGACAAGGAACGCATGATGACGCAAGAGCGGATGGAGCAGGCGGGGCACACCGCATATGAAGGCCTAAAAGTCTTGCTCGTCGAAGACGAACCCGCCGTGCGGCTCGGCGGCGTGCAAGCGCTGCAGTTGCGCGGCATCGATGTGCAAGCGTTCGAGCGCGCCGAGCAGGCGCTTCGACACATTCGGCTGGGTTTTCCAGGGGTCGTCGTGACCGATGTACGGCTGCCGGGCATCGACGGGTTCGCGCTGCTAGAGCAAGTGCGTGCCATCGATGCCGACCTGCCCGTCATCCTCGTCACGGGACACGGCGACATCGCCATGGCCGTCGAGGCCATGAAGCGCGGCGCCTACGATTTCATCGAGAAACCCTTCTCTTCCGAACATCTCGCCGACGTTGCGCAACGCGCGCTCGATAAGCGCCATCTCACGCTCGAACTCGATACGCTGCGGCGTCAGGTGAGCGCGCGCGACCGCATCGAAGCGAAGATCCTCGGCCAATCGCCGGCGATCGATCGGCTGCGCCGCGTCATCGTCGATCTGGCCGATACGGATACGAACGTCCTCGTGCTGGGCGAAACGGGCGCGGGCAAGGAAGTCGTCGCGCGTTGCCTGCATGATGCGGGGCGACGTCGGAACGCGAATTTTGCGGCGATCAATTGCGCCGGCATTCCCGAGATGCTGTTCGAAAGCGAAGTGTTCGGTCATGAGGCCGGGTCGTTCACCGGGGCGCTCAAGCGCCGTGTCGGCAAGCTCGAATTCGCCGATGGTGGCACGCTCTTTCTCGACGAGATCGAGACGATGCAGATGTCGCTGCAGGCGAAGTTCCTGCGCGTGCTGCAAGAGCGCTCGTTCGAACGCGTCGGGTCGAACGAGCTTCTGCCGATGAACTGTCGAATCGTGGCCGGCACGAAGGCCGACCTATTGGCGCTCGCGCGCGAACAGAAATTCCGCGACGACCTGTACTACCGGCTCGGCGTCGTGGTGCTCGAAGTGCCGCCGCTGAGAGAACGCCGCGAGGACATTCCGCTGCTGTTCGAACATTTCGTGCTGCAAGCGTCCGCCCGCTACGGACGCACCGTACCCGATGCGCTGAGCCCGCAGCAGATGCAGGCGCTGATGTCTCGCAGTTGGCCGGGCAATGTGCGTGAACTGCGAAACGTCGCCGAGCGGTTCACGCTGGGGCTGCTGGCCGACGTCAGCACCGTCGACGATTCGATCGGCGCCGCTCCGCGCACGCTGGAAGAACAGGTGAATCGCTTCGAGCGGCACTTGATCGAAGAAGCGCTGCGCGCGTGCCAAGGGCGTGCGTCCCTCGCTTGCGAGCGCTTGGGCCTGCCGAAGAAGACGCTCTACGACAAGATGCGCCGGCTCGCGATCACGTCCGAGGATTTTCGTTAAGAGGTGACGTAGCCCCGTCATTCTTCTCGCATCGCCCGCGCTCCAGCTAGGGTTAACGGGCACCTTCCGCCGCCTCCTTCGTCTTCACTCGTCACGATTTCCGCACAGCCCTCGGGACGGGTTGGGCGGATTTCCGCTTGACCGTCTCTTTTCTACTCGTCGTTAGTCCAGTCAATTCAAAGCGTTAGCTGCGGCTCACGCTTGGCATGCCTCCTGCGTTTATGGACGCCACGGCCACGCAACGGCGCAACGCCTTCGCCAACGTGACCACAAAGAGCCATTCATATCCACAGGAGACAGATTCATGACATGGACCAAGCAGCAGCGTAGCGTCGCCCTCGCCAGCTACCTAGGATGGACGCTCGACGCGTTCGACTTCTTTCTGATGGTGTTCGTCCTCAAGGACATCGCCAAAGCCTTCGGCGCGGAAATCACGAGCGTGACCGTGGCTATCACGCTGACGCTCGCGTTGCGTCCCGTGGGCGCGCTCATCTTCGGCCGCTTGGCCGATCGCTTTGGCCGGCGTCCCGTGCTGATGGCGAACATCGTGTTGTTCTCGCTGCTCGACCTCGCGTCGGGCTTCGCTACCAGCTTGACCATGCTGCTCGTCATGCGCAGCTTGTTCGGCGTGGCGATGGGCGGCGAATGGGGCGTGGGCTCCGCGCTGACGATGGAGTCGATCCCGCCGAAGTCGCGCGGCCTCATGTCGGGCATCTTGCAGGCCGGCTATCCGTCGGGCTATCTGCTGGCATCGATCGTATTCGGCCTGTTGCACGATTCGATCGGCTGGCGCGGCATGTTCATGATCGGCGTGCTGCCCGCGCTGCTCGTGCTCTTCATCCGCCGCAACGTGCCGGAATCGCCGGCATGGGAACGTGGCCGCAGCGCCGCCGTGCGCCCCAGCATCTTCGCCGTGCTGGCGCGCGAATGGAACCTGGCCGTCTACATGATCATCTTGATGACGGCGTTCAACTTCTTCAGCCACGGCACGCAGGATATGTATCCGACGTTCCTGCTCGTGCAGCACAAGTTCTCGACGCATACGGTCAGCGCGATCGCGATCACGTACAACATCGGCGCTATCATCGGCGGCATCGTGTTCGGTTCGTTGTCGGAGAAGATCGGACGCCGCAAAGCCATCGCCATCGCCGCGCTGATCGCGCTACCGGTGTTGCCGTTGTGGGCATTCGCGAGCGGCAGCATTCCGCTGGCGATCGGCGCGTTCCTCATGCAGATTTCGGTGCAAGGCGCTTGGGGCGTGATTCCGGCGCATCTGAACGAAATGTCGCCGCCTGAAGTGCGCGCAACGTTCCCGGGGCTCGTGTATCAGTTGGGGAATTTGCTCGCGTCGGCCAATGCGACGATTCAAGCCGGCATCGCACACCGCAACGGCGACAACTACGGCATGGCGATGGCGCTTGTTGCCGGGTCCGTGGCTGTTGTGATTGCGATTCTTATCAACTTCGGCAAGGAGCATCGCGGGGTTCGGATGGATGCCGGTGAAGGTGGGAGCATCGAGCCGGGGATCGGGGATGTGAAGATGATGGGGGCGGGGCGGTAATCCTCAGTCTGTTAGGGCGGGGGCGCTTGTTCGTAGCGCCCCCTGCAGCATTATCCAAAGCTCACGTGATACACCGGCGGCAGATGCGCAGAGACCTCCTTCCACGTTTCCCCCGCATCGTTCGACGCCCATAGCCCACCGGTGGTCGAAGCCATCGCAAGCCGGGCTCCAGTCGAATCGATCGTCAAGCCGTGTCGATAAACGAGATCGTAGGCAGGCCCTTGCGGTAGCCCTTCGGAGAAGCTTTCGAACGTGCTGCCGCCATCGCGTGTGCGCGTGACGACGAATTTCCCATCGACGGGAATACGGCATGCGTCCTTGACCGCCGGCACGAACCACGCCGTGTTCGGGTCATCGGGATGCACGACCACCGCGAAGCCGAAGCTCGACGGCTGCGCGTGTATGCGAACCCACTGCTCGCCGCCATCGGTCGAAAGAAAGATTCCGCAGTGATGCTGCGTCCAAAGTACCTTCGGATCGGCTTTACATTGAGCGACACGGTGCGGGTCTTGAACGTTCGGCTCGCCGCGCCGCTCGGGCGGCATATAGTCGGCCTCCATGCCGTCGGCCGTTTGTCGCCACGTTTCGCCGCCGTCCTCCGTTTGCCAAACGCCGCCGGAGGAAACGGCGATGGTCACGTGACGGCTGTCGCGCGGATCGACTAGCACCGAATGAATGCCGGCATGATCGTAACCGCCGCCACCCCACTCGCGACGTTCAGGACGATCCCAGAGCGGCCGGTTCAACGTCCAGCTTTCTCCTCCATCATCGGAACGGAAAAGACCGCCAGGAATCGTGCCCGCCCATAGGGTGCCCGGCTGATCGGCGCCGCCAGGCTCGAGCGTCCAGATTTGTTCTAGGGACCAAAGGGGTTCGCTTGCTTCCGGGGTGTCGCCGTCCTGCTTCGCTGAGGTCGATTCCGCCGATTCGTCGGATTGCATGGGCTGCGGCGGATAGACGGGCACCGAGCACGGCTGCCATTCGCGCTCGCCAGCGGGGAGCCGATGCAGCTTTACGCCGAAATGGCCGAGATTGAGCGCCGCGTACAGCGTGCCGTCACGCGGATCGGCAAGCGCAGAACTCACCGGCTCGCCGATGAAGTGCAACGCCGTCTGCTTCCATCGAGACGGCTCGGCGGCATCAGCTTCAAACACGAACAACCCTTTGCGGGTGCCCACGAGCAAGCGGTTGTCATTCATGGGGTGTCTCCGATGTTGTTTTTAGCGCGGCGCGTCAGCCGCCGGATAGCGCTTGGACTACGTAAATTCGACTGTCCTTGGCGACGGCGTCGGATAAATGACGGCGGTCGCGCACGGGATTGCCGTCTACGAAGATGGACAAATGCTTACGCAAGCCGCCTTGGTCGTCGAGGATGTAGCCGCGAAGGCGCGGCTCTTCGGTAAACGCGGAGGATAAGGCCTCTCCGACCGAATGCGCCGCGACTTCGCGCTCGGGCGTGGGGATGTGACGCTGGATCGAAGCGGCGAAGAATAAGTGCGCCATGGCTGCGGTGTGTAAGCGAAACGCTTAAGTGTAGTCCAAGGCGGTGGCGATATTTTCGCTGGTGTATGCGTTAGTCCGGAATGTATTCACCGTCTGCGGTGGACCAATGGAAGGTTTGCCGCCACGAGCCGCCTCGCTGACGTAGTTGCCAATCGCGGAAGCCGGCGGTGGAGGTGGTGAGGACGGAGAGCGTGACGCTCGCGTCGGTCATTTCGTGATCCCGAGTGCCGTCGCGATGCCAATCGCCGGCCATGTCGCGGAAGTACATCATGGGCCGAGCGAATACCAATTTCAGCTCGTCGCCATCGATTCGAAACAAATACAGCGCCTCGAACTGAGCGCCGCCGCCCGAATACATGATGGACCAACCCGCGCGTACACCCAGCGCATAGTCACCCGCGCGTAGGAGATAGGGGGCGAGGTCGAACTGTAGCCACTGGTTCGGGAGCGCTTTGCTGGTACCGTCGGACAGGTAATCGGGTTGATCAATCGGCGTGCCGCTCCAATCAGTCTCCGCGTCGAGCGGACGTTGAGTTCGGGCGACAAGCTGGATCGCGCCATCGGGACCGCGCTGAAACACGCCGAGCCATACGGAATCGGGATCGCCTTCATCCTTGCCCAGGGGGACGCCCTCGCACTCCGTAGCTTGCTGAAAACGCACCCTTTTCTTTACCTCTTCGGCGGAGGAGGCTAAGCACACGATCGCAACATAAGCGCCGGCGCGTTGCGGCCACGGCTTCACCCCGACGAGGACTGCGCGCGCGGCATCTTGCCCCGGGGCAAGCTGTGCGATGACGGATTGCTTGTCGAAGCCCGCAGGCAAGTGCGTACCGAAGCCGTCGCGTTCAGGGGTGTTGCCCATCGCTTCGTCGTAGGCGGAGCGGGCCTCTTTCGTATCGAGCGCGGACCGCGCATGGTCGAGGGAATGCGCGACGCCGTCTGCGTGCGCGATGGGGGTGGTGCAGGCGATGGATGCAGCAATGACTAACGGCGTGATTCGAGCTTTCATGGCTTTGGGATTTTGAGCGAACGGT
>DATJJH010000037.1:0-7705 GCA_035492395.1 Trinickia sp. | reverse complement strand
GATTCGATCGCCTGCCGCCCTCACGCACCGTTTGGACGATGGTGATTCTGCTGTCGCTTGGCGGCGTTTTCGAGTTTTACGATTTGTTCTTTACCGGATACGTGGCGCCCGGGATGATCCATTCCGGACTGTTTACGCCCGAATCGCTTGGCTTTTTCGCCGCGCTCGGCTCGCTCAAAGTCGCGGGATTCGGTACGTTCGTGTTTTCGACGTTCGCCGGCCTTTGGGTGGGCGCGCTCGCGTTCGGCCAAATCGCCGACCGGTGCGGACGACGCGCCGTCTTTACCTGGTCGCTGATCTGGTACGTGGTCTGCACGACGATCATGGCGTTTCAGACGACGGGCCTTGGGCTGAACCTTTGGCGCTTCGCCGCGGGCATCGGTATCGGCATCGAACTCGTGACGATCGATACGTACATCTCGGAGCTGATTCCGAGCGCGGAGCGCGGACGCGCTTACGCCGTCAATCAGGTCATCACGTTTTCGGCCGTGCCTGTGGTCGCGTTCTTGGCATACATCCTGAAGGATACCCAGCCGCTCGGGCTGGACTACTGGCGCGTGGTCATCTTGATCGGCTCGATCGCGGCCGTCGTCGTGTGGTTCTTGCGACGCCGTATTCCGGAAAGCCCGCGTTGGTTGGCGCGCCATGGCCGCATCGAGGACGCCGAGCGCATTCTGGCCGACATCGAGCGGCGCGTGACGGTGGAAAAAGGCGTCGCGCTGCCCGCGCCGCGGCAGCTGCAACCGGAGAAGGAAGGGCGCGGTTCGCTAGCCGAAGTGCTGCGCAAGCCCTATCTGAAGCGCACGGTCGCCATGTCGATCTTCAACATGGCGCAGGTCATCGGGTTCTACGGCTTCGCGGCCTGGGTGCCCACGCTGCTCGTGAGCCGCGGCGTGCACGTGACCGCCAGCCTGGCCTATGCGTTCGTCATCGCGCTGGCCAACCCGTTCGGGCCGCTCTTGGGCGTATGGTTCGCCGATAAGGTAGAGCGCAAGACGCAAATCGTCGTGAGCTTGGTGATCATGGGCGTTGTGATCGTGCTGTTCTCGCAAGCCTCGTCGACGGGATGGCTGATCGCGCTCGGGATCCTCTTCACACTGGCGGCGAACGTCATGTCGTTCGCTTATCACGGCTACCAGGCCGAACTTTATCCGACGCGGATCCGCGCCCGGGCCGTCGGCTTCGTCTACTCCTGGAGCCGCCTGTCGGCCGCTTTCGCGGGGTTGGCGATCGGCGTGCTGCTGCACGGCTATGGCGTGTCGGGTGTCGCGGCATTCATCGGCGTATCGATGCTGGTCGCCATTGCGACGATCCTCATGGGACCGCGCACCCGCGGTCTCGCGCTGGAAAACATCAGCCACTGAAGCGAGTGGGCGTCATCGTAATTCCGTTTGCGATGACGCCGATTCAATTGTCTGTTGTTTTAACTTATTGCAGGCTTCGTAAGGAACTGGCATATTGCGCGTGAATGTTGCACGCCGGCCTAGCGTCCATCGCTAGGCGCCACGCGGCTTTCCGCCGACGTGCAGCATGACCACGCATTCAAAAATATGTCACACGCGGGGCGACGCATGAGTAAGGTCGTTCTCCAAATCTTACGGGGATCGCTTGTCTGCCTTCGTGCCGGCAACATTGTCACGCCTCTGGCCGCGGTCTTTTTCCTGCTGTGCTTCTTCTGGACTGAAACGCTGGCCGATTCGGGTTCTCCCCGTCAAGCCGTCTTGCGCGTGCTTGCTTGGCCCGGCTACGCCGACGACGACTGGGTCGCCGCGTTCGAAAAGCGCTTTCACGCGAAGGTCGAGGTGACGTTCGTCGATTCCGACGAAGCGTTATGGTCGCGCATGCATAGCGCTACGCCGCCCTTCGACGTGCTCGCGGCCAATACCGCCGAGATTGCGCGGTATGCGCGCGCCGGCCTGATTATGCCGCTCGACTTGTCGCTGATTCCGAACCGCCGGCGGCAGCGGCCTTACTTTCAGAGAATCGATACGATCGGCGGGCTCGCCGACGGCCATGGCGCCTATGCGATTCCGTTTACCTATTCGTCGATGGGGCTCATTTACGACCGCAAGCAAATCGCGGTTGCGCCGCATTCGATGCGCGCGCTCTGGGATCCGCGCTATCGCGGCAAGGTGCTCGATTTCAACAGCGCGCAGCACAACTTCTCCTTTGCCGCGCTCTCGCTCGGTTACCGCGATCCGTTTCAGTTATCGTCGGCGCAGATGCGCACCGTCGCGCGCGAACTCGTCGGCCTGCGCCGTAATCTTCTGACGTATTACACGCTGCCGGAGGAGGCGACTGCGCTGTTCGTTCAGCACCACGCGGCGTTGATGTTCGGCAACTACGGCACGCAGCAGGTCGAGCTGCTGCGTCGAGCCGGGGTGGACGTGGGCTATGTCATTCCCGACGAAGGCGCGCTCGCGTGGCTCGATTGCTGGGCGATCACGCAAGGGGCGTTCAATCGGGCGCTGGCCTACGATTGGATCAATTTCATGCTCGAGCCGGCGATCGCCGCTCAGCTGACGCAGCGCGAGGGGCTCGCCAATACCGTGACGCCCGCCCCGGACGGAGAAGCGGTTCCAGGGCGGCAACTCGTGTGGATTCAGCGCGTTGAAAGCATCGAACAGCGTGAAGCGCTATGGCAGCGCATCGAAGCGGGCGAGACGCTGAGGAGCTTTCCAAAATGATCCGGCTCGGTCTGACTTCGAAGTTGTCGATTCTGCTGGTCTGCATCGGAGCGGCGGCGTCGGGCGCCACGGGTTACTACGCTTATCGCGCCAACCGAGCGATGCTCGTGCAAGAGGCGCAGCGCAGTCTGCTCACGTCGACTCGGCTCTTGAGCCAGCGCTTTACCGCCGCGCTCGGCGATGTGTCGGACGACGTGCTCGTGCTCACGACGATGCCCTCGTCGGTCGCGGTCGCCCGCGGCGGCGATACGTCTCGCGCGGGGCGCACGCGGCTCGAGCAGGTGTTCGTGCAATTCATGGCGCACCATCCCGAGTATCTCGAGATACGGCTCATCACACGCGCCGATCATGGGCTGGAGCGGATTCGGGTCGCTCGCGGCCCGCACGGCGCCGTCGTCGTGCCCGACAGCGGATTGCGCGAGAAAGGCCAGTTTCCGTACGTTTTCGATACGCTCGCTACGGTGCAAGGCCATGTCTACGTGTCGCCGATCGCCCTGAAGGCCTATTCGCGTTCGGATGCGGACGAGCGCGTTCCATCCGTGAAAATCGGCGCCCCGATCGTCGATACGAACGGCGACAAGGTGGGTGTGCTCGTCATCGACGTGAACCTCACGCAAGTATTTCAGCGGCTCGAGCGCGATCTGCCCGCCGGCTACCTCGTGTATTTGACGAACGAGTGGGGCGACTTCCTGATCCATCCGGACCCGAGCCAAACGTTTGGCTTCGAGCGCGGGCGGCGCATGCTGGTGCAGACTGCCTTTCCCGATACTCGGCCTCTCTTCGATCAGGGCCGCACCGGTCTGACTTTCAACGCGGCCGCGCAAGCGGATCCGGCGCCGGCCCAGGCTTTCGCATTCGTGCGCTCGCCGTTCGGGCTCGTCGATGGCAATCGCTTCGTCGTGCTCGGTCTCGGGCGATCGTTGAGGACTGCGCTGGCCGCCGCTAACGCGCTGGGTCAGCAGATCGTGCGCATGGTGCTGATTTCGACCGCGTTGGCGATCGTCTTGGCGGCGCTATTCGCGCGCGCGTTAGCGCGGCCGCTGCGCGCCTTGACTCAAGCGGCGACGAACGTGTTCGACGATTGCGGCGCCGAGCGCCTGCCGGTGGCGCGCTCCGACGAAATCGGGGTACTCGCGCGCTGCTTCGACGCCATGCGATTCGAAATCCGCGCGCAAATGAAAACGCTGCGCGCCAAGCAACAGGAGCTCACGCATCTGGCGGCGCACGATGCGCTGACCGGTCTGCCGAATCGAATGCGCTTCATGGAGGGGCTGGAAGCTTCGATACGAGACGCACAGGCGAACGGGCAGCGATTAGCCGTCATGTTCCTCGATCTCGACGGCTTCAAGCAGATTAACGATCAATTAGGGCACTCGTCCGGTGACCGGACGCTCGTGGTGGTCGCGCAGCGTCTGCGCGAGGCGCTGGGACCCAAGGACATCGTGGCCCGGCTGGGCGGCGACGAATTCATCATCTTGGTCTGCGGCGTGCGGCTGCCCGAGCAGATTCGCGACGCCGCGCAACGCGTGCAGGCGGCGATGGCCGAGGCCGTGACGATCGGCGCGCACCGCATGACGGTGGGCGCCAGCATGGGGATCAGCGAATTTCCGATCGACGGCGACCGCGCGGAGGATCTCCTAGCGAAGGCCGACGCGGCGATGTACGCCGCGAAGACTTCGGCGCCGCGGCGCCCCGTTTGGTATCACGAAGTGACGGCGAATGAGCCCTCGGCGCAATGCGAAAAGCGCGGTCGGCTGGCGTAGGCGGGCGTTGTGCATGCAAATAATGTGTTGGGCGCTTGTAAGCAGTAGAATGTTGCGTTAAATATTCGCCATGCGGCAAATGTGGCGATTCCAATTCAAACGCCGCATTGCAAATTGCTAGGGTGTGCGGTTCGCATTTTGCTTCTCCTGTGTGTGCCATTGAGTGTGCGCGCGCCAAGGAGTGCTCGTTGAACGGGGCCAGCTATGTATGACTTTGACGAAGACGACTGCGTGCTCGAAGTCTTGCTTGGAACGAGACGGCCGTGCTGGCGGCTCGGCGGCGACAGCAACGCCTTGGAGTTGGCCGCGGTGCGCGGCTTGACCAACGTCAGCATCGCGCTTACCTCGGAACAGGCGGAAAAAATCCGTGCTTTGACGGGTGTCACCTCCCATCTGCTGCTCGACATCTCGCTCTACGGGCATGCGATCACGCTGCACCTGGTGGGCAAGAAAACCGACCGGCGCGACTGGGCGGGCACCGCTTCCGACTATGCCGACACGCTCTCCGTGGCCGATGCGCTGTCCAATGGCCTCGCTGCGGCCGAGCAGGTCGTATCCGAAGTCAACTCGCTCGTCGTCATACTCGATCGCAACGGCATCGTGCAGCGCTTCAATCGCATGTGCGAGGAAGTGACGGGTATGAGCGAGGTCGACGTGATCGGGCGCAGCGCGTTCGAGCTTTTCATGAGCCCGGACCAAGGCTCGCAATCGCGCACCAACATCCGGCAGTTTTTCGAAAGCAGGCAGTCGTTCGAAGTCGAACGGATCATCAACACGATCAAAGGGCCGCGGCTCTTCCAGTTCCGCAACAAGTTCGTCCATAGCGGCAGCGGGGTCGATGAAGAATTCATCATTTGCTCCGGCACGGATATCACCGAAGAGCGCAATGCGCAGCAGCGCTTGAAGGACCTCGCTTCGAAGGATGTCCTCACCGGCCTCATGAATCGCTATGCGATCAATGCGACGATCGAAGCGGCGCTCGAGCGCGCGCACGGCGATCCATCGCGCGTGCTCGGCATCCTGTTTCTGGACCTCGACAATTTCAAGCGCGTGAACGATCACTTCGGGCACGTCAACGGCGATCGGCTGATCAAGCGCGTGTCGGAGATCGTCAGCGAGTGCCTGCCCGAGCGCGCCACGCTTGCTCGGCTAGGCGGCGACGAATTCTTGATTCTGGTCGAATCCTGCACGCAAGCCGGCCTGGAGACGTTGTCCGAGACGATCATCGATCGACTTCGCCTGCCGGTTCGGCTCGACCTGATCGACGTGTACACGAGTTGCTCCATTGGCATCGCGGTCTATCCTCAGCACGGCGAAACGCTCGAGGCGCTGATCTCGCATGCCGATACCGCCATGTATGCGGCCAAGGAAGCGGGTAAGCACACCTATCGAGTCTTCTCGCCGGAGATGAATCAAAAGGTGGCCAAGTACATTTGGCTGGATACCGAATTGCGCAAGGCCATCGACGAGCAGCAGTTCGTGCTTCATTACCAGCCGTTGATCAACCTGTGCACAGGGCGCTTGCACAGCGTCGAAGCGTTGATCCGCTGGCGATCGACGAGCCGCGGGCTCGTCGCGCCCGGCGAATTCATCCGCTTCACCGAAGAGTCGGGACTCATCATTCCCATCGGCCGGTGGTTGATGCAAGAGGCGGTGTCTCAGGCCGCCCGCTGGCACGAGAGCGGCCTCGACATCCGCATTTCGATCAACGTATCCGCCCGCCAGCTGCGCGACGCGCAGATCGTCAATCAACTGCGTGAACTCGTCGAACGAGGCGGCGCCGCCCGTACGCTGATCGATATCGAATTGACGGAGAGCTGCTTCATCGAGGACGAAAGGGCCGCGATCGATCTGATGCGCCAGTTCAAGCAGTTGGGAGCGCGCATCCTGCTCGACGACTTCGGTACGGGGTATTCGTCGTTGTCGCAACTGACCCGGCTGCCGATCGACGTCATCAAGCTCGATCGCAGCTTCATTACGGGCATCGATCAGAATTTCCAGGCGCAGTCGCTCGTGCGGTCGGTATTGAGTCTCGCGCGCGCCTTCGGCTTCGCGGTCGTGGCCGAAGGCGTCGAGACGGAGCGGGAGGTGCAGTTTCTCAAGGACATCGGCGTCGATTACGCGCAAGGCTTTTTCTATGCGAAGCCAATGGACGCCGAGACGTTCGAATCGTGGCTGGTCGATAAGAAGCGGCTCAGGCTTATCGCCTGAGCGCGCGCATTTTCGAATCGACCGTCGCCACAGTAGGGGGCGGCCGCTTATGGCACGGCCTTCAGCTTGGACACGCGCCTGTTTTGCAGCACGACGAGCCGTTCCATGAAGGCGATGTCCTTTTCCTCGAGCATGAACGCCGAATGCACCCAGTCTTCGGTGATGTCCATGAGTTCGGCGCGTGAGAGCGGCAGCACGCGCTGACGCGCGCGCAGCATCGCGCGCGTGCCGTTGAACACGGGACGAATGACGTCGATGAAGGTACGCGTGGCCATCATGGCGTCGCCCGGTTCGAAGAGTTCATCGACCAAACCCTTCTCGGCATGCCATTCGGCAATGCGCGATTCCCCGGTGCTGATCAACGTTTCGGCCACGCTCATGCTGGATTTGCGCGTCACGAGGGAATAACCGCCCATGCCCGGAAAAAGATTGAATGCGATTTCCGGAAATCCCATCTTCGTGCCTTTTTGCGCGAGCACGTAATGATGCGCCAATGCGGCTTCAAAGCCTCCCCCAAGCGCGCTGCCTTCCACCATGGCAATCGAAATAGCGCCGGTGCCGAACCCGTTATAGATCTCCCAGACGCCGTCGATACACGATCGCGCATACGCCACAAGCCGGTCGCGCTCCCCCTTGCGGATGGCTTCGACGAAAAAGTCGAGGTCGCCGCCCACGTTGAAGATCTCGGGCACGAGTGAACCGGTGACCCAGAAATCGAACCGCAGGCCGGATTCGCGGGCCGCGCGGGCGAGGCGGATGATGTCCGTGACCAATTGCTGGTTGAAGCAAGGGCGCGGTTCGGAGCGCAACATCATCCACATGGTGCGCCGGTCTTCTTCGTAATAGGCCGTGAGTTGGCTGAATTCGCCCGCTTCGTGAAAGGGTCGGCAATCGGGGGTGACTTCGAATCGCATGGTGTTCCTTTGTTGCTATTGGCGTTGAAATGAAATGCCCCCGGAGGCGCGGGTGCGCCGTGAGGACTGCCAATTTTGCGTGAGGGAACCGCGAGGTCGAATTCAGTTGGTGAAAGTACCGAGAAAAAAA